>NZ_CP011267.1:1200000-1500000 GCF_001006045.1 Geoglobus ahangari
GTAAACCTCTGCGAGTATTTCGAGGGAGTTGATGAATATCTCGTGGTACCTCTCCCTCTCCTCTATGTAGTGGGCTGACTTGAACTCGAGAAAGTCGCTGAGGCTTCCACCACCCTCCACAACGCTTATCAGATCCTCGAGGAACTCTGACAGCTTGGGTGATGGCGTTGTGTTTGCCACGTACCTCATCGCGGAAATTATATCCCTGTGGAACATCATGACCTCTCTTATGATCACCGAAAACTCCTTTCCGACCTCCCCGGTTACCGTTCTCTCCTCCGCCACAGTCTTTATGATCTCCAAGAGAGGCGTTCCTCCCTTGGTCATTCCCAGCATTATGTTAACAACATGAGGCAGCGTTGACTCGATTTTCGACCTCCGCTGGGACACGACAAGTCTCGGGTACCTCAGTATGGCAACCCTCGTGAGGTACAGCAGCGCCAGCGTCAGGATCACGAAGGACAGCACCTCTACAACAAACACGTCTGGTTTTTGGAACGAGAACTCCACTGGCACGTCTTTTATTACCTTTAACTCCGGGGGGATCTCTTTGTTCGAGTACATGAGGTAAATGTACCCTATTTTCTTCGAGATGGCCACCGAAACGAACGCGAAGACCGGAAGCAGGATTGCCGGGTAAAACAGGGCGATGGCAAGCAGCTTGGGAACGGTTACCGGCAGCCTCGATGAGATGAGGTCTCTCTCCAGCCAGGAGTACTTGTCTCTGCGTTTTTCGTATCTCGCTCTGTAGAACTTTACAAGTCTCTTTGGAACCCATACGCTGAATTTCTCCGAGAACTCCGTTTCTCCGTTTCTGAACAGCCACTGTGTCATCCTCTCATCCCTTCCCTGACAATGTACTCGAACGTCTCCTCTGGATTTCTGTAGTAGGAGTGAATCATGTGGGTCACCTTTACGAAGTCCCTGACATCGATCTTGTCAAGGTACTGAAGGAACTCCGCTCTCCTTTTCAGCTCGCTGGATGTTTCCTCGGGGGATTCACCCCTTATGAGTGCGATTTTCTCTATCTTCTTTGACGGGCTCACGAGGTAAAACGCATCCTCATGCGGAACCCACCTGTAGACCTCGTTTATGAGCAGGTTCTTGTCGTTTGGATCAACGCCGATAAACTCGTATATTCCCTTCGACCTCCTCTTTCTCACCCCTGCCTTCGTCCACTGGGTCTGGATCGTGACAATGTCAAGGAACTGTATCAGGCTTCTTGGAACGTTCAGAGGTTCGCTCTCCAGTCTGTATATCGTCTGGTGAATGTCTCCTGCATGCAGCGTTGAGTACGCCGCATGCCCCGTGGACATCGCCTGAAACAGCGTCTGGGCTTCAATACCTCTAATCTCTCCAACCACTATGTACTCCGGTCTCTGCCTGAGGGCAGCTTTTAGCAAATCGTACATCGTTATCGACTTCTCGTCTCCGGTTGTTACCTCCCTCGTGACTCCCGCTACCCAGTTGTCGTGCCTCAGAGCAATCTCTCGGGTATCCTCGATCGATATCACCTTGACATCAGGTGGCAGAAACATAAGTATCGCGTTGAGTGTGGTGGTCTTTCCTGCCGCGGTTTCCCCAACCACCATCAGGTTCAGCTTGTTTTCAACGGCAAGCCAGAAATACGCCATCTGTTCTGCAGTGTACGTCCCGAATCTTATCAGGTCGATCGGTGTGAGGGGCTCTTCAGTGAACTTTCTTATGGTGAAGCTCGAACCTCTCGGGGTTATCTCCGTTCCGTAGGTGGCCTGAAGTCTGCTTCCATCTGGAAGGGATGCGTCCATTACGGGATTCCCGTAGCTTATGTGCTTTCCCGCTATCTGGACGAGAGCCTGAACGTACCTGTCCAGCTCCTCTTCGGAAAATGAGATGTTCGTCGGGATGTTGCCGTACTTCTTGTGGTACACGTAGACGGGAATGTTGTAGCCGTCGCAGCTTATGTCCTCAATGTAGGGATCGTTCATCGCCCCGTCTATCGGGCCGAACCCTATGAAATCTCTGAATAGGTAGTAGATGAATTTCATCTTCAAAACGGGGTCGAGGTCAACGCTGAACTCCTGAACTATCTCCTCGAACGCGTCCATCAGAATCTTTTCCTTCTGAAACGTGTCGAGTGTTATGTCTTTAAGTATCAGGACGTTTCCGAGCTCGAAGTAAATTTTTTCGAGAAGTTCGAACTCATCCGGTGTGAGGGTTGGTTCGAGCAGCAGGTACTTTATTCCCGCAGTGAGCCTGTCCTTGATTATGTTCACACCAACAAAGGGTCTGAATATCCAGTAAGATTCGATTATGCTGCCGTCTTCCACAGAAGAGATGTCCTCAATTACCTGATCGGGCGAGATATCCTCCAGCAGGTATTTTCCGAGAAGTCCATAGTATCTTGTGTAGATTGGTTGCATATTATTATGATACTGCAGGGAATTATTTAAAAGTTTTCCATCATTGTTATCATAGTTAGCATAGATGTTTCAACAAGAAACTCAGCAAAAAAGAAGAATTTGCTGTTGGATGTCTCCTCAAATGCTCTGCAGTCTCGGTCCTCGGTTAGGGTGCCAGATGTGAGAATTGAAAAAATTGTGAGGCGAACGAGATGGCCATTTCTGGTGACCAAAGGTTTTTAAACAATATTCTTTTCTGTGCTATCCAATGACACTCAGAATCCTCGACACCACGCTGAGAGACGGAGAGCAAACGCCCGGAGTGTCGCTGAGCGTTGAGCAGAAGCTCATGATAGCAGAAGCCCTCGACAGGCTGGGCGTTGATGTCATCGAGGCCGGAACGGCAATTGCATCTGAAGGTGAGTTTCAGGCCATAAAGACAATTAGCGAAGCGGGTTTGAATGCTGAGATATGCAGCTTCGCGAGAATAAAGTTTGAGGATATTGACGCTGCTGCAGACGCGAATGCGGACTCAATCTTCATGGTTGCACCCTCATCAGACATCCACATCTCGAGCAAGTTCCCCGGCAAAAGCAGGGAGGATATTATCGAAATGTCGGTAAGGGCGATAGAGTACGCGAAGGAGAGGGGGCTTGTTGTCGAGTTTGGTGGGGAGGATGCGTCGAGGGCAGATTTCAGCTTCATAATCGAGCTCTACAGGCATGCGGTTGATGCTGGAGCAGACAGGCTCACGTTCACAGACACTGTTGGTGTCTTCACTCCGGAGAAGGCATTCGAGACGATGAAGAGCCTCAAGGAGAACTTCAGCGTTCCTGTGGCGTTCCACGGCCATGACGACTTCGGCCTTGCCACATCAAACACAGTTTTTGCTGTCAAGGGAGGAGCGGATGAAATACACGTGGCCATGAACGGCCTTGGCGAGAGAGCTGGAAACGCCGCGCTCGAGGAGGTCGTGATGGCCCTCGAGTTCCTCTACGGTATCAAGACGAGAATAAACAAGGAGATGCTCTATCCAACATCCAAGCTCGTGGAGAAGCTCACGAGGGTCAAGGTTCCGCCCAACAAGCCGATAGTTGGCGACAACGCGTTCACGCACGAGAGCGGAATCCACACATCCGCCCTCCTCAGGAACACCCAGACGTATGAGCCCATCTCGCCTGAGGTCATCGGGAGGAAGAGGTCGATAATTCTGGGCAAGCACGCCGGAAGGGCTAGCGTTGAGGTCATAATGAAGGAGATGGGGTACAAGGCGACTCCGGAGCAGATGAAGGAGATTCTGGCGAGAATCAAGGAGATTGGTGACAAGGGCAAGAGGGTTACTGACGCGGACATAAGGACGATAGTAGAGACTGTACTGCAGATAAGGAGGGAGAAGAAGGTTCAGCTCCTCGACCTGTCAATAGTGAGCGGAGTTCACGTGATGCCGACCGCAAGCGTGAAGCTCAAGATAAACGGCAAGGAGGTTGTCGAGGCGGGAGTCGGACTGGGGCCTGTGGACGCGGCCATAAACGCGATAAAGAAGGCAATCAAGGATTACGCGGACATAGAGCTCGTTAGCTACCACGTCGACGCCATAACGGGCGGAACAGACGCTCTCGTTGACGTGATCGTCCAGCTCAAGAAGGGAGATAAGATAGTGACCGCGAGAGGTGCGAGGACGGACATAATCATGGCGAGCGTCGAGGCATTCATAGAGGGGCTGAACATGCTCATAGATTAGCTACTCAAGCAGTATTATCGCCACCGACTTTCCATCCCCTATTTTCACCCCGAGCCTCGACACGATTATTCCCACGGACGAGACGGACGGTCTCACCCTCTCGGGCTTCACGCACCTTCCAGACCTCTCATACTCGCAGCTTTCGCACAAATCGCATCCTCCGGGAAAGAGTGCAAACGCCATCGGGTAGTCGAATATGAGCCTTGCCTCAATCTCCGGGAGAATTCTCTGGAGCTTGAGCTTGTCCTCCATGTAGTCGCTGAACTCGTAAATCACCACCAGAGCCCTCGAGTAGGAGGATATGAACTCCTCGAAGTCATCCGGAACGTTGGGCGGGCACGAGTAGCGCTTTCCGAAGTAGTTGCACCCAAACCTGCACTTCCACCTCGTCCTCTTGTCCGGCCTGATCTTGCTGACGTCAATCTCCTGAACATCAACGACCCTGATGCCCTCTTCTCCCATTCTGGAGAGGATGAGCTCCCTGACGTCAACCATGGGCTGCTCTTGGCGAGACAATTAAAAAATGTGACGGGAAACTATTAATATTTTCATGCCAGAAATAGTTCTGAATGAACAGAGTTGAGGTCTCGGGAGTTTACGTGGCACCGAGCATTTTTGGAGGTGCTCCTGTCGTTCTGCTAAAGGACGAGAGCGGCAGGATGCTCCAGATATTCATAGGTCTGGCAGAGGCCATGGCCATTCACTCCGCACTCAAGGGCGTTGTCCCTCCCCGCCCCATGACCCACGACCTGTTTGTGGAGATGCTGAAGAGGCTAAACGCGAGGATAGAGCAGGTCATCATAGACGACCTCGTCGAGAACACGTTTTACGCGAGAATATTCATCACCCACGACGACATAACCCACGAGATAGACGCGAGGCCGAGCGACAGCATAGCCCTCGCCCTCAGGTTCGAGGCTCCTGTTTTCGTTGAGGAGAGGGTGTTTGAGGAGGCAGGGTTTGTGGAGAGTGTGCCGGAAGAGTACGTGCCCTTCGACGACATAGCGATGGAGTGAGGAAAGTTTATTAACTTGCTCCTCCACCACCACCCATGGGACTCAGGGAGAAGGTTGAGGAGATCATCGAGAAGGAGATACGGCCTGCTCTCATAAGGGATGGAGGTAACATAGCCGTTGTTGACGTTAATGAGGAGACTGGAGAGGTTAAAGTAAAGCTCCTCGGTGCCTGCTTCGGATGCCCGATGTCACAGATCACTCTCACAATGTTTGTTGAGCAGCAGCTGAGGGCGAGGATTCCGGAGGTAAAGAAGGTTGTTCCCGTGTAAAATTTTTAATCTTAACCGACTAATTCTGAGGCGATGGCAATGTACCTCGAGCCGATAAAGGTGCTCGTTTACAACGACAGGGCAATACCCGGCGAGGAGTCCAGCGGCTTTGGCGGGTTCTGCAGCTGCGGTGGCGAGATGAGCCAGAGAACCTGGCACAGGCTCGAAGACCTGAGAATACTTGTGTCTGAGTGTGAGAGCTGCTGGAACACCGAAGCCTTGGTGTTCAGGGAGACTGAGCTTGTCGAGAGAGTCCCGGTGAGGGTTTTCAAGAGGAACGAGCTCAGGGACTTTCTGTCTGAGGTTTTATCGCCTGCAGAGTTTGAGGCAGTCATGGAGAAGCGCAGAAACGGAAACTACAACTACACGGCATACAGCAGGGCAAAGAAGAAACTCGAGAGCCTCGGGCTCGATGTCGAGAAGATCATTTCAGAACTAATCTTCTGAAGTAGTAGAGATTCGCCACGATCCCGGCCAAGATGTTGGAGACGTAGGTGATGCTCCTCCACACCCCGACTATCGCTCCGACAGAGCACTCAACGAACTGAGAGTAGAGGTAGAAGAACCCGAATTCGGCAATTCCACTCGCTCCGGGCGTTAGCGGTACGAGTGAGGCAATCACAAGTATCGCCTGAGATGTGAGGGAGAGTATCCAGTGCGGGTCACAGGTGAACGCGAGGAGGACGAACGACGGTACGAGGAACTCGGAGATCCATATCAGGGCCGTGAGGGCAAGCAGCGTCATCGCCTTGCTCTTGTCCCTTAGGAACGTCCTTATAGAATCCCTGAACATCCAGATCTCCCTCTCTATCCTGACGAAGAACTCCCTCCTGACTCTCTTCTCGATGAACTTGAGGAACCTCTCCACCCTCTCGGGGTACTTGAAAAGCTCGAAGAGAAAGACTATGAGCAGGGCTATGAGAACTGTGAAGACCACCCCTATTTTGAGCCCGAGCCCCACGGCGAAGCCCGAGAGGGAGAGCATGACGAGCAGGAAGAAGGAGAAGAATATTGCGTCGAGGAATCTTTCCACCATTATTGAAGCCGTCGCCTCGCCGACACCCATCCCGCAGTCAACGAGGACCTTGGCCCTCACAGGCTCCCCGCCTGCCGATGACGGCGTTATCGCGGCGACGAAGTTGCTCGCCAGAACACCGAGGAAGACCTCCCTGAAGGGCAGAGAGTAGCCGAGAATTGAGGAGATGACCTCGAGCCTCACAGTCCAGAATAACCAGAACAGAACGTGCAGAAGGAAGGCTGCAGCTATGTATTCCGTCTTGGCGTACCTGAACTCCTCGAGGCTCACGTTACCGAGCTTCATCACCGCGATTATGGACAGGGCTGTGATCGCTCCAGCTACTGCGAGCCTCTTCACTCCACCCTTGTCATTGCCTTCCACTCAACACCCTCCCTCCGCAGGAAGTTAAGCATTGCGGAAAATGACGCGATCTGAAGGGTGACTGCGTAGAGAATCATCCCAGCGTAGACCAGCACCCCGTCTTTTCCGTAGAGCGCAAGGAGTGCTGGAAGGGAGAGGAGGACGAAGGGGAGGTACAGGATCGGGAAGTACGTGAGTGTGAGTGCCGAGAGCCAGGAGGTCACGAAGTGGGGATTTCCGGAGGGGAGAACTCTGTCCAAGTACCTCCACAGCTCGAGGCCGCCGTAGTACCACCTCTTCCTCTGGGAGTAGAAGTCCGAGATTGTCACAGGGGACTGCTCGTAAACGCAGCCCTCCGCAAGCTCGGCCCTAAACCCGAGAGCGTGCATTCGCGTGGCGAAGTCCGCATCTTCCGTCAGCGCGTCCTCGCTGAGCCCGTACCTCTCAAGGTGCCTGAAGTTGAGAACTCCGATGAGTCCGTTGAACTGTCTGAACCCCGAAACCTTCAGCAAAAAGCCAATCAGCCTGTACTCGAGTTCGACAGCCCTTGCGATTAGCGTGTACGGGTTGGAGACCTTCCTGACAGTCGAGGAGATGTAAACATCCCTCTCAACTCTGCCAGCACACCTGAGAACGAAATCCCTCTCCGGCCTCGAATCGGCGTCAAATATCGCCACGAGGTCAGGTTTGAATTTTTTTAGATGCCTGATTGCATCATTTATCGCCCCTGCCCTCTTGCCCCTCCTCGTGTTTCTCGCGAGCACGTCAACGCCCTCTCTCCTCAGCAGCTTCACTCTCTCGTCGCTCTCATCTCCGTCAAATGCGTAGAGAATCGTGAACTCAAAATCGCCAAAATCGAGTGATCTTAAGTGCCTCGCCGAATTTACCAGAGTTTCGGCAGGTTCAAAAACCGATACCGGGACGATCACGGCGATCCGCTTTTTCACAGCCACTTAAATGCGAGGAGGAATTTAACGTTTATCCCGCAGCTGAAATGGAGTACTCAGGGTGAACGTCCTTTTTTCTACGGCCAATGTCGTGACAGGCTTGATCGAATTGTTAACTCATAAACTCTTGTAAAGTGTTGACCGATAAAACTATAAATGTTAATCTGAATTATCATAACGGAGGTTATCATGAAGTTCGTAGACAGGATGGATGAGCTGAAGACTATAAGAGAAAGGCTCGACAGCAACTCGTTCGAGCTCATTATTGTATACGGCAAAAGGAGAATCGGGAAAACAAGGCTTGTGCTTGAAGCTGTGAAAGATAAGGAGCATATCTACTACCTTGCCGTTGAGGGAGACAATCTGAGACACTTCAAACGTGTTGCCTCCAAGGTTGTTCCGAGCATTTCCTACTCCCAAGAGGACTGGGAGGCGTATTTTAATTTTCTGAAGGATAAGATCATTGTAATAGATGAGTTTCCGAACCTGATTAAAGAAGACCCGAAAATAGTATCGCTGCTTCAGCGTATTGTGGATTTAATTTTAAGCGGTACAAATACCAAGCTCATAATTCTGGGCTCCTCTATATCGATGATGAGTGACAAAGTCCTGAGCTACAAGAGTCCGTTGTATGGAAGGAGGACTGCCTCGCTAAAACTGAAGCCTCTGAATTTCTTCCACCTCAGAGAGTTTTTCCCTCGTGTGCAGTGGGAAGAGCTGGTGGAAATATATGGGTTTGCTGACGGGATTCCATATTATTTGGAAAAAGTTAGCCCGCCCTTCTGGAAGTGGCTCGAAAGGGAGCTAAAAAAACCGGACACATTTTTGAAGGATGAACTCGACTTTCTGATGAAGTACGAATTCACAGACTCGACAACGTATAAGAGGATTCTGGAGGCTATCGCGCTCGGCAGAAACACCCCGAAAGAGATAAGGGAATCCATAGGGGCAAAACATTCGGACATCACCCAGTATCTGAAAAACCTAATAGACACCGAATTCATCGTGAAAAAAATCCCTGTAACAGAAAACGAAAGATCGAGGAAAGGCAGGTACTTTATTGGAGATAATTTCGTCACGTTCTGGTTCCGCTACATATATCCTAACCTGTCCTCGATCGAGGAGGGAATTTTCGATATTGAGGAAATAAAAGAGGACTACACAGGTTATCTTGGAACGATTTTTGAGGATGTTGCCCGACAGTTCCTAATTGAACTCAACAAACGGGGAATGCTGCCTTTAAGATTTTCCAAAATTGGAGGATGGTGGCACAAGGGAGATGAGATAGATCTGGTTGCGTTGGACATGCGTGAAAGAAAGGCTCTGCTGGTGGAGGTCAAGTGGAAAGATCTGGGAAAGAAAGAAATCCACAGAATTCTCGAAAATCTGAGAGATAAAACAGAATTGATCGGACTTGATGGCTATGAGATCTACCACGGAGTGGTTGCAAGGAAGACCTCTTACAAAAATGGGCTTGTGTGGGATTTGAGGGATTTTTCGCTGGTGGCCTGAAATTTACAGAATCCTCTCATACACCCTCTCCACCTCCCTCGCTATCATCCTCCAGTCGTGCCTTTCAGCGTACCTCCTCCCTCGCCTCCCCATCCTCCTCACCACAGCATCATCCAGACTCTCGATGATCCGCCTCAGCTCCTCAACGCTGTCAAAGACGAAGCCACCATGCCGTGCTACAAACCTCACTCCGGGGGTGTTGCAGGCTATCACCGGGGTTCCGGAGGCCATGGCCTCGAGGAGGACTATTCCAAAAGCCTCGAGCCTCGTCTTGGATGGCAGAATCAACGCTTTAGCCCTCGACATCAGATCCTTGAGCGTGTCATAGCTCACCCTGCCGAGAAACTCGGCCTTCACTCTCTTAACCTCTACAAGCTTCTCGAACCTCCCTCTGTCCTCTCCATCCCCGGCAACCACCAGCCTCACGTCGCTGCCTTCGAGGGCCGAGATGAGCGTCCCGAGACCCTTGTACTCCACAAGCCTTCCTGCGTAAAGCAGGAAGTCCTCTTTCTCCCTTCTGTACTCGAAGTCGTCCACCCAGATCCCGTTTGGAATCACGTGCACCCTGTCCATGTACTCCCTCAGGATCGGTGACGTGAGCGCGTAGTCGTGGGTTGTGGCGATGATGGCATCCGCCTCATCAAGAATTCGCCTCACGATCTTCTCGTTCACGAATTCTGCGATCCTTGAGCCGAATGCAGGCAGCCTGAACCCCGAAACCCTCTCGGGGATCACCACGTCGTTGTGATAAGTGATCACCAGCGGCTTCTTCCCCCTGAACAGGTTGGCGAAAAACGGGCTCGGAACGTGGGCGTGATAGATGTCAGCCCGAACATCCACCTTCATGACCGGAATGGGGGAGTATGGGATGTCTATGCTCGGAACAACCACGTCGCCGGAGTTTGATGACACGACATCAACCTCATGTCTCTCAGAAAGGGCCTTTGTGAGGTTCTTAACGTGAATCTCAACCCCGCCCATGTGGGGTGGATAGTAGGGGGTTATCTGCGCAATCCTCAAAGCAGACCCTCTCTCTCGAGAATCCTTTTGGCCCAGACCAGCTTCTTGCCCTTCACTCCCCGCCCTTCAAACCTGAACCCGTGCAGGATGATACTCCTCGCTCCAAACCTTTTCGCAATTATTGCTGCTCTGTCTCCGTCTGTGAACCCTCCGAAGTTGTATACCTTATCGAACGGCCTGTGCTGGGTGGTGGCTACGAACTTCCCAATCCTCGGCACCACGGCTCTTATCCTGCCCATGTTGTCTCCGTGTGCGTGAAGGACGAGGAGCGTCCCCTTTCTCTCGAGATCCTCCAGCAGCTCTTCCGGCTCCTCCATGTCGGTTACGTGCACGTCCGGGATTCTTGAAGACAGCTCCACCCACCTGAGAATCGCCTTTCCAGCGGTTACAATCACCTCTGCATCGATCTCGCTCTCAACCGCCCCGCCAATCACCGCAACCTCTTTTCCATCAATCCTTCTCCTAAGCTCTTCCTCGCTCAGCAGTTTGTCTCCCGCGAGCCTGTGCATCAGCCTTGCCGCCTCGGCATCTCTGGCCTCATCAAAGCCAAAGTCCGAAAGGATTTGGTGGTAAATCTCGAACCACTCTTCAGGCCTCATCTCTCTCGATGCCTATGGTGACCTTCCTGCCCTCGATGTCCCATTCCTTCACGTAGCCCCTTGCCTCTCCGAAAACGAGCTCCTTGGAGCGGGTCTCCTCCTTCACGTAGTCGACCCACCCCTCCACCTCGCTGCTGTCAACATCGACGTAGGTTTTTATGAACTCATCCACATCGAGGTCGAGCTCCTTCCTCATCTCCTGAATTCTCCTCACAAGCTCTCTCGCAAACGCCTCTTTCTTAAGCTCGTCGTCAATCACGGTGTAGAGATATACAGTCCCCTTTCCAAATTCGGCAACGCTGTAGTCGCTGCCAGCATCGTAAGATACCTCCAGAACCTCGTGGACGCTGAACTTCTCACCATCGAACTCAACCACTCCCTCGGAGACGATCCTCCTCAGCTCGTCCTGCGAGAGCGAGTTTATGTGGCTGACGAAGTCCCTGACCCTGTCCTTAAGAAGCGGGCCGAGCTTCCTGTAGTTCGGCTTCACGATGACGTTCTTCTCGAACTCCTCGACCCACTCGACCTCCTTCACGTTGCACTGGTTCAGCAGTATCTCCCTCAGGTTCTCCACGGCCTTCTTTACATCCTCTCCTCCCTCGACCACCATCTTCCTGAGAGGCCATCTGAGCTTGATTCCCACCTGCTGCCTCGCGTTGTAGCTCGCCTCGCTGATGTCCCTCACGATGTCCATGTCCCTCTCGAGTTCCTCATCAATCCACCTCTCGTCGGCCTCAGGATAGGACTCGAAGAACACAGACTCCTCGCCATCCCTGAACTCCTTCACGAAGTTCTGGTAAACGTATTCAGCAATGAACGGGGCTATCGGAGATATTGCCCTCACGGCCCTGTCTATAACCCTGAACATCGTCGCGTAGGCTGCGATCTTGGAAGGAGAGTCCTTCTCCTCCCACACCCTCCTCCTGCTGAGCTGCACGTACCACCTGCTGAAGTCCTCGACCACGAAGTTCGAGAACTCCCTCACCACTCTGTGGAGCTGGTAGCTCTCCATCGCCTCCCTTGCAACTCTAACGAACCTCTCGAGCCTCGACAGAATCCAGCGATCCTCAACCCTGAGCTCGACCCCGTCAACCGGCACCTCCCTGAAGTCGTCCAGCTTCATGTAGGTGTAGGCGAACCTGACGGTGTTCCAGAATATGTTGAGGACTCTCAGGTAGTTTTCAGCCTCACTCCAGCTGAACTTCAGGTCCTCCCAGAGGGCGGATGACAGCACGTAGAGCCTGAATGCATCAACCCCTATCCTGTCCACGACCTCCTCAGGCTCAACAACGTTGCCCAGGCTCTTGCTCATCTTCCTGCCCTTCTCGTCTAAGGTGAAACCGTGCATGAGGACTGCCTTGTAAGGAGCCTTACCAAACGCAACCACGCTCGTTCCGAGCTGGGAGTAGAACCATCCCCTCGTCTGATCATGACCCTCGGTTATGAAGTCCGCAGGCCAGAGCCTCTCGAACTGCTCCTTCTCGTAGGGGTAGTTCAACGTTCCCCAGCTCGCAACTCCGCTGTCGAACCACACGTCGAAGACGTCCTCAACCCTCCTCATCACCCCTCCGCACTCGCAGGTGAATGTGACCTCATCGATCTTAGGCCTGTGGAGGTCGAGGTCGCTCTTCCATCCCACCTCGTTTATGTCCCCAACAACCTTCTCCCTCCCGCACTTCTCGCATATCCAAACAGGAATTGGGATCCCCCAGTACCTCTGCCTGCTGATGCACCAGTCCCTCGCGTTTCTGACCCAGTCCTTGAACCTCGCCATCCCAGCCCATTCCGGGATCCACTCCACCCTGTCGATCTCCTCGACCATCTTCTCCTTTACCTCGCTGACCTTCAGGAACCACTGCTCGGTCGCCCTGTAGATTATCGGAGTCTTGCACCTCCAGCAGTGGCCGTACCTGTGGGTTATCTTCTCGTCGGCGAGCAGCAGGCCCTTGTTCCTCAGATCCTCGATAATGACTCTGTTAGCTTCTCTCACATGCATCCCCTCGTACTTCCCGGCCTTGTCGGTGTAGACTCCCCTGTCGTCGACCGGGTTGAAGACCTCGAGGCCGTGCTTGACTCCGAGCTCGTAGTCCTCGAGACCGTGGCCCGGAGCGATGTGCACGCATCCCGTGTTCTCTGCAGAGACGAAGTCGGCCATGTAAACGGCGTGCCTGAACTCCTTCTGAATCGGCACCTCATCCGCAAGGGGGTGCTCGTATTCGAGGCCAACAAGATCCTCTCCAAGCTTGGTCTCGACGATCTCCCATAGCTCGTAGCCGCCCTTCCTCAGCACGTCCTCTGCAAGCTCCTTGGCGATTATGAGGTACTCCAGCTTGCCGTCCTTCATCGCCTTTATGAGCGCGTACTCGAGGGAGGGGTGAACAGCAACGGCCATGTTCGCCGGCAACGTCCATGGCGTGGTCGTCCATATCACTATGTACGTGTTGTCCTGCCCCTTGACCGGGAACTTGACGTAGATTGACGGATCGGTCTCGTCCCAGTACTCAACCTCCGCATCGGCCAAGGCGGTCTCGCACCTCGGGCACCAGTTGACGACCATCAGCTTTCTCTCGAGCAGGCCCTTCTCGTGCGCCTTCTTGACCGTCCACCACGCCGAGTTTATGTATTCCGCCTTCACAGTCATGTAAGGGTTCTCCCAGTCCATCCACACCCCGAGCCTCTTGAACTGCTCGGTCATCGCGTCCTTGTTTTCCAGAGCATACTGCATGCACTTCTCGATGAACCTGTCAATTCCAAACCTCTCGATCTCCTTTTTCTCCTTTATTCCGAGCTCCTGCTCAACCTTGACCTCGATTGGCAGCCCGTGCATGTCCCATCCGGGCTTGTCGGTGACCCTGTAGCCGAGCATCCTCCTGAACCTGAGCACGGTGTCCTTGATCACTTTGTTCCACGCGGTGCCGAGATGAATCCTGCCCGTGGTGTATGGAGGACCGTCGACGAAGAAGAAGGGCTTATCTCCCCTCTCCTTGGCCTTTTCATAAATTGAATTATCCTGCCAGAACCTGTTCACCCACTCCTCCACATCCCTGAACGAATAAACGTTAGTGAAGAGCGTCATGGATGATGGAGAACATGAAAGATTAAAATAGTTTATGAAAATGGGGGCTGAGGGCGAGGCGCAACCTTTGCCTGCAAACACACCCTTCTGTGAGCGGTTTCAAGGAACCAGGTCACCAGCCCGGTCAGAGCTATTATCAGCCCGCTGACGACATCCTCTTTCTCGGCAATTCCGGGAGGTCTGTAGGCTCTGTAGGATATGTATGTCAGGGCGAGGATCGTGAGGATCGTTGTGGCCGAAAAGGTGATGATTACCGTCAGAGCTTCAGGAATGCTCTTAGCGGAAAGAGTTAGAGGGACGAGGGGGATGCACGGAGAAACCCCGAGGATGAGAAGGAGGGCTGATGCTGCATGAGCGTGCCTGTGGGGTTTGAAGTGGGAGAGGAGGGCGTAAAAGAGCCCGAATGCGATCAGGACGTGTGGGGAATGCGACTCTATGAGCGCGGCAAGGCCAAGCACGTTCATGCCGAGGAATGCCGAGAGTCCGAGGGCTGCTGAGGACGCCACGTGCATGCTTGCCGCTATGAAGGAGAACGTCAGGGTTCTGCTGAGAGACCACTTCCTCGACCTCCCAATCGCCGAGACTGGCACGTAGTGATCAGGGGCGAGCGAGTGGATGAAAGCTATGCTAACCGCCGCGATCAGCAAGAAGCTGTCCACTCTTGGCACCCCCTTCTACCTCACTCCCATCAGCTACTTTTAGCCTCACGGGGAAGTTTCTTGCTTCTCTTTCCACAACTCCGAGCATGCTCCTGCTGCAGACGAGCAGGACGGAGTTCCCGCTTATTGCCCTGAGTATTGCCCTCTCGAGGGATGCGGAGGTTATATCAGCCTCCATGCCAAGGCTTGCAAGCCTCTCCCTCGCGCTCTTACCCATGACGGCTACGAAGTCGAAGTCCCCATCAGGAATCTGGCAGTCGTGTGGAACGACCGTTAGCGTGCCCCTAAGGTATCCGAGCCTTATCCCGCACCTCTCCGCGAGATCGAAGTCCAGATGCTCGCCCTCAAAAACTATCCTCCCCCCATCAAGTATGACGAACCTGTCAGCCACCTCCATCGCGAAGTCCAGATCGTGGGTGGAGATTATCAGCGATTTTCCATCGTTCCTGAGCTTCCTCACAACCTCGACCATGTCCCTCAGCCCGAAGCCATCGAGGCCAGCGGTGGGCTCGTCCATGATTATGTAGTCGGGGTTCATGGCCAGAACGCTTGCTATGGTGAGCCTCTTCTTCTCACCACCGCTCAGGGTGTTGCAGAGCCTGCTCTCATAGCCATCGAGCCCCATCTCCTTCAGAACTTCACTCACAGCGCTTTCGTCATATTCTCCAACATTCTGGGGGCCGAAGGCTACCTCCTGCCACACCGTGGGGGCGATAATCTGATCGTCAGGGTTCTGGAAGACGAACGCGACTCTCTTCCTGAGTTCGATCAGACCCTTCCTGCTGTAGTCCACTCTCTTGCCGTCAACCCTGACCTCACCCCTTTTTGGCTTCAGCAGGCCGTTCAGGTGCATTAGGAGCGTAGACTTCCCCGCTCCGTTCCTGCCGAGCAGAACGGTGACCTCACCCTTCTCAGCCAGAAAGTTCACCCCTCTGAGCACCTCTCTGTCCCTGTAGGAGAACCAGAGGTCGACTGTCTCTATCAAGCGCCCACCTCCAGCCAAAGTGCGATCAGAACGAGTGAGATTACGAGGCAAAGAGCGTAGCCCGAGCTCTCCTCGCTTCTCACCGGCATCTCTCCAGAATAGCACCTCGACTCCATCGCCATGTTCATCTTCTCAGACCTCTCTAAGGACTTCATGAACAGCGAGTAGGCGAGGAGAGATGATGTTCTGAGAAACGCCCTTTTGCTCGCATAACCAAGTCTTGAGGAGGCTGACCTGTCGAGCCTGTCGAGCTCGTCCATGAGCACCTGAATTGCCCTGTATACTAGCAGGCTCATCTCCACAACGAAGGCGGGAAGTCTGAGCCTTTTCAGAGCTGCGAAGACCTCGGGGATAGAGGTCGTGAGAATCATGAAGAACAGCACGGACAGCGAGGCGTATGACCTCATGAGCGTGAAGAAGGCAAGCTCCACGCCCTCCTTTGTCGGGCTGATGGGGAGAGGGATCGAGATGCTGCTGCCCGGAATGAAGAACGCGATTATGATCGCGCTCGGTATCAGGAAGTACGAGGGAACCTTCATCAGCCTCAGGTAGTGTCTGCCGGCGGCATAGATCGAGAGGGCGCTGAAGATTGCCAGTGCTGCGAGATATACGGACACCTTTCCGCTGAGCACGACAAAAAGGAGAGAAAAGAGAGAGAAGTAGACCTTGAGGTCACCGTTTATCGGCTTCCTCGAGGTCATCTGAACCTCTTCGAGGGTTTCGTGCATGCGCTCACTCCTGAACCTTCTTCCCCTTGTAGTAGCCGAGGAAGTAGCCTATGATCAGGGCACCTATCGCCGACTGGAGGCTGAAGAGGAAGCTCTCTATCTCACCGCTCGGGGGCTCCCATATCGGCGAGAACCATGGTTCGTAGTGCGGTGCGATCTCGCCAATCGCCTCTTCGGCCTTCTCGTCAGCTCCGGCCCATCCGCCCTCCTCCTCTGCCGCAACTATCGAGACGAGCGTGAAGACGAGGATGGCCGAAAGCAGAGCAGCAATTCTGTTCAAGCTGTCACCCCCTGTGCCACGTCCTCCCTCACCTGAACGAGGTAGCTCATCAGCAGAGCCGCAACTACGCCCTCGATTATGGCGAGTGGAATCTGAGTCACCGCGAATATCGCCATGAACTTGGTCGCGGACGAGATCACACCAGCCATCCCTGCTCCAGACGGAAACGCGAGGGCAAGCTGGATTGACGTCACAACGTACGTCATCCAGTCGGCTATCGCAGCGGCTATGAACGTTGCCACCTTTATGTCAACCCTGTCCTTAACTGCCCTGTACGCAAGCCAGCCGAAGAACGGGCCTATAATTCCCATCGAGGCTGTGTTGGCTCCGAGAGTCGTTATTCCCCCGTGCGCGAGCAGCAGTGCCTGATAGAGGAGTGCGATCGCAGACAGAAACGCCGTAATCGCTGGCCCAAACAGCACTACCGCTATCCCCGTCCCGGTTGGGTGGGAGCAGCTTCCCGTAACCGAGGGGATTTTCAGGGCTGAGAGGACGAATATGAACCCTCCAGCAACCGCGAGCAGGGACTTGTTCCTCGGATCCTCGTCAATTTTCTTCTTGGCCTTGTAGGCCCCCGTAGGCCACGACCGGTATCGCGAAAGCGTACCACAGCGCTGCCCACACCGGTGGGAGGAAGCCTTCCATTATGTGCATTTGACCACCTCTCTTGACTTTTTGTCAAGATGGTTTGATCAGGTTTTAAAAACGTTTTCATTCCTCCCGAATTCGGGCCTCTCGGCAAAAAGGAGATGTGAAATGTGCCTCTCTTGTTCGGATTACCGCTCTCTCAGGCCGATTGCCAGTGCGATCATCAGGAGAACCACTGGCAGCGAAAAGCCCGGAAATTCTGGAACGGACGTCGGGTCCTGAGAGGGTGTGGGGGTTGGTGTTGTGTGGGTGAATGTTGGGCCGGTGCGCGGGGGCGTCTGCGTCTGAAGCGGCTGAGGAGTTGGTGTATTCTGAACGTTTGGCGTGGATGGTGGCACAGTCGGGGACGTCGGGGCTGGAGCGGGTGTGACCGGTGCGAGCGGCAGGTAGTCAATGTTGTCGTCGTTGAGCGTGTAGGGTGAGTCGCATATGCTGTCTCCATCCCTGTCCTCGCACTCCTGGCTGAACCCCGTGCCCTCGGGAGTTGCCCAGAAATTCCCGCCTATGAAGTGCCCGCCCACTATGTTTGTGCCCGGTATCGCAGAGAGGTTCCATGAGTTCTGACCCTCTCCGGACTGCAGGAAGTTCTCCGTGTTGTTCAGCAGGTTGTCGAAGATCGTGTTGTCTTCACTCTGCGCTGCCCCCTCTGATTCCAAGTGTATGCCGATGTCGTTGGATGAGATGACGTTGCCTTGAAGGATGTTCTGGGTGGAGTTGTGAATGTACACTCCATTCTCATTTTCAGCAATCTCGTTGCCCGTGAGGGTGTTGTGCGTGGAGGCATACATGGCTGCGCCGATGACGTTTCCTATCAGCGTGCTTCCAGAGACCGTCACTCCCGAAGAGCTGGCAAGGGACACGCCAAGGTAGTTGTGGGAGGAGTTTACGCTGTCGAGGGACACTCCGGTGGAGTGCAGGATCAAAATTCCGTTGTTGTTCCCGTCTGAGCCTGCAACCGTGACGTTCTCGATATACGCACCGCTAACACCGCAGAGGATGAGCTCGGAAAAGATGAGATTTGCCATTCTTATAGAGGTGTTGAAGAAGCCGATTATCCTTCCTCCTGAACCCGTGTTGTTCTCGACTGTGTTATCGCAGACTGATGGGCCCGAGCTGAACGGGATAAACACGTCGTACATTTTATTGTTCGCTATCAGGTTGTCGGCTATCGTGTTCCCGCTACCCTCTCGGATTTGAAGCCCTATGTCGTTGAAGGTGATTCTGTTTTCCGTCACCGTGTTCCAGCTTCCGGCCACAACGAACCCGACGGTGTTGTTTGAGAGAGTGTTGTTCTCTGCCCTGCTGTGGTTTGCGTGGAAAACAATCCCTCTTTCAGCCGAACTCACGGTTGAGTCAGTCACCAGGATACCGTCTCCTGAAAGGTGTATTCCGGACTCGTTGCACCCTGTTATGTTCACTCTCTCGATGGCCCCTCCTGTCACGTTGACAAACACAACACCGTTGTTTAGCCCAGAAATGGTCAGATTCCTAACTGTGATGTTGGACTTCCCACCTGTCGCGTAGATCCCTGTTCCGCTTTCGCCGCTGATCCACCTGCCCTTCCCGTCAATTATCACGTCGTCCGAGGAGATGATGATGCACGTGCCTGTGACGTTGGTGATGTTGCTGCTCAGATAGTAGTACCCCGGGGCATCCACCACACCGCATGAGACTATCTCACTGTCTCCCAAGGAGAAAACTGAAGTTGACGTTACCACGAAGTATGCACTCAAAACGATAACCGCCACAGCGACTCCCCTGATCAGCGTTGATAATGTGCCTGACATCTGAATGCCTCCATGGAGTGCAAAAACAGACCTGCGAGACAGGCTGTTCTGCACTCTCACTCAACTGTATTCTTTGCTGTATATTAATTTTACTACTATTATATTATTATGTAAATCATCATGATTATCAGACGTTTTGAGAAACTGCTTTCTCATAATGATGAATTTCGATTATGGGAACACGACATTGCCTCATTATGATGAACTGTGGTCGATGGGGCCGCCGAGATTTGAACTCGGGTCACCGGCTCCCAAAGCCGGAAGGATAACCAGGCTACCCTACGGCCCCCTGTTCTCCCGGACTCGTGTGGGTTTAAAAAGTCTCCGCTTGTCAATCAGAATTCCTGTCTGGCCATCTGTCAAGGAACTGTTCTAACAGTTTTTTTTGCAATTCTCAAGCACAAATTCGCATGATTCTACGGCAAACTTTCCATCCTCTTCAGAGTATATCTCCTCTGGAGGTAGTGACAGTTCTTCGTCACCGTACATGCTGACTTCCCTCTCTTGTCTGAGCGTTCTTGATATTGTGGCCATTCTGTTTATGTTTTCTCTAAACCACTCTGGGAAAAATTCGCTGTTTCTCCTCAGAATTGGGCCAACATCGTGGATCTTTGGGGGTTCTATGTCGACAATTCTTAAAGCCGCTTTGAGGAGAGCTCTACAGCTTCTTGACATTCTCTAATAGTGTATGGGTAGTTTCCGCTTTCAAAAGCTTCTTTTGCGTGTTTAATTCTCTCTTCGGCTTGTTTTAAGTAAGATACCGCCATGGCAATGCTATTCAATTTTTATCACCTCTCCGAACTTGTAATCAGGCTTCAGTACCCAGTACCATCGTTTCCCCATTCTGACTCTTTTAGAGCCGAGTTCTTTAAGCCTCTTCTTCAATCTTTTAAGCACTCCCTTGAAAAAATCATCTCTGTCGTAAAGAATTATCCCGTCTTCAACCACGTCGAGCAGCACTGGGGGTAGTCTGATAATCTCGTCGGGAGTTCTGAGGATGGGAGAGATGTCTACAAGATATCCACTTTCGAGCAATCTCTCAAAAATGCTTTCAAGCCTTTCTTCGACCTCCAAAAATTCTTTCTGTCTTTCAAATCTGCTTCTGGGAAGGTCATCAACCACGACAATTATGTCTATATCACTGTCATTTCTTGCTTCTCCACGTGCAACTGAGCCGAACAAAACGACTGAGATAAGTCTATCGCCGTATTTTTCCTTGAGGGTATCTACAAGTCTTTCAATGAGCTCTTCGTGAACCATTATTTTTAGCATTTTGCAAATGAAGTTTTTTAGCTTTTTGAATCAATCCTTTTTTGGGGCAAGGTGCTGCTTGGTTTTGTATCATCTCAATCAAAAAAACATTGATTTACCTCCTTGCAAAACTACTGGTGTGAAGCTCATTCACGATTCCGTTCACGGCACAATTAAGCTCGAGGGGTGGATGGTGGAGCTCATAGACACTCCCCAGTTCCAGAGGCTCAGGAGGATAAAGCAGCTGGGCTTCGCGGATCTCGTTTACCCCGGAGCGCACCACACGAGGTTCGAGCACAGCATAGGCGTCATGCACGTCGCGTCGAAGCTCACCATAGACCCCCACATTCTTGCTGCCGCGCTTCTGCATGACATAGGCCACACTCCCTTCAGCCACTCTGGTGAGATCATACTGAAGAAGTATATGAGGCGGGAGCATGAAGACGTGAGGGACATCATCGGGAAGTCTGAGATAGGGGACATCCTCGACAGGCACGGCATTGACTGGCGCAGGGTTGCTGAGGAGGTTGCAAGGCCGCCGGTCAGCAGCGTGATAGACGTGGACAGGATAGACTACCTGCTGAGGGATGCACACTACACAGGCGTGGCATACGGTGTTGTGGACTTCGACAGGCTCGTGGAGAAGATGCACTTCGATGGGAGCAGGGTTTTTGTGGATGCTGGTGGCGTCAGGGCGGTTGAGAGCTTCCTGATCTCCAGATACCTCATGTACTCTGCCGTTTACCACCACCACGTGTGCAGGATCGCGAGGAAGATGTTCGAGAGGGCGATGGAGTGGATGATCGAGGAGGGCGTGGTGGAGCCGGGAGACCTTGCAAGGATGGATGACTATGACGTCACGTGGCTGATGAGAAGCGCAGAGGGGCTGGCCGGGGAGATAGCCTCGAGACTCAGCACGAGGAGGCTGTTCAAGAGAGCAATCTATTCTCCCCGTGGAGATGTAGGCGTGAATGTGGAGAGGGTTGACTCGGCGAAAGCAGCGAGGGAGATTGCCGAGGACGCGGGAGTGGAGGATGGGCATGTTATAGTGGACATACCACCTCTGGAGAGCTCGGAGTACGACGTTCCTGTGCTCGTTGATGGGGAATTCGTGTCAATAGCCAAGCTCTCTCCCCTCGTCACCGCCCTAAAAAACGCGCAGGTTGCGAACTGGAGGCTGGGGGTTTACTGTCCTGAGGAGCATGTGGAGAAGGTTAGAAGGGCTGCTGTAGACTACTTCGACATAAAAACCTCGAAGCAGAAGAAGCTAAGCGAGCTTTTCGAGTTCTGAGACCACCGCTCTCTTCATCACATCCACGGGCGCTTTGAGGCCCGTGAATATCTCAAACGCCTTTGCCCCCTGATAGATCAGCATGTCAACTCCGCTTGCTATTCTGCAGCCGTACTTCCTGCCAACTTTCACGAGCCTCGTCTCCGGGGGGTTGTAAACCATGTCAAAAACGGCTGAGCACCTTCTTACAACCTCTTCCGGAACTGGAAGGGTGTCAGGGAACCCCTTCATACCTATTGGGGTTGCGTTAACGATGAGGTCGAAGCTCTGCGTCGCTAACCCCTCCATCTCTATGAATTCCACTCCGAACCTCCTCGCCACCTCCCTGCCCCTCTCTGCAGTCCTGTTGGTCACGAACACCTCGCCTGCATCTCTCAGCGCGTAAATGCAGGCCTTTCCCGCGCCCCCAGCACCGACGACCAGAACCCGGATTCCATTTATGTCGATTCCTGCCTCTCTCAGGGCCATGAGGACTCCGTGGACGTCCGTGTTGTAGCACCTCCACTCACTCAAATCTGCGGTGTTGCATGCCCCTATCTCCTCCACAGCCCTGTCAGGTGTGAGGATCTCGGCAGCCCTCTCCTTGTGGGGTATCGTTATGTTCAGCCCCCTGATCCCGAGTGCCCTCGCACCGTTCAAAGCTGATTCAAGCTCCCCGCTCCTCACCTCGAAAGCCAGATAGATCCCGTCGTAGTTCAGGTGCCTGAAGGCAGCGTTGTGCATAACCGGCGAGAGCGAGTGCTTTATCGGGTGGCCGATAACCCCGAAAACCTCCGTCATCTCAGCTTCCTCATCTTCTCCGCAATCTTCTTGAGCCTCGACTCCACACGGAAGAACCTTGCCGGGTGCTTTGACTTCCTTATCACCACCTCGCCCCCTGCCTCCACCTCTACTGCTCTGTTCCCGTCGGCAATCGCGACTGCATCCCTCAGCGGCTTCAGCCTGAATACCACCTCTCTATCCCCCGAGAACACCCATGGCCTCCAGCCAACCCTGAAGGGCGAGACGGGTGTGAAGCATATGGCGGAGGTGTAGGGGTCGATTATCGGGCCGCCTGCAGAGAGGGAGTAGGCGGTCGAGCCAACAGGGGTGGAGAATATCGCCCCATCAGCCCGCATGGAGTCAATCACTCTCCCATTCACCACAACCTCGTACTCTATCAGCCTCGCCTGAGCAGAGGACAGGATCGCAACCTCGTTCAGGGCAGTGAGCTCCACATCCCTGTACCTCGCCTCTATCCTCATAAACTCCTCGACCTCAAGCTCTCCGTTGACGGCTTTTAGCAGGGATTTCCTGTAGTCTCCCGGCTCAGCATGGGTCAGGATCCCCATCCTCCCGGTGTTTATGCCAAAGATAGGAGGAGGGTTCTTCAGCTCTTGGAGTGTTCTGAGGATCGTCCCGTCTCCACCAACCGTGACGATTATCCCGCAGTCCTCGAGGCTGCAGGTTGGGATGTGGTGGAGCTCTGCCTTAACTCCCGCTTCCCTGAGAAAATCCGCGACCTCCCTCGCAACATTCAGGGAGTCGTACTTGTAGACTATTCCGACCCTCATAGCAGCATCTCTATGAGCCTGTCGTGTATCTTCTCTCCCGAAACCACGATCCTGAACCTCTCGTCCATCGCTATTTCCTTCTCCCAGATGTCGTCTCCGTCAAGGCTGGACACTCTCGCACCGGCGTTCTTCGCTATGAAGAGGGACGCGGAGATGTCGTAGACCCTCAGGAATCCCCGTCCGTTCTCCCCCTTCCTCAGGTCGATGAAGCAGTCGAACCTTCCGTCGGCTACGTAGCATATCTCGAGGCTCGAGGCGCCAAAGATCCTGACCCTCCGGAAGGGAAGATCTCTGTTCGGGTAGTAGACTATGGCGTTGCAGCGCAGGCTTTCGGTGCTGCTCGCCCTGATCTCCTTCCCGTTTCTGTATGATTTAACTCCATCCGAGTAGTACTCCTCCCCTGTTGCGAGGTTTTTCACATATCCAAAAAACGCGTCTCCAAGCTTCCTCGATTTAGAGAAGAGGAGCGTGACAGAGTAGATCGGAACACCCTTCTCGGCGTTGAAAGTTCCGTCTATCGGATCGAGGGCGACATACACGTCCCCTTCTCCTGTCACCCCCACCTCCTCGCTCACCACGGTGACGTTGTACTCTCCAAGAACTCTAAGCGCCGCCTGCTCTGCGAGCTTGTCTATTCTCTTAGTTGGAGTACCGTCCTTCCCCATTCCGACGACTTCTCCGGCCTCTCTCGTGCCGGCTATGCCGGATATTGCCTTTTCAACTTCCTCAGCAACTCTCCTCGAAATCTCGAGGGCCTTTTCGGGGTTCATAATCAAAAAAGGGTGAGGTCAGGCGTCGAGCCCGTATCTCCTGGCGTTCTCGTCCGCAACCCTCTGAAGCTCTTCAATGATCTCCTTGCCCTTCGGATGCTTGAAGAGGTGCCTGAACCTCCTCTGGAGCTTCAGGTACTCCTCAACCGGCTTTCTGTCCTTTATCTTCCTAACTCTAACGAGCTTGCCGTTCTCGTACTCGACGAGCGGGTAGAGGCCAGTCTCTACCGCAAGTCTTGCGACCTCGACCGTCAGCTTTCCGTCTATGCCCCACCCGGTAACACAGGGAGCGTGAACCTGAATGTACTTCGCCCCCTCAAACTCAGCAGCCCTCTTGACCTTCCTCTGGAAGTCCTTCGGGAATGCAATGCTTGCCGAGGCAACGTATGGTATGCCGTGGGCAACGGCTATGCTTATCATGTCCTTCTTTCTCCCCATCTTGCCCGGTATGACCTTTCCTGCGGGAGTGGTTGTTGTTGCCGCACCCGTTGGGGTCGCCATGCTCTGTTGGTTGCCTGTGTTCTGGTAAGCTTCGTTGTCGTAGCAGATGTAGATGACGTTGTGGTTCCTGTCCATCATCCCCGAGAGCGTGCCTATTCCTATGTCGAACGTCGCACCATCTCCAGCGAAAACGACCACATGAGCCTCCTTGTCCCTCTTGAGCGCCCTCAGAGCGGTTTCAATTCCCGCAGCCACAGCTCCGGCGTTCTCGAACAGGGAATGGATGTAGGGCACGCCCCACGTGTTCCTGCCGTACATCGAGCTGACGATCTCGAGACAGCCGGTGGAGTTGACGGCTATGACCTTCCCGTCTAAAGCCTCGAGTGCCCCCCTGACGGCTATGGGGAAGCCACATCCGGGGCATGCTCCGTGTCCCGGACCGAACAGGCTCATGGTATCACCTCTTCGAACTCGTAAAGTCCCTCAAACCTCTTTCCGGGCTTTGCCTTCCCTTCGAGCACGTCGTTTATCAGCTTCTCTATCTGCTCCCTCGGGATGTCCCTTCCTCCGAGCCCCATCACGACCGAGTGGAACTCCGGAGAGAGGCCGAACAGGGCAGACTTGACGTCAGCGGCAAGGGGTGGCTCAGCGCCTATGGAAAGTGCTCTGTCAATCACCACAACCTTCTGGGCGTTCTTCAGCGCCTTCCTAACCTCCTCGTGCGGGAACGGCCTGTACGTCCTGATCTTCAGCATCCCGACCTTCTTACCCTCCTTTCTCATCTGCTTCACTACCTCTCTTATCAGCGCGACTATCGATCCCATCGCAACAACCACGACCTCAGCGTCCTCACAGTTCTCTGCCACAACATACCCGCCCCAGTCTCTGCCCGTTAGCCTGTACCACTCCTCGAACTCCTTCAGCATCACCTCTCTCGCCCTCTCCATTGCCATCTCCATAGCCACCCTGAACTCCATGTAGTAGGGCGGTGGCGCGTAGCATCCGAGGGCGGCGGGCTTCTCAATGTCCAGCTTCACCACGGGCTCGTATGGTGGGAGGAACTTGTCTACAGTCTCCTGATCGAGCAGGTCTACCGGCTCGTAGGCGTGGGTGAGCTTGAACCCGTCAACGCATACCATGAATGGCAGGAGCACGTCTCTGTTCTCGGCCACCTTGAATGCGAGCGGGATCATGTCGTGTGCCTCCTGATTGCTCTCTACATAAAGCTGTATTATTCCTGCATCTCTGATCGAGATGCTGTCCTGAATGTCGTTCCAGATGCTGAGTGGTGCCGAAACGGATCTGTTTGCGACCACCAGAACTATCGGGAGCCTCATCCCGGCCGCGTTGTACAGCACCTCGGTCATAAGGAGCAGTCCCTGAGAGCTTGTGGCCGTGAAGGCTCTCGCTCCTGCCGCAGACGCTCCGAGAACCATGGACGCGGCACCGAACTCAGACTCGGCCGTCACGTACTCCGTGTCGCCGAGCTCTCCGTTGGCGTACATCTCGGCCAAATTCTCCACTATCTCTGTCTGGGGAGTGATGGGGTAAGCGGCTATGACGTTGGGTCTTGACAGCCTAACGGCCTCAGCAATCGCGTAAAAACCCCTAACAACCTTCCTCATAAAGCACACCTCACAACTTGTAAATGTCCTTGGTCTCCATTCTTATCGCCTCAACAGGGCAGACGGTGTAGCAGACCCAGCAGCCCTTGCAGTAATCGTGATCTACAACCGCCACCTTCTTTCCACCCTTCTCGACCAGCTCAACAGCCGGCTCGGGGCAGAACGTTACGCACTGTCCGCAGGCTATGCACTTCTCCTCGTCAACGTACGCCCACTCAGTCCCCCAGTCTCCGGTCTTCATCTGCGAGGTCTTGGCCGGATTGCTCGCCCCTATGTACAGCTTCATCTTGCTCATCCGCATACCTCCTTCATGTACTCGTAAGCCTTCCTAACAAGCTGCACGTTCTTCTCGGCGATCTCCTTGTTCTCGAAAAACTCCATAATTGCCTCCTCAACGCTCTCTATCCTGATGATCTCCGTCGCCCCTACCAGAGCTCCGACCATTGCGGTGTTGGTTATCGGCCTTCCGAGGATCTCTGTCGCCATCTTCGTGGCGTTTATGGTGTAAACCTTCACGTCCGTGTTCAGCTTCTCCCTCAGCTCATCCGCGCCCTTCGGGTAGTTGACTATCAGCATGCCGTTCTCCTTTATCCCCGCGAGGACATCCACAACGTCTATGAGCGAGGGATCCATAACGACCACGTAGTCGGGATTCTTGACCTCGTCCCTAATCACTATCGGCTCGTCGGACACCCTCAGAAAAGATACAACCGGAGTCCCTCTCTTCTCAGCACCGAACATGGGGAATGAGAGGGTGTAGTATCCGTCCTTGAACCCGGCAACTGCGAGAAGGTCTGCTGCAGTCACGGCTCCCTGACCACCTCTACCGTGAAACCTAACCTCAATTAGAATACCCATCCACCTCCTTTTCTGTGTCAGATAATAGCACCATACGGTGATTTAATAATGTTGTGGTATTTACGGCGGTAATTCACCTGCTGTGCTCCACACCACTCAAACGCATTTTGGGAAATCAATTTCCGAAAAATTAATAAATGATAATTAAATTCATCATCAAAGGTGATAAATGTGTTCAGGGGTGTGGACTTTTACGGTATTGACGAGCTTCTGACCGATGAGGAGAGACTTGTCAGAAATTCTGTCAGGGAGTTCCTCGAGAAGGAGGTTGAGCCTCTGGTAGTTGATGCTTGGCACGAGGAGAAGCCGCTGAACTTCAGGGAGCTTGGAAAGAAGTTCGGTGAGATGGGGATGCTCGGCGCCTTCATCCCTGAGGAGTACGGCTGTCCGGGGATGAACTACACGACATTCGGCCTCATCTGTCAGGAGGTTGAGAGGGTTGACAGCGCTTTGAGGAGCTTCGTCGCCGTCACCTCTGGCCTAGTGATGTACCCGATCTGGAGGTATGGTAGCGAGGAGCAGAAGAAGGAGTACCTGCCAAAGCTCGCGAGCGGTGAGATAATTGGCTGCTTCGGGCTCACAGAACCTAACCACGGCAGTGACCCGGGCAGCATGGAGATGACGTGCAGGAAGGATGGAGACGAGTGGGTTCTCAACGGCACCAAGACATGGATAACCGAGGGGGACATCGCGGACATAGCAGTCGTCTGGGCGAGGGATGTTGATGACGGGAAGGTGAAGGGGTTCATAGTCGAGAAGGGCACGAAGGGCTTCACCCAGCAGGCGATAACCAAGAAGGGCTCCATGAGGGCCGGGGGTGTCGGTGAGCTCGGCTTCGTGAACTGCAGGGTTCCGGAGGAGCAGAGGCTGCCCGAGGCTCTCGGACTCAGAGCACCGCTCAGCTGCCTTGATCAGGCCAGATATGGCATATCGTGGGGTGCTATAGGGATAGCGATGGACTGCTACGAGACGGCCTTAAACTACGTGAAGGAGAGGGAGCAGTTTGGCGCACCGCTCGCATCCTACCAGCTCGTTCAGGAGAAGCTCGTTTACATGCTCATAGAGATAACTAAAGCGCAGCTCGTCTCGTGGAGGCTCGGAAGGCTGATGGATGAGGGTAAAGCTACCCCGGAGCAGATATCGCTCGCGAAGAAGAACAACGTGAAGGTCGCGAGGGAGATAGCAAGGATGGCGAGGGAGCTGCTTGGAGCGAACGGAATAAGCCTCGACTACTCCCCGATAAGGCACATGGCCAACATCGAGTCGGTTTACACGTACGAGGGCACGGACGACATCCACACGCTCATCCTCGGCAGGGCGATCACAGGCATTCAGGCCTTCAGGAGGGAGCTGAAAAGATGAGAAAATTTTTAAGTATTAATTATTATGGAACTCTGAGGTGTCTCGCATGAGAAAAGGATGGATGTTTTTGGTGGCAGGGCTCCTCGTAATGGCCCTGCTGTTTGCTGGCTGCGCCCAGCAGCAGGAGAAGCCTGCTGCGACGCCAACACCGACGCCAGAAAAGACTGCACCTGAGGAGAAGAAGGAGGCGCAGGTGGAGACGCTGTACTTCGGCGCACCAATTAGCCTGACCGGAAAGTTCTCCAAGGAGGGGCAGATGTCCCTCTGGGGCATGCAGGTAGCCGCGAAGTGGATAAATGAGGTGCACGGAGGTCTCAAGGTTGGAGACAAGGTCTACAAGGTAGAGATCAAGTACTACGACGACCAGTCCAACAAAGAGGTGGTTCAGAGCATAATTGAGAGGCTTGCTGTGCAGGACGGCGTCAAGTTCGTACTCGCACCGTACAGCTCTGGCCTAACGCTTGCAGCCGCACCCATTGCTGAGAAGTACGGAGTGCTAATGAACAGCCACGGCGGTGCGAGCGACTACATATTCGAGCAGGGCTACTACTACGTCGTCCAGACCCTCAGCCCGGCGAGCAAGTACCAGACCGGATTCCTCGACATGGTCAAGGCGATTGATCCAGAAGCAAAGAGGGTGGCCATGGTCTACGAGGACACCGAGTTCTCGAGGTCGGTCTTCAGCGCCGCCAAGAAGCACGCTGAGGAACTCGGATTTGAGGTCGTGTTCGACAAGACCTATCCGAAGGGCGTGCAGGACCTCTCGCCGATCCTCAACGAGCTGAAGGCCACCAACCCTGACATCATAATCGGCGGAGGACACTTCGCAGATGGACAGCTGCTTGTTAGCCAGCTTGCAGATCTGAAGATAAACGTCAAGGCCATCTCGATACTCGTCGCTCCCGCACTGCCGAAGTTCTACGACGCCCTTGGAACGAGGGCCGAGGGAATAGCCGCGCCAGCTCAGTGGGAGGTCGGAGTCAAGTACAGCCCTGAGGCTGCAGAGAAGCTCGGAGTGGACTACTTCGGCCCAACGCAGGACGAGTTCATGCAGATGTTCAAGGAGATCTCTGGAAGCGATGAGCCACCAAGCTACCACGCTGCTGAGGCTGCTGCCGCCGTGCTCTCCTACGCCTACGCCATAGAGAAGGCCCAGAGCCTCGATCCCGACAAGGTCAGAGAGGCTATGAACGACATAGAGTTCATGTGCCTCTACGGCCTCTGGAAGATCGACCCAGAGACTGGAAAGCAGGTCGGGCATGAGATGGTCATCATCCAGTGGCAGGGAGGCACGAAGAAGATCATCTGGCCGCCAGAGGCTGCCAACGCCGAGCCGTACTACCCGATCCCGACCTGGGAGGAGAAGGCTCAGGGCAAGCTGGCAGTCAAGTAATTTCCCCAATTTTTTATGTTTTTGAGGTGATTAAATGGCTGTAACCGAGCACCTGATTTCCAACCTCTTTTACGGAGCTCTCCTCGGGAGCGTGTACGGTGTGGCGACGATGGGTTTGAGCCTGATTTTTGGCGTTCTCAGGATAGTTAATGTCGGGCATGGTGCGTTCATCATGCTCGGCGCATTTACAGCTTTCTGGATGTTCACCCTTTATTCCATCCCACCTGTCATGTCCATCCCAGTCGCGCTCATTTTTGGTCTCGCTCTCGGTTTTATCATCTTTCAGGCAGTCATGCGAAGACTGGTTGACGCTCCCGAGCTCTCCACCCTCCTCGCCACTTTCGCCATCGGCATCTTCATAGAGGAGGTGGCGAAGTTCGTTTGGGGGCCGGATTATGTCGGCTTCCACTGGGACATCGGCACGCTATACCTTGGCCCCATTACGGTGCCGTACACGAAGCTTCTGGCCTTCGTGTTCTCGGTCGCGATAGCCGGACTGCTCTATCTCTGGTTCAGCAGAACCAAGCTCGGAACGGCGATAAGGGCTGTTGTTGAGGACAGGGATGGAGCCACAGTGTGTGGAATAAACGTCAGCAGGATCTTTGCCTTGAGCTTCTCCATAGGAATAGGCCTGACCGTGCTCAGCGGAGTCCTCGTTACCCTCTTCGTTCCCGTCGGCATCAACGTTTACATGGGAACGGACTATACATTGAAAGCGTTCGTCATAGCCGTCCTCGGAGGTCTCGGCTCGCCGTGGGGTGCATTCTTTGCAGGCTTCCTTTTCGGGCTCTTCGAGAACGGCTCGTACACTCTGCTCGGACTAATTCCGGGAGTCGAGCCCTTTGCCCTCACCAGATTTGTTGCGTTCGTCTTCCTGCTGATAATACTGCTGATCAAGCCCACAGGACTCTTCGGAGGTGAGGAGTGACATGAACATCGCCAGATACAAGCCCCTCCTGCCGATGGCCATCATCTACGCGGTGCTGATAGTCATAGGCCTGACAGTGCCGGGAATGTGGCAGCCCATAGCCTACTTCATGTTCTACGTCGCCCTCGGACAGGCGTTCAACATATTTCTGGGCCTCACTGGTTACGTGGACTTTGGATACGTTGCCTTCCTCGGACTCGGCGCATACGGAATGGCACTCGCCATAAAGAACTTCGGACACCTCGGCCTGATAGCCATACCCATCGGTGTCCTCCTCGCTTTGACGATGTCCATCCTGCTCTCCCTTGCCGTCGGTGCTGTGGCGCTCAGGCTCAGGGGAGCTTACTTCGCCATCGCCACCATAGGTGTGAACGAGGGGTTCAGGTACCTGCTTGAGGGAGTGAGGCTGTGGGGAGGGACTGAGGGAATCGTGCTCTCTGGCTTTATGAGGAAGGCCTTCGGGAGGGAGATGACGAACTTCCTCTCCACGTTCGTCTCCGACGTTCTCGTGTTCATCATCGCTTTCGCTGCGGCGGTCATAACCATCACAATCCTGAACAGGAAGATGGGCTATGCACTTCTCGCTTTAAGAGAGGACGAGGACGCTGCGAGGGTTATGGGGATTAACGTTACCAAGTACAAGATAATGGCGTTCATAACAAGCGCTGGGTTTGCGGGGCTGATAGGGGCGATTGCATGGACGCTCAAGCTCACGTACGTCTTTCCGGAGGACGTCTTCAACATCCACTACACCGTCGAGGCGATAGTCATCGTGATGCTTGGAGGAGCTGGAACGCTGCTCGGCCCGATGGTTGGCGGACTGCTCTACGGCATAATGAAGTACTACCTGTCCGTCGTTTTTCCGGGGATTCAGCTGCTCATTCTTGCTCCGCTGCTGATAATAACGATCGTCGCGTTTCCGGAGGGTGTGGTTGGCTACGTGAAGAGGAAGGCCCAGAACACAAGGCTTTCCGAGTACCTGAGGTGATAGAATGGCGCTCCTGAAGCTTGAGGGTGTTACGAAAAGGTTCGGCGGGCTTGTTGCCGTGGATCACGTTGACCTCGAGGTTCACGAGGGTGAGGCAATAGGCATAGTCGGGCCTAACGGAAGCGGAAAAACAACTCTCTACAACCTCATAAGCGGCGTTTACATTCCGGACGAGGGGAGGATAATCTTCGATGGAAAGGATATAACCACACTTCCAGCCCACGCGAGAACCCCTCTCGGTCTCGCGAGGACGTTCCAGATCCCTCGCCCATTCGGCTCAGCGACGGTCAGGGAGAACGTGGCCATAGGCGCAATGTTCGGGAGAGCCAAGCTTGACGTCGAATCCGCGCTGAGGGAGGCTGACGAGTACCTGAAGATGGTCGGCATTTACGAGCTCAGGGATAAGGAGGCGAAGCTCCTCACACCTCTCGAGAAGAGGCTCATGGAGCTTGCGAGGGCTCTTGCGATGAAGCCGAAGATGCTGCTGCTTGACGAGGTCATGGCGGGGATGAACCCATCCGACGTTGACAGGATAATAGAGCTGCTGAAGAAGGTGAGGAGGGAGGAGAACATCGCCGTGGTTTCGATGGTCGAGCACCTCATGCACGCGATAACGAAGTTCGCTGAGAGGGTTATAGTGATGCATCAGGGGAAGAAGCTCATTGAGGGTGAGACGATGCAGGTTCTGAACGATCCCAAGGTTATTGAGGTTTACCTCGGCAAGAAGGTGGTCTGAATGCTGTTCGTTAAGGATCTCGAAGCTGGCTATGGGGAGATGCAGGTTCTCTGGGGCGTGAATCTGGAGGTCAGGAAGGGCACGATAACCACCATCCTCGGCCCGAACGGGGCTGGCAAGACAACAACCTTGCGGGCAATATTCGGCCTCAACAGGCCCTGGAAGGGTGTTGTGGAGTTCGATGGCAAGGACGTCACGTACATGCCGCCGCACAGGAAGGTTGAGGAAGGGATGACGATGGTTCTCGAGGGCAGGCATCTCTTCCCCTCAATGACAGTTGAGGAGAACCTGATGCTTGGGGCATACACGAAGCATGCTGAGGAGAGGCTTGAAGACTCTCTCGAGCTCGTCTACACTCTATTCCCGAGACTCAAGGAGAGGAAAAAGCAGAAGGCTGGAACCATGAGCGGTGGAGAGCAGCAGATGCTGGCCATCGCGAGAGCGCTCATGACCGCGCCCAAACTCATACTCATGGACGAGCCAAGCCAGGGACTGGCGCCAAAGCTCGTGGCCGAGGTGTTCGAGACGATATCGAGGCTGAAGGACGAGGGGCTCACGATACTGCTTGTCGAGCAGAACGTGTTCGCATCTCTCGAGATCTCAGACTACGCCTACGTCCTTGGAGAGGGAATGGTGGTTGCCGAAGGAACGGTGGACGAGATAAAGGAGTCGGAAGCTGTGAAGAGGGCCTACGTGGGGGTGTAGGCATGATAGTGGCCGCAATTGACAGGAGAGAGAGGCTGGAGAAGATCGTCACGTTTGCAGCTGAGGAGGCGAAGATGAGGGGAGTGAAGCTCCACATAATTCACTCAATGCATGGTGGCTCGAGAACGAGCAGGGAGGAGGTTGAGCAGGCCGAGGATATGCTTGGCGAGGCCGAGAGGCTTGCAGAGAAGATCGGTGCTGAGGTTGAGACCCACCTGCTTATGAGGGGAAACGACCCTGCAAAGGACATCCTCCTCTTCTGCGATGAGGTCAAGGCAGAGCTTCTCGTCATAGGAGTCAGGAAGAGAAGTCCCGCGGGCAAGCTCCTCTTCGGAAGCACGGCTCAGCAGGTCATTCTTGAGGCTGAGATTCCTGTGGTCTGCATAAAGTGAGGTGGTGGTATGGGGGAGAAACCGCTTGAAGGCATAACTGTAATCGAACTCGGTCAGGCTGTGGCCGGGCCGTATGTTGGCACTCTGCTGGCGGATCTTGGGGCAGAGGTGATACACATAGAGAGGCCCGGCGTGGGAGATCTGGCCAGACACTGGATTCCGATACGCGGAGATCTGAGCTTTTACTTCGCGGTTGCGAACAGAAACAAGAAGTCAATGACCCTCGACCTGAAGAAGGATGAGGGGAGGGAGATCTTCTTCAAGCTCGCGAGGAATGCTGACGTCATAATCGAGAACTTCGTGCCGGGGGTCGTGAAGAAGCTCGGCGTTGATTACGAGAGCGTGAAGAAGGTGAAGCCGGACATAATCTACTGCCACATTTCTGGATTTGGACAGACAGGGCCGTACAGGGACAGACCGGCCTTCGATCAGGTGATGCAGGGTGAGACGGGGATAATAAGCTACACCGGCACGAAGGAGCACCCTTCGAAGGTGAACGTGCCGATAACCGACTTGCTCGCTGCGCTGTATGGGGTTTACGCGGTGATGGTGGCGCTGTTCAACAGGGAGAGGACTGGCAGGGGAATGGAGATCGACGTCTCGCTCTTTGACTGTGCGGTGACACTGATGATGAACCTGATGAACATGGTTCTGATCGAGGGAATGAAGGACGAGGATCTGAGGATGGGGTCGAAGTACTTCCTCGCAACGCCTTACGAGCCGTATCCTGCCGGAGACGGGAAGCTGGTGAACATCGTCGTGGCCACTGAGTGGCACTGGAAGGCCTTCTGCAAGGCGGTTGGGTTGGAGCACATAATGGACGACCCCCGCTTCGCGACGAATCAGGACAGGCTGAAGCACAGAGAGGAGCTGGAGAAGATAATAGTGGAGAAGCTGAAGGAGAAGAGCAGGGACGAGTGGATAGAGATCCTGCTTGAGGCTGGAGTGCCGTGCGGAGCGGTGAACACGATCGAGGAGGTTGTGAACCACCCGCAGACGAAGGCCAGGAACGTGATAGTGGACGTCGATTACCCGGGGCTGGGCAAGATAAAGCTTTTCAACAACCCTGTGAAGTTCTCCGACTTCGAGGTTGAGGTCAACAGACCGCCGAAGCTTGGGGAGCACACGGAGGAGATTCTGGAGAGGATCGGTTACGGGAAGAGCGAGATAGAGCGCCTGAGGTCTGAGGGCGTAATCTAACCTTTTTTATGAGGCTCGACAGAACCCTTGTTGAGATTCTCGAAGCCCTCGCCAGCGGGGGTGTCAGAAGCTCCTACTCCATTTCCTCTCACCTCAGGCAGAGGGGCATAGCGATAGACCCGAGGACCGTGAGGTACCACCTCAAGAAGCTCGAGAAGATGGGCTACGTTAGGAGGGTCAAGAGGGGGGCGAGTTTAACGGAGAGCGGTGCCGAGCTTCTGAGGAGGATAAACGTTTTCGAGAGGCTCGGCGAGTTCACGGACGTGATCGAGTTCAACGCCTACCACTGCACGTTCGACATTCTTAGAATGTCGGGCACAGTTCCGACTGACGTTGCGGTGATTGACAAGAGCGACTTCGAGAGGGCTGGGGAGATAATCCTCGAGACCTCCGGAGCGGAGTTCCTAATCTCCAACCTCATCAGCGTTGCGGACGAGGGCGAGGTGATGGACAGCTATGTGATTGAGGAGGGGAAGGTGGCCATAGCCGTGATCTCCAACACAATCTTCGACGTGATCCTTAGAAGGGCGGGAATCAACCTCCTGCCCGAATATGCAGGGCTGCTCTACTGGAAGAACTCTCCCGTGGGGATAAGAGACGTGATAAGCTACTCGGGAACGACTCTCAGCCCTGGGTGGCTCTTCCTGAAGTCCGGGCTCACGAGCGTGTGGGGGGCTGTGAGGTCTGGAGAAGGTTACCTGATCACGGCCATCAGGAGCCTTAGCAAGCACGCCGTTGAGATTGCTGAAAAGGAGATTGAGAGGGCAGAGTCGAGGGGGTTTGGTGGGGTCGTCTATCTGGAGGGCTTTTCTCAGAACAGCCTGAACATCCCTCCCGGGGTCAGGGCGAGGCTCGTTGTGGCTGCAGGGCTGAACTACCTCGCACCCCTCATAGAGAACGGCATCAGGGCTGAGCTGAGGGTTAACGAGATCTTCCTCGACTACAGGGAGTTCTCGAGTCCTGAGAGGGACCTCTGATCACTCTATCTCCTTGAACACAACCTTCATGCCGTTCAGCAGAATCTTTCTCGTGTTCTCATCCAGATCCCTGATCAGCTCCTCAAGCTCCTGAATCTCTCCAAAGTCTCCGGTTTCTGCGAGTCTTATCGCTGCGAGGGGGTTCTTTGTCCTGCTGAGGTACTCGTAGACCTGATTCACGATGTTGGAGTTCAAGCCCATGCTGTCCATCAGCCACCTCAGCCACGCGACCCTTGCCTCCTTGGATGCTATGTCTACGATCCTCTCCTCAACCTCCAGCAGAACCTTTCCGAGGATGAAGTAGAGCTCGAGGATCTCCTCCTTCTCCCACTTTGTTATGTGCCTCATCAGAACCTCGTCAATCTTCTTCTGAATGTCCTTCATCCTGTAGACGATGTACATCAGGTCCTCTATCCCCTTGCTGAACTTGTACTCCTCGTCCCTCCTTATCTCGAAGATCCACACCCTTCTCAGCGTTTCGTTGATGGTCTTCATGTCGAGCTGGAGGAACTCCTTCCTCGTTCTGAACATCTCCTCGATCTCGAGCCTGTTTGGTAGGACGACGTCGTTTATTATGCTCGATATCTCGACAAGCCTCGTGAAGAGTATGTAGAAAACGGGGTTGAATATGTTCCCGGTCTTCTTCAGCTTCACAGCTCTCCTGACGAACTCCTCGTCGAAGATGTCTCTGATCTCCTCCTCAAACCCCATAGTGACCCCTTAGTGCCTTCAATTCGTCCTTCTGCTCTAAAAACATTTCCTTCATCTTCCTGAGCACGTCGTAGTGCTCTACCATCCACTCGTAGCTCAGCGTCTTTCCAGCCTCGACCACCTCGAGGCTCAAGCTCAGCTTGGAATGGCAGATCGGACATTCAAGCAGCTCGCCTGAGGGCTTGAACACCTCCGAGAAGCAGACAGGGCACTGACCGTCAAACCTTATCTCCTTCCCGCTTTTTATCGCATCAACGAGCATGTCCAGCTTCCTCACGTTCTCGTCCTTCAGCACCTCTCCCGGCAGGGCAGCGTGTATGGGCACGACCGCAAGTGGTGAGATGCCGAGAACTCTCAGGAGGGTGTTGTAGGTGTTGGAAGCCCATCCCCTGAGCTCTTCGAATCCGTAGAAGTAGACAACCGCTCCCTTCTTGTTTTTGAACTCCTCAAAGTACTGCAGAGCCATGAACATCCTGTCGAGGAGCATCTTCATCTTTCCCGTCAAGTCGAGCCAGTAAACGGGCGAGGAGATCAGGACGAAGTCAGCCTCCCTTATTTTCTGGAGTATCTCGTTGACGTCATCCTCAATCGAGCATTCCTGGCCAAACAGGCACGCATAGCAGGCCTTGCACGGCTGGATGTCCTTCTCTACGACATTCAGAATCTCAAGCTCTGCGTTCAGCTTCTTCGCGATGTAGCTTGCCGCGATTAGGCTGTTTCCCTTCCTCTTGGTGCCGGTTATCGCGAGAATCTTCATGGACAATGCTGAGGATTAAAAAAATAAAACCCTTTCTATTCCTCGTAGTAGTCGTCAAACTCGTCGTAATCAAGATCATCCTCAAAATCGTCTTCCCTCTCCTCCGAAAAGTCCTTCTCCAGATCCTCTGGGTCAAACTCCTCGTTTGTGTCGAGAAGTATGAACCTCCCGTCCTCGTAAATCAGCACAGCCCCGCAGAAGTCACACTGTATCTCCACGCCCTCGTAGAGGTCTCTGATCTCCACATCCTCTCCGCATGACGGACAGACGATGATCTTCATTACAACCCCCCAGATGGGCTAAAATTTAAACCTTTCGCTGAATTTTGGGACTGTGAGAACTCTGGAAAACCGACACTTTGCTTTCATTTCCACATCTTTTCCTTTATCCAGCATTGGTCACTTTGTGAGTGCATATGCCTTTTCCAGACTATGGAACAATCATTTATAGGCAGTTCTGAGAAGTTTCACCTTAGTTATTTGTGATGTTTCAATATAGGAAGAAAAAATTTGGGGGTGGGAGAATTATGAAAATCGAAATAACGAGAGAGTGTGCACTCGTTGCAATTGCCGCATACGTTGCGGGACTGATGATAGGGGACTTCGTAGAGGGGACTCTTGCTCTTTTGCTCATCGTTTTGATATTGTGGGCTGTGAAAGATTTTGTCGGGAGGCTATCGAACAATTCGGGGAAAAATTGTGGCAACGGTGATTCAGCACTTCAAAACTCGTCAGACGAGATATCAATCCCGCTGAGGTCGTTAAAGGATAACGAGAGACGAGTAGTTGAGTGCCTTCACGAGTTTGGGGAGATGACTCAGGTGGAGCTATCTGCAAGGACAGGTATTCCCAAATCTACTTTGTCAAGGATATTGCGAAGTCTTGAGGAGGGGGGATTGTTGAGAGATACAGCAACGGAATGAGCAAAACTGTCAGGCTCAGGAAAACGTACAAACGAAGACAATAAAGCTCATTTGGGAGCAGATTAGCTCATAAAAATTTTGAAAATTAAATCAGGTCGAGAACGATCACACCTCCATTTTCCACCTGCTCGTCAGACACCTCAAGTGTCTTCACGACTCCACCGCTTTCTATTGTGTAGGCTGACATCGGCTTCACAGGGTACGTGGTGTTCTGCGCGTAGGGCAGGATTAGCTCGTACTCTCCGTTAACCACTTTCACTTTCTGGATGTACTCGAATGTCCTGCCCTGATTGGTCTTGATCGTGACCTTGGCTGTTACCTCATCACCGCTCGCCTTGCCCTTCACTGTAACTCCCTTTACCCTCTCGAAGACCTTTACATAGCCCGTGGACAGGGCATCCACCTTGCCAAATCCCAGCTTCTTGTCGTACAGGGAGTTGTAGATATTCCTGTACGCAAGCTCCTGGAAGCCTGAGTACGTGTTGGTGCCGAATCCGCTTTCGTACACCATCCTGTAGTGCTTCAGCCCCCTCCCATCGAAGATGTGGAGCTTTGCCTCCATCGTTCTGTAGTAGTTCTCGCTCGGTATGTTTATGCCCGAGATCGGCCTCGCGCCGAGCGGGACTCTTCCGGTTAGCGATATACCCAGATTCCCCTGCACGTCCACATAAACTATGCCGGAGCCTGCGAAGTACATCTGTCCTGCTTTTTCGAGGCTCCCTTCGGCCCACACGGCCATCGCATAGAATTTGCCGGTCGCCATTTCAACGTCGCTGACCACGTACTTGACTCCGAGCTTTTCTGCTATGCTGTCTGCATAGCTCTCGTTGAATGCTGTAAAGAACGGTGCCGCTCCGGGAACGTTGTTGTATTTATTGCCAATGCCCTGCTGGAACGGGTTCGCGACAGGGATGCGATGGGCTATCGCGGTGATCCAGTGTCCGTAGTCCCACCAGCTCATTACGCTGTAAACGCCCTCTGGATAGTAGGGATACGGCTCCCTGAAGTTCTCCGGTGACTTGTAAAGCTGGTAGTAGAACTCGTCGTAAACCTCCTTGCCAGGGGTGTTGTCCCTCATCCACGTAAGCGCATCGTACCACTGCTTGTTTATCCCGCCGGCAGAGTATCTGCTGTACTCGTTTGCTTGAGAAAATGTTGGATACACCAGAACGAGCAGCACGAGAATTCCAGCAATCACACTTCTGGCCCCAATTTTCTTCATGGCCCTCTCGTCACTTCTGATTGCAGCGGAGATGTAATCGTAGAATCTAACTCTTTCGAGAATCTCGCTTGCTATAGCAGATGCAAACACCGCTGAGACAACTCCGAAGTAGTATGCGAACCTGTTCTGTCCCGCAAGGGCAACGAGCATGGCAAAGCCCCATATCAGGATGAACAGGAGCTTCTCGTCCTTCGTTTTGATGAACCTGTACGCGTAGTAGAACATCGCCGGAATTGCGAAGAAGAAGGTTATGCTGAAGTTCTGCCACGCCGGTGTTAAGCTGAACTTTCCGCCCATGGAGAAGAAGGGCTGGACTTCTGCTATCGTGAGCTGTCCACCTCTTGGCTGGACGACTCTGAAAATATACTGCAGATTTCTGGCAAAGTCTGGAGCGAGTGTCAGAACTGCAGCTACGATTATTGCAGACAGCACCACCAGTATGGCGGGAAATGCATATTTCCTGTTAATTCCAAATTTATCGAATATCTTATTTCTGGTATATCTCTCGATAATATAAAAAGCAAGCACAAGTATGGTTGAACCAAAGAGTACAAAGAACTGAAACATAGAGTACCTGTTTGTACTATAATTCGGATATTTAAAGGCAAAAGGAAGGTAGATAAGTGAGGCAACTAAGAATGTGGCCACTGAAACGAACGCAAGGTTTTTTAGATCTGCTTTGTGTGATTCTTTTAACAAAAATGCAAAGAATACAAACAGCAAAATCATGAGGGCTGAGATAAACCCGGGAGCCCACGCCAGCAGGTACATGCCCATGGACACTCCCGCGATGACAGGATACGCGAGCATCTTTGGATTCTTCACTTCTCCAGTGTAGTCTTTCCACCTGTTGTATGCGAGGATGAACGTGCCGAGGGTCAACGTCTGCCAGAACACCTCCCATATGTGGTGATCGTTGAAGCTCAGAACACTCCTCGCCATTAGCTGACCGGGAATCAGAACCACAACAAATGCGGAGATAACTCCGGCCCTCTTTCCGAAAACCTCCTTTGTCAGGACGTATGCTGGTATTGCCAGCAGTGCTCCGCCAAACGCCGGGATGAATGCGATAGCTGTTCTTATCTCAGCCGGAGTTGTCGCTCCGGTCAGCATAGATACCAGTGCTCCGAGGTAAACCAAGAACGGGCCGAAGTGTGTGTACGTGCCGTAGGGGTAGTGTGTGAACGCATCGAACCATATTCTGCTCGGGAAATTGTGTATTGCTGAGTCTATCAGCCTGAAGTAGTACCATGGATCGTTGCCGCTCAGCCTCGCACCCTCCATCCACGGCACGAAGACGTTGTTCCACGGATTTGCAATTCTCAGGTAAAGGCCAACAGCTATAGCGATGAGAATAAAGGGAATGTGCCAGTACTTCTCCACTTTCTCGTTCATTGGCAGAGGTAAGGCGGGAGGGATAAAAATTTTTCCCGTCATCGCACCTTTTTGGGTCGGAGTTTTAAAGTGCGACTTGAATCTTAATTACTTTGATGAAGGAGGGCATGGTTTGGACAGAAAGAGTTGGAGAGAATAATTATTGCTCCTTGATCAGCGAACGGCGATTTTCAGCAGGTATCGGTTGGGAGGCAAAACATCGAAATCGTTCTTGTAACTGTGGTGAAAGGTTATGGTGTGCTTTGAGATTTCGGAGGAGATAATTTCTGTTTAGAAATCTAAAGCAGCTTTTGCTGTGGACAAAAGGTTATAAACACTCGGCACAAGCTTTCATCAAATGGCTGAGAGGGTTGCAATCTTCATATCAACGCCGGCGCAGTTCCACTTCTACAGGAACATAGTTGAGGGTCTGGAAAAAAGGGGAGTTGAGATCAGACTGCTGTTCAGGGATTACGGAGAAACGCTCGAGGTTGTGGAGGAGTATGATGGCTTCGTGTTCTCAAAAGTCCGATCCAACTGGGACAGGATATACAAGCTCCCCGTGGATGTGCTGAGGGCGAGAAAACACCTGGCGGGCTTTAAACCCGATCTGGTAACCGGCTTTGAGATATATGCGCCCTACACTGCCAAACTCCTTGGGGCGAGAAGTTTCGTGTTTTACGATTCCGAGCCGAGGGTGAACAGGCTTTTAAACCTTCAGATCAGGGCATACCTTCCGTTTGTTGATGCGATACTGACACCCTCTGCATACCTCGACGATCTGGGCAGTAAGCATTTGAGGGTTAATGCATACAAAGAACTCGCATATCTGCACCCGAAGTATTTCACTCCCGACAGGAACGTTCTTGATGAGCTTGGTGTCTCGGAGAATGAGTATGCTATTCTGCGTTTCAATGCATTTGATGCAGCACACGACGTTGGCTTAAAGGGGTTTGGCTTTGAAGAGAAGATCAGGCTCGTGAAAGAGCTTGAGAAACACCTTGATGTTTTCATATCTGCAGAAGGCGATAACATCCCTAAAGAGCTGGAATCAAATGTCCTGAGGGTGTCCAAGAAAAAAATACACCATGTTCTTTATTTCGCGAGGCTTGCAGTCTGCGAGACAGGTACAATGTCCACCGAAGCGGCTTTACTTGGGACTCCAGCAATCTTCATACACCCAAGAGCTTTTGCATTTGGCGTCTTTAAGGAATTGGAAGAGAGGTATGGGCTGCTGTACAGGTTTGACAGCGAGAATTCGGAGGACATATTCGAGAAATCGCTAATGCTGGTCAACCAAAAAGAAGTGAAGAGTGCTTGGAAGGAGAAATTGAGGAAGGTACTAAGGGAAAAGATAGATATTGCAGAGTTCATGGTGTGGTTTGTGGAAAAGTATCCAGAAAGCTTGGAAGAATTTGGAGATAATCCAGATTTGCAATACTCGTTTAGATGGCGTGAGTGATTAGCTATGGGCAGTGTTTGCTGGCCTGCGGGAAAGAAGTTTGCCATCTGTCTGACACATGATGTTGACAGAGTGTACAAGCGTTGGTGGCACAGTTTATACTATTTTGTAAAAACAAGAGATGTTCACCACATCAAGACGTTGTTGGGCGTGAGAGGCAATCCGTACTGGAACTTTGACAGGATCACTGAACTTGAGGAAAAGTATGGTGTGCGCTCAACATTTTTTTTCTTGGAAGAAAAAAAGAAATTTGAAATGACGAATCCTAAAACGTTTCCTCTGTCGTTTGGCTACTACTCCTTTGACGATCCCCGAATTATTCAGGCAATTCGTATGCTCGACTCCGGTGGATGGGAGATCGGTCTTCATGGTTCTTACGAATCGTACAGGAATGAGGATCTCTTGAGGATTGAAAAAAGCAGACTTGAAAAGGTTTTAGGTAAAAAAGTGATCGGAGTGCGACAACATTTCCTGAATTTGGATGTTCCCGGTACTTGGCAGATTCAGAAAAAAGTCGGGTTTAATTATGACGCAAGCTTTGGCTTCAGAGAGAGGGTAGGCTGGAGGGATGGAAAGGATCTCCCGTTTAGACCTTTTGAAGAAGACAATTTCCTTGTTATTCCTCTGACAATTATGGACGTTGCCTTAGAGAGATCAAGCAGGGGTCTCAAAGAAGCAGCAGAAAAAGTAGAGGCAATCTTAAAGTATGCTGAGAGAAGAGGGAGCTTGGTAACTGTCCTCTGGCACCAGAGGGTTTTCAACGAAAGTGAGTTTCCGGGCTGGAGTAAGCTGTACGAAAAAATCATTGTAGAGGGTAAAAGGAGGAATGCGTGGTTTGCAACCTGTAGGGAAGTTTATGAGGTGTTCGAAACATGAAAACAAAAGTGTTGGTTAGCGATGGGGATCATAAAAATGCATTAGCTATTTTAAGAACATTTCGAAATAAATATGAGGTTGACGTTACAACTCCATTTCCGAAATTCCTCACACTTACTGCTTATTCACGATACGTCAAGAACGTTTTTGTGGTAAATGATGAAAACGAAGACATCTACCAAAAAAGGCTGTTTTCAATTTTGGCAAGAAATAAATACGATGTTTTCCTTCCTGTTGGACTTAAAACGTATATCATTTCGTCTAAGTTTAGGGATGAGCTACTTGGAATTGTCAATTCACTTGTACCTACATGGGACTCTATGAAAATTGCATATAACAAAGATGCTACAATGGAGTTTGCAAAGAAAATTGGCATTCCTGTACCAAAAACAATCGTGGTAAGGGGGGAGGAAGACATCAGAGAACTTGAGAATTTTCCCATAGTCCTGAAGTCTTCTGATGAGGCGGGGAAGTTTATAAGATATTGTAACGATGTAAACGAGCTTCGATCCGGATTTTGGCAACTTAGGTCCGAAAGTAAAACAGAAGTCATCGCTCAGGAATACATCAGAGGCTATGGTGTTGGTTTTTACAGTGTGTGCAAGGGTGGAAAGATGTATGCAGTGTTCATGCACCGGAGACTAAAGGAATTTCCGATTACAGGTGGACCAAGTGCAGTAGCTGAATCATTCTACAGCAAAAAATTATTCAAGTACGGTAAAAAAATTTGCAAGAAATTAAAGTGGACGGGACCAATAATGGCAGAGTTTAAGTATTCACCTGAAAAAGACGAGTTCTACCTCATAGAGATCAATCCTAAACTCTGGGGATCACTGGACCTGACAATTTCTGCGGGAGTCAATATACCAGAAATAATAATGGACTTGGCGATGGGAAACGATCCAGAGCCAATAAAAACTTACAAGAAAGTGAAGTTTAGATGGGTGTTTCCAGATGAGCTGAAGGTTTTAATGTCGGGGGGAGAAACCATAAGCGAATTTTTGAGAATAGACAAAGCGACTTATACCAACGTGTCATTGAAGGATCCCTTACCTACTATGTTTCAAATGGCACAAGGATTTGTGTTTGGAACCATCGTTTTGCTAAGTCGAAAAAGGAAATTCCCTCACGGAGTTGTTAAAACATGAGGTTGGGCTTCCATATACATACGAAATATTCCTTTGATTCGTTGATGGACCCAAGAGAGATTCTCAAAACATGCAAAAAAATTAAAGTGGATACTGTGTGTATTACTGATCACAATTCCATTCTTGGATCAATAAAGGCAAAAAAATATGAAAAGGAGATTGGTGTGTCTGTTATTCTCGGGGAAGAAGTGAGAACACAGTATGGTGAGGTGATAGGAGTTTATATTAATGAAGAGATTAGCTCTAGAGATTTTGATGAAGTTATTGATGAAATACGATCTCAGGGTGGAATAAGCGTGTTGCCTCATCCTTTTAGAGGTCATAAAAACGTGGAATATCTTGCATCTCGGGTGGATGTTGTGGAAGTATGGAATGGCCACTCGACTCCTGAAGAAAATGCAAAAGCACTTGAATTGGCTTTAAAGCTTAAGAAACCGGCAATAGTTGGCAGCGATGCTCATTTTTATTCTGAAATTAAAAATGCGATTACAGAGTGTGGGAGTATACTCGATCAAGAGAAAAAATTTTACACCGCTTACCCGTCTCCATATGTAAAAGAGCTTAGCAACATTGTTGGCCATGTACGGAGGGGGAGAATTTGGAATGTGGTGAAACCGGTGTACAGAATGGCAAAAGAGACGATAAAATTTATGTTTCGATGAATGTAAATGGTCGGTGCAAGCATGTAGGATGTAACTATTTGGAGGGGTGAAGGTTTTAATGAGAAATATAGTTTTGATAACTATCGATAGCTTAAGATATGATGCGATATCTGACGAATACACGCCCTTTATATCTCGGCTTAAAGATAAGGGTTTGTTTTTCGAAAGAGCATACAGCCTCAGTAGCTGGACATCTCCTTCGGTAGTTGGTATGCTGACCTCTACGTACCCCCTTATGTATGGTGGAGATCTTAGAATTAGATATCCAAGAGTCTCCGTGGCAGAAATCCTTAAATCCGAGGGATATGCTACTCTGGGATTTACATTTCACCCTTACTTAGATAATAAATATGGTTTTGGTCGTGGATTTGATGTCTATTATGATGAAATACGTGCATCTGATTTGGAAGGTATGTCTAACTCTTCGCAATCAAAAATTGTTGGTGTCATAAAGAAAGTATATGATAGCAAACTTATGCCTAAAATGTTGCGCAATTACATATGGTTAAGGATGCTGTATCGGAGAATAGTCAACCGAAAATTGCCATATGTACCGGGGTTTGAGATCAATACTATGGTTAAAGATCATCTGGAAGATATGGAAGAACCTTTCTTTTTGTGGGTACATTATTTGGACACTCATTTTCCTTACGTGCCTTTAGAGTCGGATAAATCTATGGATAGAATAGCAAAAGTTAATGTCGAAAGAGAGAAGTGGTTTAAGTTCGGTCGTTCTATAGATAAACACATCCTGAACGAGCTTAAAGAATTGTACTTAATTAAAACTAAAGAAGTTGACAAATATGTAGGAGATTTGGTAAATTATTTCAAAGAAATTGGACTTTATAAAGATACAATTTTTGTTATAACGTCAGACCATGGAGAAGAATTTTATGAGCATGGTGGATTCCATCACGAGATGAAGTTATACGAGGAGTTAATTCACGTTCCACTAGTAATTATCGGAAACAAGCTAAAATCTAAGGTAATCTCAGCTAATGTTAGTCACATTGATCTTTTTCCGACTATCTTTGATATACTCGGCATTCCAAAACCTCGTGAATGGATTGGCAAAAATATGCTACTAAATAAATCACATATTGTCTTTAGTGAGGAAGGGCAGAAACACTATGGCAGTGCCTTTGTTGACCATACGGTAAGGCTGGACATATCCTTCGCAAAAATTGCAATTTTGTTTGATGAATGGAAATATATTCGTGGGAGTGATAGTGAAGAACTGTACAATTTGGAGAGAGATCCGACGGAATCGCTGGATCTTGCAGGAAATTCTGAGTATGGCAATATTTTAGATGCCTTCAGGAATTTGTACAAGAGACATTTGGAGACTGTTAAAACGGCCACACCGGAAAAATTTATTGTGTCGAGAGTAGTGAAAAAAAGAATAGTAAAGTATGATAGGCCTGTAGAAAAAGGCTTCGAAAACAATAAACTCTAAAATGGTGTTAGTGAAGAGTATGTATAAGCCTAAGGTTTGTTTGTGGTGCATATCCTCAATTAATTCAGCAGATTTCGTAGAGAGATTTAAGGAGGAGTTCGATATTGTTTCTATTGCGATAGATATTCAGGATGCTAAATTTAAGTATGATTACACATATACTATAAAGATACCAAAATTATTCAATTTAAAAATATTTAGAATTTTATATAGTATTCTTTTTATATTGCCAAGAATGATTTACCTGTTTTCAAAATATGACAAGATTGTTGATTGTCACATCATTCACTATCTTTTTGAGCCATTTACAATACCTATATTTATTGTCAATCCGAAAAAATCTATCCTTTACTTTACTTATGGTTCTGATTACAGATATCCATCTTTAAAATATGTTTTTAAAAAAGTCCTTAATAATAAGGTAAATTTAGTCTTTTCTGGTTCAAGAATAGTCAAAAAAGAGCTTGAATTATTATATGGAACAGAAAGCTCAAAAATTGACACTACTCTAACTTTTGGATGTGACACAGACATATTCAGGCGATTTCCATTAAATTATAGGAACAAACTTAGACAGAAATATCACATTTCTAATGATTTATTTACACTTTTTTATCCTAGGAAACTTACTAGACTTTATAATCATCATCTTGTATTAGAATCGATTAGTTTTTTGAAGAATAATGTTAGAGAAAAAATTAAACTAATTTTAATCAATTATGGTGACCAAAATTATTTTAGTGAATTGATAAAACTTGCAGAAAAACTGGGAATTAAAGACAATGTAATTATTTTTGAAAATAGGTTATCAAAAAAAGAAATGGCAGAAATATATAACATCTCAGATGTCACTCTAAGCATTCCGACCAATGATGGAATTGGCAGATCTAATGTAGAGGCTGTTCTGTGTGGGTCAGTCTTATTATTGAACAAGAATATACTAAACTATAAAATCTTGTTCAGGGATGGCAAGTACTGCAAATACGTTGAACCCACTCCCCAAGCAATCTCTGCGGAACTTGAGGATCTTATACTCCGGCTGGATGAGTTGAAAATAGAAAGTGAGAGGATCCGAATTGCGAGATTTGTAGATTGGGAAAGGAATAAAAAACGAATTGCTAATAAGATCCGAGAAATAATTCAAATTCAGAAATGTGGTGGGAAAAATGGCCGAGGGTAAAAAAGTGGTAATATTCGGAACCAGTAGCTTTGCAGAAGTTGCATACTACTATTTAACAAAAGATAGCCCCTACGAAGTCGTAGCTTTCACAGTAGATAGGAATTTCATCACCAAGAAGGAGAAATTTGGCTTGCCGGTAGTGTCATTCGAAGAAGTTGAAAAAATTTATCCTCCAGAAGAGTTTAAAATGTTCATAGCTGTGGGTTTTGGTAGAGTAAACAGATTAAGAGCAGAAAAATACTATCAAGCTAAGGAAAAAGGCTATGAGCTTATAAGCTATGTTTGTTCAAAAGCAATTGTATGGGATAATGTCAAAATTGGTGACAATTGTTTTATCTTCGAAGCTAACGTAGTTCAGCCTTTTGTAAAAATAGGGAATAATGTAATAATATGGAGTGGAAATCATATAGGGCATCATACTGTTATTGGAGATCACGTTTTCATTGCATCACATGCAGTTATTTCTGGACACTGTAAAATTGGAGCCTATAGCTTTATTGGTGTAAATTCTACGCTGAGAGACGGTATATCTATAGCTGAGGATTGCATTATTGGTGCAAGCGCTTTGATAGTGAAAGACACACAAAAAGGGGGTGTTTATGGTGGGCAACCAGCTAAATTACTTAGAACTGTTTATGAAAAAGAATTAGCAGTTCAGGAGTGATTTGTTATGAAATGGAAAAAGCTGGGTAAAATATTTGAGCCACAAGGCCAATTTGATTGGTTACAAACTCATGCATCGGTTCCCTTTGCAATGCATTTAGGGAAAGACTTGTATAGGATCTATTTCGGTAGCAGAAACAGAGAAAATAAAACTCAGCCGGGATATATAGAAATTAATATAAATAATCCTACTAAAATTCTTTATATCTCGCCTAAGCCTGTTTTAGAATTAGGAGAACCCGGACTCTTCGATGATAGTGCTGTATGGTGTCACTGGATTGTTGAACATGATGGGTTTCTGTATATGTATTATAATGGATGGATGAGAGGTGTTAGTGTTCCGTATTATTCTGCCATTGGTTTGGCAATTAGTGAAGATGGAGGAAAGACTTTCAAGAGATACTCAAGAGCTCCGATAATAGATAGAAATGAATTAGATCCATATTCTACCTATACCTCATGTGTATTAATAGAAGATGATATTTGGAGAATGTGGTATGTTTCTGCAGTAGACTTTAAAAAAGAAAATGGAAAATCAATGTATTATTACCATATAAAATATGCAGAATCGGAGGATGGAATTCATTGGGTGAGGAAAGGAATCGTTTGCATAGACTTTAAGCACCCTAAAGAAACTCGTATAGCTCGTCCTTGTGTGATAAATGAAGATGGGATCTACAAGATGTGGTATAGCTATGCTATCGGCCATGGAGGGTATAAAATAGGTTACGCAGAATCAGAAGATGGAATTCATTGGGTGAGAAAAGACGAAGAAGTTGGAATTGAGGTGTCAGAATCTGGGTGGGACTCTGAAATGGTATGCTACCCGTTCGTGTTTGAACATAAAGGTAAAAAATATATGCTATACAATGGAAATGGATATGGAAAAACAGGAATTGGGCTAGCAGTTATGGAGGTGGATTGATATATGGAGTCAACTAAAATTGATCCACTAAATTTGGAGATTCTAAAAAAACATACTGATAAAATAAAAAAAGAATACGAAATCCATGCCTTAAAATATGACCCAAATTCTCCTGAGGCATCTCACTGGAAGGGGAAAGATAAAGTATGGCTTAGGTTTAAGATCTTAACAGAAATTGATAATTTAAATGGTGGAAAAATTTTGGATTTTGGTTGTGGAAATGCCCTGTTGATGGACTATCTATTGGAAAATAACGTAATATGCGAGTATCATGGGTGGGATATCTCAAAAAAAATGATAGAGATTGGAAAAAATAGACATCCCAATGCGAATTTTAAGGTAGTAGACATTTTAAATGAGAATTTAGAACATTATAAGGATTTTTTTGATTACGTTTTGGTTAGCGGAGTCTTCCACATTAAGGTAGATTCCGATCCAAATGTACACAATGCTTGGATAAAGGAAATTCTATTGAGATTGTGGTCACTTTGTAAAAAAGGCATTGCGGTTAATTTTTTAACTGAGTACGTTGACTGGGAAGATGACGATCTGTATTATTGTTCTATATCTGATATTGTTTCTTTCTGCGTTAGTAATTTAAGCAGATGGTTTGTAATTAGACACGATTATCCGCTATGGGAGTTTACGCTTTACATTTACAAAACTCCAAGAGTGAAACTATGAAAGCCGTGATACTACAACCCATGTACTTGCCGTGGATTGGATATTTTGGGTTAATTGATTTGGCGGATATTTTCGTTTTTTATGATGATGTTCAGTTTGTGGAGCGGTCGTGGCAAAGAAGGAATAGGATAAAAATGCCAAATGGCAAATGGATTTGGTTATCAGTGCCAGTCATCAAAAAATTTGGACAAAAGATAAATGAGGTGAAGGTGAATAATGGGGTAGAGTGGTCAAAAAGGCATTGGCACTCTATCGTACATGCTTATCGTAAAGCGCCGTATTTTAAAGAGTATGAGACTCTTTTTAGGCATGTGTATTCGGTAAGTTGGGATTACTTGGTTGATTTGGATATTTTTTTAATTAAGGAAATATCAAAAATATTGGGGATTGATACTAGATTTGTTTTATCTTCTGAGCTAAATGTATCTGGCGGTAAGACTGATCGTTTGATCAACATATTGACTGAGATTGGTGCTGATGAATATATCTCTGGTCCAGCGGCAAGAGAGTACATCGAACCAATAAAGTTCAAGAAATCTGGAATCAAGTTATATTGGTTTGAGTTTAATCATCCTGTATATCCACAACTATATGGTGAATTTATCCCATATTTGTCTGTTATCGACTTACTATTCAATGTCGGTCCTAAAGCGATAGATTATATACGGGAAGGTGCAGAAGATTCATTGGTTTTGGACGAAAGAACTATATGATTTAGCATTAGGCCAGATTTTTTAGATATTTTAGAGAAAGTAAGATTTTTTAATTCCGACAAGTTTGCTAGCCTTGTATGGTAATGAACATTCCTTTTGCCCGACCATATATAACCCAAGAGGAGATTCGAGCAGTTACAGAAGTGCTGAAATCTGGTTGGTTGTCTATGGGCGAGAAAACGGTTATGTTTGAGAGAGCTTTTGCTGAGTATATTGGTAGTAAATACGCAGTAGCAACAAATTCTTGTACGTCTGCGTTATTCCTTTCTTTGAAAGTACTTGGTATTGGTAGAGGGGATGAAGTGATACTTCCTACGTTTACTTTTACGGCAACTGCCAATACAGTCGTACATTGCGGAGCAAAACCGGTTTTTGTAGATATTGATGAGAAAACATATAATATTGACCCAGATAGTGTGGAAGAGAGGATTACCGATAATACAAAAGCAATAATTGTAGTACATTATGCTGGGCAACCAGCAGATATGCGAAAAATTATGAAAATCGCTAAGACTTATGGTTTAAAGGTGATAGAAGATGCTGCCCACGCTGCAGGTGCAAAATATGAAAACGGTAAAAAAGTGGGCGCATTGGGCAATTTAACTTGTTTTAGTTTTTATGCTACGAAGCCCATGACTACTGGTGAGGGCGGTATGATCACTCTGGATGATGGCTATTTAGCTGATAAGTTAAGAATATTGAGACTCCATGGCATTAGCAAAGACGCGTGGAAAAGGTATTTAGAAAATAATAGCTGGTATTATGAAGTGATAGAAGCAGGCTATAAATGTAACCCAACTGATTTAGCTTCAGCTATTGGGCTGGAACAACTTAGGAAACTGGATTGGATGAATACACGCAGAAAAAAAATTGCTGAGTATTATAATGAACATCTAAATGATTTAGATATCATATTGCCTTATGTGAGACCAAAAATTGAATCTGCATATCACTTGTATCCTATACGTCTAGTTAAATATAATAGAGATAAATTTATAAATGAAATGGCCAAACGGGGTGTTGGTACAAGTGTACATTTCATGCCTCTTCATCTCACACGATTCTATCGGAAAATGTTCAAATACAAAAAAGGTGATTTTCCCGTGGCTGAGAGGGTATTTAGGAGCATCGTGTCACTACCCATATATCCTCAATTGACCGAACGTCATTTGGAATATGTTGTTAGGTGTGTAAAAGAAATACTAAAACCGCGGTGATAAAGTATGCTGAAAAAGAATCAAATTAGAGACATGTTTGAAGATAAAACAATACTAATAACTGGAGGGCTTGGCAGTATTGGGTCAGAAATAGTTAAGCAGGTTTTGAATTACTGCCCAAAAGAGGTTCGTGTGTTAGACAATAGAGAAACTGAATTATTTTACTTTAAAAGGAAATTTGAGAAGGTACATAATATGTCTTTTTTGTTTGGAGATGTTAGGGATATGGATAGATTGATAGAATTAACAAACGATGTGGATATTATTTTTCACGCAGCCGCAATGAAACATGTGATATTGTGTGAGTACAATCCATTTGAAGCCATAAAAACGAATGTTATAGGGACTCAGAACATCATAAAATGTGCTTTGGACAACAAAGTGGAGAAAGTGATACTGATATCTACTGATAAAGCAGTGAATCCTACTAATGTCATGGGTGCTACAAAGCTCTTAGCAGAAAGGTTAGTCTCAGCTGCATGTTATTATAACAGAGGTCCGAGTAAATTTGGTGTTGTTAGATTTGGAAATGTTTTAGCAACGAGGGGTTCGGTGTTGGAAGTTTGGCAGACTCAGCTAAATGAAGGGAAGAAAATAACGGTTACTAACCCGGAGATGACGAGATTCTTTATGGATGTGGAGGAAAGTGTTAAGCTCATATTTCAAGCGGCATATTATGCCGAAAATGGGGAAGTATTCATATTGAAAATGCCGTCTGTAAAGATTGGCGTTTTGGCAGAAGCGTTTTTGGAAGTTATGGGTTATCCCCCAGATCATTTTGAGATTGTTGGTATGAGAATCGGTGAAAAGATGCATGAAGAATTAATATCAAAGAATGAAAGTGATCTTCTACTTGAAAGTGAAGATCTATTTGTGAGACTTCCGATAATATTTTCCGAATATACTGAATATATAAAAACCAATGAGTATTTGAGATTTGTGAAGCTTGGCTTTAAAAAAGCTTCAGTAAGTGGTTTTTCTTCGAATAATGATGAATATTTATTATCAAAAGATCAAATAAAAAATGTTTTAAAAAAAATGTTAAAACCTGAGATTGATTAAATGTGTTTGTTAGTTTATTGTTTCTCTGATTTTAATTACATATTGCAATTTATTTTCTGATCAAAGCTATCAGGTATTTCAGATCTTCTTTTTTAACCCCTTTTATTATATAAAGTGTTACAAAATACACAGCAACCCCTATGAGAATCATCAGAACTCCTTCCACAATTGATGTCGGGCTAAATGTTACAAGAAACGCTACCATAACTAGGCTTGCCACAATCGGCTTTAGTAGGTGAGAGGGTGTGAAGAACACGTCAAAATGTATTTTCGAGAGATAAGCGAGGATACACCACACCACCATGTTTGAAGCGATTGTTGCAATAGCTGCCCCAATAATTCCAAATTTTGGAATCATTAGGTAGTTAAGGAGGATGTTCAATGCCATCCCTAAAAGTATGACTTTAACAGGGTATTCTGGCATCTCTTTTGCGTTAAATATCACCCCCCAGAATCCAACTGCGCTCCTAAGTATCAGAAAGGACAATATCCAGAAGACCGGCACAGCTGAAAGGTATTCCGGCCCATAGATTGCTAAGACGATCTCTTTAGATATTGCAGGGAGCCCGAAAGATGCGGGCACAGCAATCATCGCAGAGTATTTGAAAACCCTGTTGAACGCATTTTTCAGGTCATCTCTTCCCAGCTGTACGAAAACTGGGAACAGTACTACTGGGAGTGACAGAATTCCTGCCACTGCTCCAATAATCGTGTAGCTTGCTCTGTAGTAGCCAACATACTCTGCAGGTAGAAACGTACCGATCATAACAGAATCCACGTATGTAAACACTGTCCAAGCAATGCCGCTGATCGTTAGGTATCCTGTGAACCTGAGCACCCTTAGTATGTCTATTTTTTCGGCTTTGCCAATAACATATGTTTTGTATTTCTTGAGCAGCAAGATGGCGAGGGATAAGAGGGAGGCGAGTGATGCGACTACAAAGCCAAAAATCGCCCCGACGACAGAGTAGCCGAGGGTTACGAGAGTTATTATCGTTGTAGCTCTGAAAAATTCGTATGTACTTGACTTAACGAAGTTGGCTCTGAAATCATTGAGTCCATTGAATATTCCTATGAGGAATCCAGATATTGGATAAAATAAGACAAAACCTGAGACTACTTTTAATGGCAACGATAAATCTGGTTTGTGAAATACATTTGTTGAGAGAATATCGGATAGTAGAACGAGAGAAGCGGAAACGATAACTGCCAAAATAGCTTTGATCTTTCCAAGCTCTCGGATGTATCCTCTTGCAAGTGAAATTTCCCTTTTGCCGATGGCATCGGAAACGTATCTGATTACTGTCTGGTTTATTCCAAAATCTGTCAGGGAGATTATCAAAAGCGCTATTGAAATTGTCAGGGAGTATATTCCGAAATCAACAGGGCCGAGGGCTCTTGCGAGGAAGACTGTAATTATTATTCCGGAAATATTGCCTATAAGTATCGCGGAACTGTTGTAAAGTGCGTTTTTTGCTACTTTTTTTGCCAACACAGCACAATTCGATTGTATAGTGAATTTAATCTTTGCCTAATGTATGGAGTGGACCTCTCGCTACCCACTTTTTCTCGGAACTATCTGTACTGTGGAAATGTTCACAGTTTTGTTATGACTAGGGTGTAGTTCACGCAGCTGTAGCTAATTTTATACTCTAAAAAAGCTAAAGCAAATGAAAGAAACTGGTACTCGGAAAAGATAAGAAGTTAGGGATTTATTGAATTGAATCGAAGATCGGGAAATAGGGGAAGAAAAAGCCATTAAAGATATTGATGCTACGCTTTCAAACCCGTCGAGGGTGAATAAGGCGATAGCAGGAGAATACGTGAAGAAGGATCGTGGCGATAAAATAATGCCTCCCACATGAAATAATCTGGAAATCAAGGGAAGTCGGGAGTTGATGATATTCGTTATCCCGTGAAAATTTTCAGCTCAAAGCAGTCAAACACCACATCCGCCTCTCCCGGCTCCCTCCACCTCAGTCCAAGCTCTTCGACCTCTTTTTGCGTGAACAGCTCGTCGTGAACTCCGACATCCAGACCCTTCTCTACCAGAAGTCTGGCAAGGGCGAGATTCCTGCTGTGGTAGAGCTCCTTCACACCCTTCCTGAACGTAATTCCCCTGATGCAGATCTTGACCTCGCTCAAGGGCTTGTCCACCTTCATGCACTCCAGAACGATCTTCTCAGCCCAGTAGTTGATCATCTCGTCGTTCAGCTCTCTTGAAACTCTGAGCAGCCTTGCATGGTTGAATTTCTCTCTCTTTTCCATCTCCCTTATGAGGAACCATGGATATACGGGGATGCAGTGACCGCCAACCCCGGTTGAGGGCAGGTGGATGTGGCAGTACTCGTGGTTTGCCTTCTCTCTCGCTTCGTAAAAGTCTATTCCGAGCTCCTCTGCAATCTTGAACAGCTCGTTTGCCAGAGCAATGTTCACGTCTCTGTAGCAGCCCTCTATAACCTTTATGAACTCTGCAGTCCTCGCGTTTGAGACGAGATGCAGGTTCGGGATGAACTTCGAATACAGGTCGTAAGCCCTCTCTCCGCTCTCCTCATTCACGCCTCCTATTACCTTGGGAAACTCCCTGAGCCTCGAGATGCTGTACCCGGTCATTATCCTCTCCGGAGAGTATGCAAGGTAAAATTCACCGAGCTCCAGCCCGCTCTCCTCCTCAAGCCACTCCTTCACGAGAGTTTCGGTCGTTCCGGGAGGAACAGTCGTCTCGAGGACAACTATGTCTCCCTTTTTGAGTATCCTTCCGACCCCCCTGAAGGCGGATTCGAGGATGCTGAAGTCCGGGTTTTTGAGCTCGTCAAGGAGCAGGGGAACTATGACGATGTACGCGCTGCAATCGGCAGCGTCCTCATACTTCGGCGTGGCCTTCAGCCTTGTTCCCCCATGTTTGGCTATCAGCTCGTCGAGCCCAGCCTCCTCCGGAATCGGGTTCCTGCCTGAGTTTACCATCTCGCATTTCTTGGGGTCAAGATCTACGCCGACCACCTCAATGCCGGAGTCCGCTATTACGGCAGCAAGCGGAAGCCCAGCCTTTCCGAGGCCTATCACTGCCACCCTCACTCAGTCCACCTCCTGTCTATTCTCACCCTCTCCCCGCAGTGCTCGCATTCGTAGATGAGCGATTCATCATCGCTCTCCACAACCCTCTCAAGCCTTCGTCCGCAGAAGCAAACGAAACCTCTAAGCCTTGCTGGATTACCGTAAACGAGCGCGTGAGGTGGGACGCTTCTGGTAACAACGCTTCCCGCGCCAACCATCGCATACTCTCCGATCTCAATTCCGCACACTATCGTGGAATTTGCGCCTATGCTTGCCCCCTTCCTGACCCTCGTTTCCACAACCCTTTCGTCGCTCCAGATAAACGCCCTCGGATACAGGTCGTTGGTGAACACAACTGCAGGGCCCACGAAAACGTCATCCTCTATAACCACACCCCTGTAAAGCGTGGCGAAGTTCTGGATCTTGACGTTGTTTCCTATGACCACTTCCGTGTCAATGTAGACGCCCTTTCCGATGTTGCAGTTCCTGCCTACCCTCGCCCCCTCCCTGATGTGCACAAAATGCCAGATCCTTGTGCCCTCGCCAATGTTTTCGCTCTCGACTATTGCCGTTGGATGGATGAACGTGCTCAAGCGATCCCCCTCCGAATCATCTCGCAGATTCTGAGGTTGTTCACAGCCTGTTCAGCAGTCACAGGGAATTCAAGCTTTCCGTCAATTGCATCAACAAATGCCTTGAGCTCAACCTTCAGGGGCTCCACCTTGTTTATCAGAACCTTCTCGATGACGTTCTCTTGCAGGTACTTCTCGTTCACGCTCTGATACACGCTCGGTTTCCTGTATATGTAAACCTCCTGAGTCATGAAGTCACCTTCTACTGTCATCTCCTCGTTTTCGAGGTATATCGTCCTTATCTTCTTCGACGAAATTCTGCTCGCAGAGAGGGACGCGACCTTTTCCCCGAACTTAACCAGCACCTGCACGACGTTTCTGTTTCCAGCAGCTGTAATTTTGTAATCACTATGTCCTGAAAAAATGACGTTGAACACAAGGTCTATGTCGTGTATCATGAGATCCTCAACCACCGTGGAGTCTGTGATCCTTGATGAGGCTGGATTGTGTCGCTTTGCGCTGAGGTATGCTACATCGAGCTCAAGGCCCGCGAGCTCGGACACTATCGGGTTGAACCTCTCAATGTGCCCGACACCAAACACGAGATCTCTGCGTTTGCTGAGAAACTCGAGCACCTTCCTCCCCTCATCATAGCTCGATGCGAGGGGCTTCTCAACGAGGGTGTGTTTCCCGGCCTCTATGCTCTCCCGGACGTGCTGAAAGTGGAACTTGGTGGGAGAGCAGATGCTGACCGCGTCCACTTCTCTTAGCAGCTCCTCCACAGAACCGGCAACTCTCACATCATACATCCCGCCAATCCTCTCTGCCTGCTCCCTGTTGGTATCATAGATCACAACATCCTCGACCTTCTTGATCTCGGTCAGAACCCTGACGTGGTTCTTTCCCATTGACCCAACGCCGATGACTCCAAAGATCATGATCACACCCCGTTTACAACCTCGGCAACCCTCTCAAGCTCCTCCTCACTCAAGAGTGGGTGCACGGGTATGCTTATAACTTTCTCCGCAACGTATTCAGCGGTTGGACACAGCCCCTTCCCGTACCCGAGCTCCCTGTACAGGGGCTGGAGGTAGACGGGCTTTGGATAGTGGACTGCGTTCCCAACACCGTTCTCTGAGAGATATCTGGAGAACTCGTCCCTCGTCATGGGGAAGTCCTCCTCCACAAGCAGGACGTACTGGTGGTAAACATGCTTCGCGTACCTCTTCTCCACCGGCTTCCTCAATCCCTCGACCTTTATGTTCTTCCTGTAGAATTCTGCGTTCTCCCTTCTTCTCTCATTCATCCAGTCGAGCTTCTCAAGCTGGACAAGGCCAAGGGCTGCCTGAATGTTTGTCATCCTCATGTTGTGCCCGAGCAGAATGTGTTCGTACTTCCTGATCTCTCCGTGACTCCTGAACAGTCTGCACCTCTCCGCGATTTCATCATCGTTGCACGTGATCATCCCGCCCTCCGATGTCGTCATGTTTTTTGTAGCATAGAATGAGAAGCACCCCACTCCGAAGCTCCCAACCCTCCTTCCTCTGTATTCAGCTCCATGAGCCTGAGCGGAGTCCTCTATCAGGATCAGGTTGTGATCCTCGCAGATCTCGAGAATCGCCTTCACGTCGAAAGGGTGTCCGAAGATATGCACTCCCACGATTGCTCTCGTCTTTGGCGTGATCTTCTCCACAACATCGTCCGGGTTGATGTTGTACGTGTCCTCCTCAATGTCCGCAAACACCGGTCTTGCTCGCTGGAATAGGATGGCGTTGGACGTGGCTATGAACGTGAAGGGCGTTGTTATGACCTCATCCCCCTCACCAATGCCTGCGGCCTTTAAAGCAATGTCAAGCGCTGCTGTGCCGTTCGACACCGCTATCCCGTACTTGGAGCCACTGTAGCTCGAGAACTTCTCCTCGAACTCAGCCACTCTATCCCCCTGAACTATCATCCCAGAGCGTAGAACTTCCACCACCTTGGCTATTTCCTCCTCTCCAATAACCGGTTTTGCGATTGGGATCATTCGACCACCTCGAGCCTGAAAACGACCTTTCCGTCCCCGAGTGGTTTGCCTGGGTCCGGGCAGGAGAAGTAAATCCCGTCCCTGCCAGCAGACCTCAGCTCAGCCCCGTGGGACAGAGCGTAGGCGACGTGGGAGAGTGAGAGGAGGGCGTGTATGCAGACTGGCCTTTCCGACTCGAGGAGGAACGAGTTCAGGTAGAACCTGTCGCCGGGAGTGTATTCAGCGGCACACCTGCCCTCGACATCCACTACGCGAATTTCGACCTTCACAGATCACAGTTGGAAAGCTGGAATTTATATGTTATTCTGGATGGGCGAGTGTCTCCAGTTAATTTTTTAACTTGGTTTTTGTGATATGTTTATCTGTGCAGGCCGTAATCCTTGCAGCTGGTGAAGGGACGAGAATGCGTCCGCTAACCTACACAAAGCCCAAGGTAATGCTCCCAGTGGCGAATAAGCCAATACTCGAGCACGTCATCGAGAACCTTGCAAAGGCTGGTGTGGATGAGGTCGTGCTCGTTGTTGGCTATAAGGAGGAGACTGTGAGGGGCTATTTTGGCAGTGAGTTCAATGGTGTTAAGGTTAGATATGTGAGGCAGGGCAAGCAGCTCGGTACCGCGCATGCGCTCCTTTCAGCCGAGCACGTTCTCGATGAGAGGTTTCTGATGCTCAACGGGGATGCGATAGTGTTCTCAGAAGATCTGAGGAAAATTCTTGGAGAAAAGAGTGCGATTGCCGTGAGGGAGGTTCCAAACCCTCAGGATTTTGGGGTGGTCGAGTTAAAGGACGGGTTCGTCAGGAGGATTATCGAAAAACCCTCCAGCCCACCCTCAAACCTGATAAATGCCGGAATTTACCTGTTCACTAAGGAGATTGTGGAATACCTGAAAAGAACTCCTCTCTCCGTGAGGGGGGAGTACGAGATAACAGACTCGATAAGCATGGCCATTGCTGATGGAATGGAGTTCAAGGCTGTCAGGATAGAGGGGTGGATCGACGTGGGCTACCCATGGGATCTGCTGAAGGCCAATGAGGCGCTCCTCTCAGCCCTCGAGCCAAGGATTGACGGTGAGGTCGAGGATGGGGCGGTTATAAAGGGCAATGTCGTCATTGGAGAGGGAACGGTTGTCATGGCGGGAAGCTACATTGTTGGGCCTGCAATCATTGGCAGGAACTGCAGAATAGGGCCAAACTGCTACATAAGGCCGTTCACGTCCATAGGTGATAACTGCCACGTGGGCAATGCTGTGGAAGTGAAGAACTCGATAATCATGAGCAACACGAAAGTGCCCCATCTCAACTACGTGGGCGATTCCGTTATAGGTGAGAACTGCAACTTTGGTGCTGGAACCAAGATCGCAAACCTCAGGCTTGATGAGGGTGAGGTGGTCGTGAACGTTAAGGGTAAAGCTGTGAGGACGGGCAGGAAGAAGTTCGGGGCGGCCATAGGTGATAACGTCAAGACAGGCATAAACGCCTCGATAAATGTTGGAAGCATGATTGGGAATGACGTTTTCATAGGTCCCGGGGCTGTGGTAAGCGGCTTTGTGGAGCCGAACTCGAGGGTGTTTTAGGTGATGGGATGAAGGCTGTAATTCTCGCAGCCGGTGAGGGCCAGAGGCTGAGGCCCTTTACCGTGAGCAAGCCGAAGGTCATGATAAAGGTGGGCAACAAGCCCATCCTTCAGTACGTGGTCGAGGCTCTGAGAGATTCGGGAATAATGGACATTGTGATGGTCGTCGGATACAGAAAGGACAGGGTGATGAGCCACTTCGGTGACGGGAAGAGGTTTGGAGTGAGGGTTGAGTATGCTTTTCAGGAACAGCAGCTCGGCACCGCGCATGCTTTAAAACAGGCCGAGAACCTCGTCAGTGACGAATTCATCGTCGTCTCAGGGGACAACATAATTGATGAGGGGACTGTGAGGAGCGCGCTTGCCGAGAAGAACTCGGTGGTTTACAGGGTCGTCGACTCTCCCTCGAAGTATGGCGTCATAAAGCTCGGAAGGAACGGAAGAATAGAGGAGATCGTGGAAAAGCCGGAGGAGGAGATCAGCTACCTCGCCAACACGGGTGTGTATCACTTTGACTCGAGAATATTTGACTATCTTGCCGGTGAAAACGACCTGACAGCGGTGATAAACCGCATGATCGGCGATGGAATCGAGTTTAAGGCCGTGGAGAGCAAAGGGGTCTGGCTTGACATAGTCTATCCGTGGGACATCCCGAAGGTGAACGAGCTTGCCCTCGGCTTCAGAGGGAGGGTGATTTCCGGCAAGGTTGAGAGCGGCGTGTTCATCTCCGGAGATGTCGTCATCGGAAAGGGGTGTGTGATCAGAAGCGGAACCTACATCAGGGGGCCCGTGGTCATTGGAGAGAACTGCGAGATCGGGCCGAATGCCGTGATAGGCCCGGCAGCGTCCATAGGCAGCAACACGGTAATCGAGCCCTTCTCAGCTGTGGAGAACAGCGTGGTTGGGGACAACGTGAGAATCGGCAGCGGCAGCAGGCTGGAGAGCTCGGTCATAGACTCGGGGACGAGGATAATGCCCGGGTTTACAGCTGTGAAGGGTAAAGCGTCGGTTGAGGTTGATGGAACAGTCCAGAAAATTGAGACCGGGGCCTTTATTGGGGAAAGATGTACCATAGGTGCGAAGGTCACGGCGATGCCAGCGTGCACCGTTGGCAATGAGGTGGAGGTCAGCCCGCTGAAGGTTCTGTCCGGGGTGATTCCCGACGGCTCGAAGGTGTTGTGAATGTGCGGAATCGTTGGGTATCTGGGCTTCAGGAGGGCGGATCAGGTCATAATCTCAGCCCTGAAGAGGCTTGAATACCGCGGCTACGACTCTTGGGGAGTTGCCGTAAAGCATGGGGATGAGCTGGGACTGATAAAGAGAGTTGGGGCGATTGGCGAGGTTGAGGGCTACAGTGTGGCCGAGGGAAGCGTTGGAATAGGTCACACAAGGTGGGCCACCCACGGGAAGCCCTCAGAGCTAAACGCCCACCCCCACACGGATTGCAGGGGGAAGGTAGCAGTTGTGCACAACGGCATAATCTCAAACTTCCAGTCGCTCAGAGAAGAGCTGGAGAGCAGGGGGCATGAGTTCAGCTCTGAGACTGACACCGAAGTGATCGCCCACCTCATAGAGGAGGAGTACAGAGGGGATCTGAGGGAGGCGGTGATGAGGGCAGTTGAGAGGCTGAAGGGATCATATGCCATAGTTGCGATGCACGCTGATAGCGAGGAGCTCGTCGCTGTGAGGTACAAAAGCCCCCTCGTCATCGGTGTTGGGGATGGGGAGTGGCTCATAGCCTCGGATGTTCCTGCGGTTCTCGACTACACCAACAGGGTGATCTACCTCGAGGACGGAGATGTTGTGAAGCTGTGGAGTGACGGCCTCAGGATCTGGAACGGCGGGAAGGAGGTTGAGAGGAAAATCGTCACGATCCCCTGGAGCATTGAGGATGCCGAGAAAGGCGGGTATGAGCACTTCATGCTCAAGGAGATCCACGAGACGCCGAGAGTGATTGAGGATACCCTTTTTGAGTACCTCTCGGAGGACATCGAGATTGACGCGAGCTTCTCTGCCGGGATATCCGAGATCGTGTTCATAGCCTGCGGAACCTCGTATCATGCGAGCCTCATAGGGAAGTACCTCATAGAGAAACTCTCGGGCATTCCCGTGAGGGTTGAGTTTGCCTCGGAGTTCATCTACCACCACCCGCCCATGCACAGGGCATTGGCCATAGCCATAACCCAGTCGGGAGAGACCGCAGATACCCTCGAAGCGATGAGAATAGCCAAGAAGCTCGGGGCGAGGACGCTTGCGATAGTGAACGTTCTCGGGAGCACGGCGACAAGAATCGCTGACCACGTCCTGTACACCAGGGCAGGGCCTGAGATAAGCGTTGCCGCAACGAAATCCTTCATAGCCCAGCTCATCGTTCTCTACCTAATTGCGCTGAAGCTGTCCAGAATGCCGGGAAGTGAGGTGAGCAGGCTCGTGGAGGAGCTGAGGATAATGCCGGAGCTCGTCAGGAAGATCCTTGAGAGGGAGGATGAGATCAGGGAGATTGCCGAGAGGCTTGCTGGCTTTGAGAACATGATGTACATCGGGAGGGGCATAGGGGTGCCCATTGCGATGGAAGGGGCGTTGAAGATGAAGGAAATCTCCTACATCCACGCTGAGGCATATCCTGCTGGTGAGCTGAAGCACGGGCCATTTGCACTGCTCGGAGAGCAAACTCCCGTCGTGGCGACTCTCGTCCCCGACGACACCTACGAGATAATGCTCAACAACATAAAGGAGGTCAAGGCCAGAGACTCCATCGTTGTTGCGGTGGCGGAGGAGAACGACATGGAGGTGGAGAAGTATGTCGATCACGTCATCAGAGTGCCGAGAACAGAGCACATCTTTACAGCGATAACCCACTCAGTCGCACTCCAGTTACTCGCCTACTACGCCGCGAGAAAGAGGGGCTGCGAGATAGACAAGCCGAGGAATCTGGCGAAGAGCGTGACTGTGGAGTAATCTCTAACTTAGTCAAGGATATTGATCCACTCAAACTTTTTAAATCCTCTATCAAAGGTCGCCAGCACGTCTATCTGAAAAATCTTAACCGCTGCTGCAATCGTGCAGTCTGTGAAACTCATCTTAGATCTTTTGAAGATCTCTATGCTTCAGCGAATACGGCATCATTCACCTTGAGGATTTCTATGTTGCAGAAAGGTTGAATGATAATCTGGCTTTATAAAACGTGCTTCAAAAGAATAATCGCTCCGATAGCCGCAATTATCAGGTTAATCATTTTCTTGAGCTTTTCACTCTCCACTCTCGTGCTTATCCTCGTTCCCGCGAGAACTCCAAAGATTGATCCGAGAATGAGCGTGAGAGCTATTCCGTAATCCACGCTCCCCATCAAAGCGTAGTTGAGGAAGCTCATGGACGAGAGGAGAAGGCCGTAGAAGAGCGATATCCCGACAACTTCTGCCGGGGAAATTCTCGCGAGGTTTATGAGGGTGAAGCTGACTATGACTCCCGCTCCAACAGAGGTGAACTGGACTGTGAGGCCAACGACGAATCCGAGGATGTACAGGTAGGACATTCTCGGCCTGATCGGTGGCTTGATCTCCTTCTTAATCAGGCTTATCACAGCACTGAGCAGTAGAACGATCCCAAGCAGGAGGGTGAGGTGTGCGTTCAGAATGTTTTTATCTATGACTCTTAGCAAAAGCCCCCCAATCGCTATAGCAGGCAGGCTGCCCGCTATCAGCCTGAGGGCTATGTCGTACCTGATTCTGCCCATCTTGTGGTGAAATGCTGTGCCAAAGACTTTTGTTGCGGTAACGAACAGCAGGTCTGTTCCCACAGCCCTCAGCGGCGTCATTCCGAGAAAAATCAGTGAGGGGGTCATCAGTGCTCCTCCACCTATCCCCGTCAGGCCCACGAGAAATCCGACTATAAATCCCAGAAAAACGTAGATGCCTTCCAATGAGACCCCTCAGGGCAGGTAACCCAGCTCCCTTGCCTTCTCTATGATGGCATCCACCTCTTCTTCGGGACTCATTTTCGAGCTGTCAACTTTGATCTCGGGGTTGTCTGGCTCCTCATAGACACCATCGTAGCCCGTGAGGCCCTTTATCTCACCCTTCATGGCCTTCGCGTACAGACCCTTAGGATCTCTCTTTATCCTCACCTCGAGCGGGGCGTAAACGTACACCTCCATGAACCTTCCTATCTCCCTTCTCGCGAGCTCTCTGACTGTCCTGTATGGTGAGATCAGCGAGACTATCGCAATGACTCCGTTCCTCGACAGCAGCTTTGCCATGTGGATCACAACGCGGTTGTGCATCTCTCTCGCCTCCTTGCTGAAGCCGAGCTCAGGATACAGCGACCTTCTGATCTCATCGCCGTCCAGTATCTCCACCCTGTATCCCATGTCCGCGAGCCTTTCAGCTAAGCTTCTCGCAAGCGTCGTCTTTCCAGCTCCGCTCGGCCCGGTAAGCCAGATTGTAAACCCCCTCTCGAGATCCCTGCGCATCCAAACCACCTCTACACGACACTCCGTCCTTTCAGCTTTTGCTTGATCCCGAACAACTTGAGCACGGTAGGAGCGAAATCGTAAATTTCAGTGATCAGTTGCCTCGAGCTTTCCATTCCGGGAATGTAGATGGAAAACACCCCGTGTTCTGAGTGAACGGCGTCATCCGGCCCGGTGTCGTTCTCCTCGAGGTACGGGCTTTCATATCCGAGCGTACCAGCGGCCCTCCAGTTCAGGTTGTCGAGGTAGACCATCATGTCCGGCCTGTCTCCCTTCGCAACAGGGTAGATGTCCTCCGGATAGTAGACCTTGGTGTCCCACCTCTCTCCATCCGGCCCGCGAATTGACCTTACAAGCTCTGCGATCTCATCTCTGACCTCGTAGAATCTCTCTGCTCCAATTCTCCCCTCGGGCTCCCTACCCTCGACGTTTATGAATATCCTCGAGTAGTAGCCGCCCCAGGCCCATGCCGTCGAGTTCTTCCAGTCGACATCGAGCCTTTCAAGCTTTGAGCCAGCCTCAATTTCCTTGCTTTTCACCTTCAGCAGCCCCTCCTCTATGAGCCACTGGTTTATCGCAAAAGCCCCCTTCATCGCCTTCACTCCGTGGTCTGAAACAATCATGATGGCAGTCTCATCCATATCAAGCAGCTTCAGGGTCTTCCCAATCTCCTTGTCCAAAAGCCTGTAGTAGTCCCTGATCACGTTCTTGTATCTGCTATCCGGCTCGTGCAAATGGTGAGTTTCGTCGAAGTACTTCCAGAACGCGTGATGGACTCTATCCAGACCGATCTCAACGAACTCGAAGAAGTCCCACTCCTTGTTCTCGATCAGGTATCTGATGACCTCGAACCTTTTCTCGGTCATTTCCCACAGCTTCTCCTTGACCTCATCCCTCTCATCTTTTCTGAAAACAACGTCGAAGATGTACTCTCCAACAAGCCTCTCAATCTCTCCCTTCAGGCTCTCTGGATACGTGTAATCGCTGTTTGCATCGGGAGTTATGAAGCAGCCGATCATGCAGCCGTTGATCTTCTTCGGAGGGTAGCTTGGTGGGACTCCGATGACTATAGACTTCTTGCCATTCTCGCCCAGATGATTCCACACCGCCTTCTCTTTAACCATCAGGCTGTGGGCTATCCAGATGTTGTTGTATGTGCCCTTTTTCCTGTGTCTGAACCCGTAAAGACCGAGCTCTCCGGGAGTTTTTCCGGTATTCATCACCATCCACGCCGGGATGGTTATGGCGGGAATGCAGCTCTTCATTGGGCCGTGAAGTGACCTTTCGAGCAACTTCCTCACGTTTGGCATGTCCTCCAAGAACCTGTTGAACAGGAGTTCCGGAGGTGCGGAGTCGAGGCCGATGACAAAAACTTTCTTAACGCTATCCACCTGCCCGTTACTCAACCAAACCACCCCAGATGGTCATACACGATCTCTCTGACTACGTCCCATTTGTTCGGACTGAAAACGCACCCCACAACCTCGTCCTTTCCACCAGCGTTAACCCCAGCTGACCTGAGCTTTGAAATCAGGTTTGCCAGATCCTTTTCTCTTGAAATCTTCTTGGAGACCCTGTAATAGAGCTGAACTCTCCTGCCAAAGTCCCGGTTTATGACAAGGGCCTCATCGTAGCCCACTTCCCAGACGAGATGCCTTGCCACCCTCGAGATTATGTTGAAGTCACTCTTGAACTCGACGAACGCCCTCTTTCCTTCTGAAGAGACGCTGGAGATGACGCTTCTGAACTCCTCCTCGATCCTCTCAGACTGGCGGATCCACGGCTCGAAACTGATGAGCTCCCTCCATTCGAGCTCTCCCACAACCCTTACTGCTTTTTCAACACCCTCTCTGTTTCCGGAGATGTGGTTGGTGTCCATCAGGGTTGCAATCTTTACCGCATCCTCCTCAGACATTCCGAGCCTTTCCATGGATTTTTTGATTTCAGGTATGGATAAAGCCTCTCTGCCGACATCTCCAACCGTGCCTATGACGCTCTCGACACCCCACCAGTCAATATGCCTCGATATCACGAACGCGCATGATGGGGCCTTTTCTCCATTGATTGCGGGATTTATCTGCCTGACGAGCCTGTTCTGAATGCGGGGCTGTATGTGGTGATCGAAGAATGTGGTTTTCCTGTCTATCCTCTCCACCTCTCCCGGCACGTTCAGGTCTGCGACGAATACCGATTCTGAGCTCCCTATGGCTTTCCACACCCTCTCATCAAACCTGAACTCTCCTATTGGCGGGGAGACGTTTGTGCAGCCTTCACTTACAAGATGCTTAGCTATGAGGGATGCGGAGCATATCCCGTCGGCATCCCAGTGATGGACTATGAGCTGCATTCTTTCACTCCACAAACGGGTTTTCGAAGCCCCTTATGGCCTCGAATACCTCTCTCCTCATCATGTGCTCTGGGGGAGCTTTGCTTTCTGCTATCATCTTCCTCAGCTTCGTGCCGCTTATTCTCACCCTGAACTCCTCGTCGTGGTTGCATATCTTCGCGTTGACCATCCCACCGCACTTCCTGCAGTAGAACGCCTCTCTGATGAACATCGGGGTTATTCCGAGATCCGGAAACTCGTCGAAGATCTCCCACGCCTCGTAGGGTCCGTAGTAATCTCCAACCCCGGCATGATCCCTGCCGACTATGAAGTGCGTCGCTCCAAAGTTCTTTCTCATGATCGCATGGTGTATCGCCTCTCTCGGGCCAGCGTACCTCATCTCGTACCTCACTGTCGCAAGGACGGCAGCATCCTTCGGGTAGTAGTGCTGGAAGAGGGCCTCGTAGGCCTTTATAATCACCTCGTCCCTGAAATCCCCGCTCTTCTTCCTCCCGAGAACCGGATTGATGAAGAGCCCGTCAACGAATGTGAGCGCGGCTTTCTGCACGTATTCATGGCCAAGGTGGGGAACGTTCCTCGTCTGGAAGGCGACAATCGTCTTCCAGCCTCTCTCTCTGAACAGAACCCTTGTCTCCACTGGTCTTAACGTGTAGTCGGAGAATGGATTTTCAAGCTCGTTGAGCAGCTCAATTTCTCCGCCGACCAGATACTTTCCCATCGCGTTGACTCTGCTTACTCCCGGATGGGTAGGGTCTGTGGTCTTGAAGACCTTCTCCGCAAACTCCCTCTTGTCGAACCTGTAGATCTCTTCCACGTGCATCCTCGCAACCGGAATGTTGCGATGGTACAGCAGAACCGCATCGCCCTCTCCGAAATCTGGCTTCGAAACGTCCAAGACGATGGGAATTGTCCATGGCGTATCGTCACTGAGTCGCATGTGGTGCAGAACTGAGGTGTAGTCTTCATCGGTTAAAAATCCGGTGAGGGGTGAGTAGATTCCGTGGGCTATGTTCTCCACATCGATGGCCTCACCATGCTCCACATAGATTCTCGGATACTCGTTCTGCTCGCTCAGTATTCGTTCTCTGGTTTTGTCTGAAGCAACTCTCCTTACAATTCTGCCCCCGTGGGGCTTGGATACCATCTCAACCCCTCAGTCCAAGTACCCGAGGGCCCTGAGCCTCTCCTTGACCTTCTCCTCCTCTTCCTTGCTGAAGACCTCCTCCTTCTCCTCCTCTTCGAGGCTCGCCAGAACCTCTCTCAGGACGTAGGTCACGTAGTCAGAGACAGACGTGAATCCCGTTCCTTCAATTCTTGCCTTGATCTTGTCGTAGAGGGGCTTTGGAATTGAAACGGTCGTGTACTTCTTCTCCTCCGTCATGGTCATCACCTCTTAATTAAGTTTAATTAAATTTAATTAAGATACATTAAAAAACTTTCGATTGGCTGCATAACGACCATAGCAACAGGGTCTTTAACTCCTCCCTCATCATATCAACAAAATTTTTGAACTCCAGCGTGAATTTATGCCGATGCCGAAGTTCAGGCCAACACTTATGACCCTGCTTGCATTCATGTTCATTGCATCAATTCTGTCATCTGTCCTCATCCTCTCCCAGCTCCACATAAGCGTGGTGAATGACTTTTTTGAAGACAAAACGAAAAGCACCCTTGAATCGAGAGTTCTTGCCATAGAAGATATGCTGAACCGTGAAATAAACTCACAAAAGGCCTTCTTCATGGCTGTGAAGCAGCACCCGCAGATAATCGATCTCTTCAGGAAGTTTGGCGAGCTTAAGGAGAGGGATGGCATATCTCCTCCCTACCCGATGGTCATAAGGGACTGGGATGCTTACAGGGCCGTCATCTCCTACTTCGCCGAGGTCTCGTCCTATGAACCCTCTCTCGAGATGCTGAGGACGTTCTGGAAGGACGGGAACGTGGTTGCCGGAGTTGTTTACGGCAGCGAGGACATAATGGACTACAAGGGTGACAAGGAGTGGTTCAGGCTCGTGATCTCTGGAAACGCGAGCGGCAGCGTTTACGTGTCGCCCATAAACATAGCGAGGCACACCAACACGCCCGCGATAAGGTATGTGTCTCCTGTGGTCGTTGACGGCAGGATCGTTGGTCTGGTTATCGCCAACTACAACTTCAAGAAGACGTTCTCGCTGATCAAGGACATCTACTGGGAGGAGGGGGAGCACATACTGATAATAGATCCCTCCTACGAGAACGCTGAGGGAGAGGTGCTCGGCCCCAGGTTTATAGTGAACACGTACGACCCGAGAACCGAGTTCAACGAGAGCTGCCCAGTCTGCCCGCTGGTGGACATCAAGGAGTTTCCGGGGCAGAACGGCTTCGTCAAGTTCAGATACGGCGGTGAGAAAACACTATACGGGTACTACAGGTGGACGACCCTCGAGAACGGGAGAGAGTACCTGATCATCTGCGCGGTAACTCCCGAAACTTTCGCAGCGGTGACCAACGACATAAAGAAGACGGCGGTCATCGGGGCCACAGCCATCGGGGCGGTTTTCGTGCTTGCATCGATTTTCATGTCGAGATTCCTCCTGAACCCGATCGAGGACATAATAATGAAGGCGAGGGTCATCGCAAGCGGAGCATACTACTCGAAGGTCAGCGTGCACAGAGGGTACAGGGAGGCGGAGGTGCTTTCGAGGGCGATAAAGGAAATGCAGGAGAGCCTGCTGTCCTACCTGAGGAAAATAGAGGAGTTCGGTGAGGGACTGAAGCTCGTTAACTCCGTCATCAGGCACGACACGATAAACCACCTGACCGCGGCGATGAACTACCTTGACTTCTACAGGGAGACGGGAGACGAGGATTATCTTGAAAAGCTCAGGGTGTCTCTGAGGAGGGTTTCGGAGACGCTCAGGGTGTCGAAGGTTCTCGAGGCAGTTATGGAGACTGGGGAGAGGAAGAGAGTCAGGGTGGCAAACCTCGTCTCGAAGGTTGCCGAGAGGTACCCCGAGGTCAACGTGGTGGTGGAGGGTGACTGCGAGATTCTCGCCGATGACGGGATGGAGGTGGTCTTCGACAACCTGATTCAGAATGCGATCAAGCACGGAAAGGCAAAGAACCTCTTCGTGAAGATAGTGGATGACAGGGAGTGGTGCACCATCACCGTCTCAGACGACGGGGTCGGGATACCCGATGAGCTGAAGGGTCAGATTTTCGAAAAGGGCTTCAGCACCTCCGGCACGGGACTCGGGCTGTTCATAACAAAGCTGATTCTCAGCAGGTATGATGGAGAGATAAGGGTTGAGGACAACGAGCCGAAGGGTGCGAGGTTCGTGATAAAAATAAGGAAGTTCTGATCACTCACTTGCAAGGTAGTCGTACAGGAAGGCCGCAGCCACCGCCCCGACAATCGGGCCTATGACGTATATCGGGAAGAACTGCCAGAGGTTTATGCCGTACATCGAGTCTATGACGTAGGGCCCGAACGTTCTCGCGGGGTTGAGCGAGGAGCCGGTTATGTTTCCGATGGTTATGATTATCCCGCCGACAGTCAGACCTATCACAAGGCCGGCAAACCCCGGTGGGGCGCGCTCATCAACGGCGATGCCCATAATCACCAGCATCAGGACGAAGGTTCCTATTGCCTCTGCCAGAATCGCCTGCCCGTAGCTTATGCCCGGGAATGGTGCTGTCGCTCCCATGCCCCCAACGAGCGCCGCGTCACTGCCAACGCAGGCCAGGAATAGCCCGCTGCCAACAGTCGCGCCTATAAGCTGTGCGACTATGTATGGGCCGACATCTGACGTTGGAAACCTCTTCGTCGCCCACAGAGCTATGGTTACGGCAGGGTTTATGTGGGCACCGCTGACCCTCCCGAGAGAGTAGATGACCGCCGCTATAATCAAAGCGAACGCCATTCCGATGCCGAGCCAGTCCCCTATGCCCCCAAGGGCTCCTATGCCTATGTTGAACTCGTTTGGCCTCGCTGCGTTTCTTGCGATCATCAGGGTTATCACTGCCGAGCCTGCGCCGAAGAAGACGAGCAGTGCCGTGCCAACAAGCTCAGCAACAAACCTCTTCGCGAGCGTCATCTTCAGCCCTCCTCGTATGCCTCATTGCATATGACGCAGAGAATCCTCGGAACCGGCTTCTTCAGCTTCCTCGCCGGAAACGGGTAGTCCCCCCTCCAGAGCTCCACGTCCTTCCTGACCAGATGCTCCATGCACACGCCCATCCCGCACACTATGCAGATCGCGACCGCCTCGGTGTCCCTACCCTGCTCTGCGCAGATGTAGCACTTCATGGTCTACCACCACGAAAAAAGAGAAGAGAATTAGACAGCCTCTCTCCACTGGCAGTGCGCGTGCCTCGTGTCTATGAGCGCAGCAGTAGCACAGTCCTTGCACCTTCTCGCCGGAGAGTTGGGCGTGTCCTTGTGCAGGGCAATGACGTTGGTCATCATTGTAGCAGTAACGGGCTCGCTCGTCAGCAGGCACGGGTAGTCTGCGAGCCTCATCAGCGCCGAGAACCTCACGCTTATAGCACATCCCGGATACGCGTAGCGCTGCGGGTTCATGAGAACCTCGTTCTTGTGCACAGGGCTCAGGTCGACCTCAAACTCTCCAACCTTCACCTTCAGCTCCTCAGAGCTTCCGTTTCTCGCCCTTGTTGCTTTATCCAGCAGTTTCCATCCCCTGTATATCATGTCCATGAAGTCGTGGTTGTGCAGCTCGACAGCCGCATCTCTCGCAGGATAAAGCTGCACGTAGTTGTGGAAGCGCTTTGTGAGCAGATCCACTATCATCGGCGCCGTGAATCCGTCGAGCTCGAGTATGTACTCCGTCGCAACAGCTGTTGAGCCGGTCGCCACCCACAGCGGGTGGAACTCGTTCTCGAACTTGTCGAGGTTTGCCCTAAGCGTGCTCTCCATTACCTGACTCACGCTCTCTATGACCGCCATCACCACATCGTCCTTGCACATGTTGAACGTTGACTGGGCGATGTGATGGGCTATATCTCCAACGCAGTACGCCGGAACTGTGAGGATGTTGCCGTAGTGCACACCGTCGTCAATTGCCTCCTTCACTGCAGGAGTCATCCTCTTCTTGTACTCGCTCATGTACTTCCTCACGTCAAAGCTCTCGTGTCCGAGGCTCTCCATGAGCTGGGCCTGAGCTTCGGTGGGCTGGTCGTATATGAACTTGAGCATCTCGATCTCCTTCTTAACAGCCTCGCTCACAGTCGCGCCCTTCTCAAGCTCCTTGGCGAAGACATCCCCAATCCCGTAGGACGTGTTCATGGCCCACGACTTGGCTGCGAGAATCGCCTCCTTATGCTCCTTCGGAATGTCTACCGTCTTGAGAATCTGGTTCACAACATTGCTCGTGCTTCCCGGAATCAGGGCGAAGTCCACGACACAGGTGGGGCCGTAGAATCCCCCGTACCTCCTCACGACTTCCTTGCCAATTATGGCCTCGCCCTTCTCAATTGCCTCTATAAACTTCTCCACACTCTTCCTGAACCCCTCATCCTCCTCGTACAGGATCTCCATTACTGCCGGGGTCTGGTAGTGCTCCACAAACGGGTCGTCCTCAGGCCTAACAGTCTTCGTCAGGCTCCTGAGGATCTCGTAGTGGGCGTTGACGCTGTCCACGTGAAGCCTTATCACGGCCTTGCTCTGCTCGCCAACGGCTTTCATCTTGTTCACAACATCTACATAGGGCTTCACGTCGTCAATTACGAACTCTCCACCCCTCTTCTCCTTAATCACGTTCACATCGGCCCACTGGGCCGCGATGGCCTCTTCGACCATCTTCTCAATAACTTCTCTCATACAATCACCAAACTATTATAATTTTTAATCGTAGATATAGCATTTGGTGGACAGGTTTATATTCGAAACGCGGAAATGTCCACCCTCATGAATAAATATGATGGGGTGGACATATACACATGTACATTGCAAAGATTCGCGTTAACCAGCACACCTGCTCCCTCGCCAAGGCAACGGAGAACGGGCAGGTTTCAATGGAACTGCTGGAATACATCCTCATGAATGACGAGGAGGCGCTTTTCTTGGGGAGAATTTCGAGGATGGAGGGCAACCCGAGGGAGTGCTTCGACATAATCGAGAATCACGAGAGCACGAAGTTCTTCCAGATTCTCGAGAAGACCAAAACGAGCCTCGACTTTCTCGCGGTGATCAGGGACACCACGGGAATCAAGGCGTTCGAGGAGTCTTACTGCTTCATAAAGCCGCCGATTATAGTGGAGAACGGAAACAAGCTCTACACTGTTTACGCCCCAGAAATAAGCCTGCTCAGAAGGGCCTATGAGAAGCTGAAGAGGGTGGGCAACTGGGAGGTAATCGAGGTGAAGAGCATAGACAGCAAGGGTGTCAGGCTTACAGAGAGGCAGTACGCGATCCTGAAAACGGCCTACGAGATGGGCTACTTCGACAGGAGGAGGAAGGTGAAGCTTGAGGACATCGCGAGCGTCATGAACCTCTCGAAGAGTGCGGTGCACAAGCACCTTCAGGAGGGGATATGCCGGCTTGTGGCAAAGTACTTCAGGAGCGAGGAGTTCGGAGAGGGAGAGTAACTGTTAAAAGCTGCCCGCGTCAACTCTCACTTCCAGATGAATCCCAGACTTGTCGAGGCGCTAAGAAAAGTGGGCATTGAGGATCTGAACGAGCTCCAGAGAATGGCTTATGCGGAGGTAAAGTCGGGAAGGAACTGTCTGATCGTCGCGCCCACGGGTAGCGGGAAGACCGAGGCTGCGGTTATCCCGCTCATTGAGTCCATTCTGGAGAACGATTTTTCGGGGATAGCTCTCCTCTACATAACTCCTCTCAGGGCTCTGAACAGGGACATGCTGAGGAGGATCGAGCAGATAGCCTCGAGGCTCGGTATAAGCATCGCCGTCAGGCACGGGGACACGGGAGAGGGGGAGAGGAGGAGACAGTCACTGAGGCCGCCGCAGATTCTCATAACCACTCCCGAGACGTTCCAGCTCCTCTTCCTCGGGAAGAATCTGAGAAGGGCGCTGAAAAACGTGAGGTTTGTTGTGATTGACGAGGTTCATGAGTTTGCGGACAGCGAGAGAGGGGTTCAGCTTTCGGTCGCTCTCGAGAGGCTCAGGGAGTACACGAGGTTTCAGGTCATCGCATTGTCTGCGACGGTCGGGGACAGGGAGAGGATAATGAGGTACTTCGGCTGCGAGACCGTGGTTGAGTTTCAGGGCAGGAAGAGGTACGACTTCTCTGTTGTGAAGGCCGAGGTCACTGACGAGGACAGGAGGCTTGGCAGGGAGCTGGGAGTTGGTGAGGAGACTGCTGCAGACCTGAGGATGATAAAGGAGATTGCTGACAGGCACGAGTCGGTTCTGATCTTCGTGAACACCCGTCAGACGGCTGAGGCACTCGCGCTGAGGCTTAAGAGGATAATGAGCGCAGAGGTTCACCACGGCTCCCTCTCCAAGGATGTGAGAATTGAGAACGAGAGGAGGTTCATGGAGGGTGAGGTCAAGGCCCTCATATGCACCTCCTCCCTCGAGCTCGGGATAGACATAGGCCACGTGGACTGCGTGATCCAGTACAACAGCCCGAGGGAGGTGGCAAGACTTATCCAGAGGGTCGGGAGGAGCGGTCACAGGCTCGAGAAGGTGTCTAAGGGGTACGTCATAGCCAGCAGCTTCGACGACATCCTCGAGTCGGCGGTGATAGTCGGGAGGGCCTACAGGCGTGAGGTCGAGAAAACCGAAGTCCACGAGATGAGCCTCGACACACTCGCAAACCAGATATCCGCGATTGCCCTCGAATACGGGAAGATTTCGGCTGAGAGAGCGTTCGAGATCATAAGGCGGGCTTACCCCTTCAGAAACCTCGAGTTCGAGTTCTTTGACGAGTTCTGCAGGTTTTTAAGCGAGATGAGGGTTGTGGACTACGACGGAGAGGCTCTTAAAGCAAGGAGGAAGACGAGGAGGTACTTCTACGAGAACATCTCGATGATCCCGGACGAGAGGCACTACCCTGTGAGGGACATAACCACCGGGAAGGTAATTGGGGTTCTGGACGAGTCATTCCTCCAGACGTTCACGGGCGAGCTCTTTGCCATGAAGGGAGAGGTGTGGAGAGTTGTAAGCGTGGACGACATGGTTAGGGTTGTTCCTGCCGGTGTGGATGCTGACGTGCCGTCTTGGGCTGGGGAGGAGATTCCCGTACCCTTCGAGGTCGCTCAGGAGGTCGGAAAGCTCAGGAGGGTGCTGGCGGATTTAGCGAGAAGAGGTGAGGATGAGGCCGTCAGGTACCTGCTGGACAACTACAGCGTGAACGTGGAAGCTGCCAAAGCAGTGGTTGAGAAGATCAGAGAGCATGTGGAGTCAGGCTATGCAGTTCCCAGCGACGTGAGGATCGTTATTGAGGGGAACGATGACGTGGCCGTTGTCAACGCATGCTTCGGGCACAAGGTGAACGAGGGACTCGGCAGGATACTCGCACTGCTGATCTCTGCGAGGAGGGGGAGGAATGTCGGTGTTGAGATAGATCCCTACAGGATAAGGCTGATTCCCGCGAGTGTCGAAGAAGTTGCCGACGCGCTGAACTCCCTGAGAGGTGTGGGCAGGGAGGGGCTGGAGAGGCTGCTTGAAAGGGCCGTTGTGGACACCAGACTGTTCCAGTGGAAGATGCTGAACGTAGCGAGGAAGATGGGGTACCTGAGCAAGGACGTGGAGCTGAACAGGGTCAACGTCAGGAAGCTCGTCCAGAGGCTCTACGACACACCCATCTTCAGGGAGGCCATGAGGGAGCTTGAGGTGGAGAGGGTGGACATCGACAGGCTCGCTCAGATACTCGAGAACCTCGACAGCCTCGAAATCTCTGTCTACAGCTCCCTCACCCCAATAGGCACGGCAAGCTCGAGGCAGAGCTTCGACGTGCTTCTGACATCAAAGCCGATAGAGGCTGTTCTGGAGGCGTTCAGGGAGAGGATTGAGGACGAGGAGTGCCACGTTCACTGCCTCAACTGCAGGTACACGATCACCCTGAAGGTCAGGCATCTGGACTCCCTCACATGTCCGAGGTGCGGGTCGAGGATGCTCGCCTGCGTTAATGCTAGGAGGAGGCTTGAGGATGTGAGCAAGAGCGAGCTCTACAGGATAGCGAACCTTGTCTCCATGCACGGGATGAGGGCGGTTTATGCGATGAACACCTACGGCATCGGGGTTGAGACGGCAAGCAGGATCCTGCTGAACTTCTATCCAGACGACAAGAGCTTTTTCAAGGCTCTTCTGGAGGCGGAAAAGAATTATATAAAATCGAGGGCCTTCTGGGACTGATGGATTTTGAAGAGAAGGTGAAGGAGATTCTGGAGCACTTTGGCGGGCTGATTGACGAAGAGACTGCAAGGCTCCTCGCCGAGTACTCGGCAGGCAGGCAAAACCCAGCAGATGTGAGGAGAGGCTTCGTCAGAATCTCCGGAAGGGTTCTCGACAGGAGGGTCTTTGAAGACAAGAGGTACTGCAGGGTTGAGGTGGAAAGCGAGAAGGGGAGGGTTTACGTGTACTTCTGGGATGAGGCCTACGAGGTTGCTGTGAGGGACGTTTTTCCGGGGATGGTGGTTGAGGTGCTGGCAAACTCGGGAGAGAGCGGTTTTCACGTCAACTCAGCCGATAACGTCAGGGTCGAGCTCGACGACTCGGCCTTCACCTCACTCAGCGACCTGAAACCGGGAGGTGGTGTTTGCGTTAGGGGGAGGGTCAGCGGAATCGAGGGCGAGAGGGTGACGAGGGACGGGAGGAGGATGGCGGCCCTGACGATAACTGACGGGAAGACATTCGTTCCCCTCCTGCTATGGGACGATAAGGTCGAGCTTTTCAGTACAATCTCGCCCGGAGACGAGGTGATAGTTCTAAACGCTAACGTCAGCGAGTTCGGTGGAAGGATCAGGATCCACGCTGGGAGGAGGTCGTTTGTGGATGTGAGGAGGCTTGAGATTTAGGTTTCTATGCTGACCTGCGTCGTGTATTCTGCTATCACGATTCTGTCAACGTAGACGCTGAGCGTTGCCGTGTTCGTGGTGTTGTTGAGCATCGCATCCCCCGGCAGTTTGTCGAAGAACTCGTACCAAAGCTTCGCGTAAGGAGAGGTGATGGTGAGGTTCATAACATCCCCAACATCCTCTGCCGTTACGTTAACCGATGTCGTGTTGAATATGAGCTTGACCGAACCCTCGCCGCTCACCGAAACGTCCCCGACGAGCCTGTTTATCACGACAACAGCGACAACCTTGGTGGAGTAGGACGGGCTCTTGGCAAAGCTCGTGTGGATGAATATCCTCGGCTCCTCTATCGCTCTGTCGTATCCGTAGTATCTCTCCCACACAGCCCCGTTCTCGAGAGTCACCTCAAGCCCTTCATACCTGTAGTTGAGGGCTCCGGTGTATCGCTCGAGCGTAAGGTTCCCTACCGTTATGTTGATCTTGGTCTCGTTACTTATCCAGAACGTTCCTCCCTGCATCTCGACCTGAATGCTCTGGAGCGGCGCACCCCCGTACGTTGATATCGCAACAACGTTCAGGATCCTCTTGAAGCTCTGCCTTATACCCTCTGAGATGAACATCTTGCTTGTGTTCTCCACCATGCTGTTCGTCTTCAGGTAGACCATCGAAATGGCCACGATGACTATCCCGAGGATGAGCATGTATCCGAGCACTTCCGAAACACCTTTCGAGTTCATCCCAGCCTCACCCTGTACAGTACGATATACGAGTCCTCAACAACGACCGTAACCTCATTTCTGCTCACGCTCGGGCTCAGACCGAGCTCGCTGAAGAACTTCTCCCACAGCTTGTAGTTGCTGCTCCTTATCTTTATCTCCGCAGGACCGGTTTTTATCAGGCTCACGTTCTCCTGAGTGATCCTCAGGGTGACGTAACCCCCACCCCCGGCCGAGAGGGATCCGTTGAATGAGATTATCGGCATTGTGAGCGTTTTCCCTGTGAGATATATTGGAGGGGCCGTGAGCATCTCCGAATGGCTGTCCCACTTTCCTATAATCGCTCCATTCTCCATGACCACCTCCCAGCCGCTGCCGTAGAAGACTATGGATGAGACGTTGTATGCGGTTCCGTTCACGGTTATAACCGGCTCGTTCCTGAACGTTGCGGAGTAATCGCTGAAGTGTATTTTCAGGGTGGCCGTGGGCTCCATGCCGAACCTGACCTGATTTATCTTCTCGTTCACGTCGAGCATTGTGAAGTACGCGTCCTTCTCTCTGAGGGACTCCTTGCTCTGGAACAGCACCGGCTGGGAGTAAACGAAGAGCATTCCCACTGTGAGCGTGATTATGAACAGTATTATTACAGTCCCTACTACCTCCGAGCTCATGATATCTCCACCACCGCGCTCTCTGCGGTTGAAACCCTTCCTGACACGACGGTCAGGTTGTAGACCGCTATATCTCCAGTGAACGGGTAGGGCTCGTAGGTGACGTTGCTCACTCCGTAGACATCAAGCTGGTAGTCTCCGGGCTTGTTGGCAACCGCCTGGAACACAAGCTCAATCTCGTCGTTTATGTACACCTCCGAGATGTTCAGCCTGACTGCAGTTCCGTCTGGAAGCTGGTAGACAATCGGGACGTCTGCGGTGGCGTTTCCGCTTATGCTCACCGTCGGCTCTCCCACGAGCTCGAGACCGCTGGGTATCACGTCAGTGATCGTGACGTTCTTCGCGGACAGCTTGAACGTCTTCGATATGTCGTTGTAGGCGTCAACGAGCTCCTGATAGTTTGTCGCGGTGTAGAAGCACTTGCTCCCGTCGGGCTTCGTGCTTGCTATCTCCTGCAGAAACGCCGTGTTTGCGTCGTAACCGAATGCTATGGTGCAGATGGTTATGTTCTCGCTTCCAATGTAGGTGCTTTTTATCGTGTTCGCCTCGTCTATTGCCCTGTTTGCAGCATCAACACAGTAGCTGCTCCCGTCACATCTGGGATCGGTGTACGGGTCTGCCGGATCCCAGAGGTAGCTGCCCCAGGTTGGCTCACCGTCGCTCATCAGAATTATGAGCGGCTTCGTTCCCGATATGGCCGTTGTGTTCTCCAGAAGTACTTCCTTGGCCTGATTGAGGGCGTGGTATATGTTTGTCGCACCCGATGGGCTCAGATCCTTGATCTCCTCGTCCACCACGGTTTTGTTGGTCGTCAGGTACGTCAGCGCTCCGGACGTGTTGACAGTATGTTTGGTTGCGTAGTATGAGTAATCGACCAGTCCAACGTAATCGCTGTTTTCAAGCGCGCTGTCGAAGGTTATCGCGGCGATTCTCGCAGAATCGAGCTTCTGGATGCTCGCGTCTCCCTCGTAAAGCGAGGCGTCGAACGCATACGGGACGACGTAATACGTGTAGTTGTCCGCCGCCGCGGGGCTAATCAGGCAGTACGTCCTTGTGCTGTAGTCGTAGCAGAAGTCCGTTGTGGTTGAGTACGTTGCCCATGCGAGGAAGTCGTAGTAGTACGGGGAGTTCAGCTTGATGGCGAGGTAGTCGTAGAGGTCGTTTCTGGTGAAGTTCTCCGGTAGCTGTACTGTCTCCGTGCTGTAGTTCGCCGTGTACGTGGTTGTGGTGCTGTAAACGAGGTTCCAGTACCCGTCGTACCTGTAGACCTCGATGGTCACCGGAATGGGTTTCTCAGGTATCGCGACGAGTGTGCTTATGTTCCATATACCTATCTCGCTGGAAGTCACTCTCGAGTCGTAGAAGTACCTCCCGTTAAGCGTTCCGAGCTCTCCGTTGGCGTACCACACATCTCCATCGGCCTGCTCCACCCTGACAACGAACGCATCATCCTTATCGAGCCCGTCCCACCATGGCGACAGATCATCGGTTGTGTACACCTCTATCAGAACGCTCTTTCCGAGGAACGACGAGTTTATGTCCAGCTGCACGTTCCAGACAGAGGGCGTGACGTAGCCGGAGAATGAGTCGTACTTCGTCTTCCAGTCCATGCTCCCTGAGGTGTCTATCACGTGCACGACTGAAAGGGTTGTGCCCCTGCCCTCAAGCAGGAACCCCCTGCCCTGCAGGTATATGTGTATCTCGAACGGCTCTCCCGGAGCTACCTGCGGAGGTATGACGAACTTCCTTATGTACAGGTCGGGGTTTGAGGATGTGTTCTTGGTTATGACGAGCGTGGCCGTGTCCGTGTCGTTGAGGTTGTACGTGAGGTCGCTCACCGTGAGCGTGAGGTTGCAGTAGGCGGTGTAGTTGGTTGAGTCGTAATTGCAGTAGGTGACGAACTCGGTCTCGTTCCACACCACGCTCAGCGTGTATGTGGCGCTTCCCATGTCTCCGGTAATCTTCGTGCCGTTCCAGAGCTCCACCTCCCAATTCCACCACCCATATGCGGAGGACTTCGAGACATCGATGACCGTCTCACCGTTGGACGTCTCGTTGGCCAGAACTATGGCTGGCCTTAAGATCAGAACTGCGCTCGGGAACACGACCGACTTCCTGCTGTACTCCAGGACGTGCTCCTCCGAGAGGCTGTTGGTTATCCCGCGGGGCTGGAAGTAGAGCGTCGTTCCACCGAGGCCGAGGTACTTCTGGTACTTCCCATCTTCCGACTCAATGTACACGTAGCTGTAACCGTCCTCTTCTTTAAACCCCGCGAAGTACTCCCTGTCCCCGATCCTGTCGGGCATGTATATTCTCGCCTTAACGTAACCGTTGCTCGGGGCGATTGTGAGGATGTCGACGATCTGGGAGGATATCTCCGCTGAGACGTCCGAGAACTGGTTCTCCACGACCTTTCCGAGGTGCACCTCCTTGAGCTGGTCGTTGAGCTGGAGCGTCATGAGTATGACGAAGAACGAGACTATCGACATCAGCAGCAGGTACTCGACGAGTATCGAAACTCCACGGGAGTTCATATGCACCCCTCCAGCCTGCAGAGAGTCGTGTCGTTGTACTCCACACCCCCGCCAATGTAGGTGATCCTGACGTTGAAGTAGGAGACCGTGTCGGAGAGCTCCGACGGGTAGCTCGCAAAAACGGAAACGTCCGCGTAGCTCCCCTTCTGCGCGTACAGCAGTCTGATGTCTCTGCTGACGTTGTACGTGTACTCGTCGAACTCGTACTTCCTCAGACCCATGTGATCGACGAAGTCGTTCTCGACTATGTCCCTCAGGTTCTTTATCTCCTCCTTCGGGAACACCATTATCGTCCTCGAGCTCTCCATTCCCGCCAGAAGGTTCTGGGTGTAGATTACAGAGAGCGTGACGATTATCCCGGAGACCACGAGGGCGAACAGTATTATTATCTGGCCGCTCTCGTTCACGCGCGCCATACTATCAGCCTCACCTCTACAACTATCGGCGTGTAGCTCCTACCGTCAGGTCTGTAGAACGGGGAGTCGGGTGAGAGGTCTCCGTTGTCCAGCACGACAACCCTGCTCGCCGCAACTGCTTCTGGCGTTGGCTGGTTGTTCACGAGAACTGCAGACTCGATTTTGCTCCCGTTCACCCAGTATATCTCGAGCCTGTAGTTTGCAGGCCTGATGAGCTTTTCCAGAGAGGAGATGAACTCCTCGTTTGGTTTGAATGACGAGTTCAGGCCGATCAGCATTCCCTTGAGTGAGTCGTTAAGAGAGGAGTTCCCGTCCATAACCCTCAGCGCATCGTATGCGAGCTGCTTCATCTGGGCATCGCTGAACTCGCTCCAGAGCGGGGAGATCACGAGGGAGCTCTGAAAGAGGGTGTAGGTTACGAGGAACAGCAGAATTGCTCCCATGATTCCCTCGAGCGTCATCATCTGTCCCTTCACCATACTACCACCACCAGCTTCGCCACAGCCCTGCCGGAGACGATCGTCGGGTTTACCAGCACCGAGCTGTTGTCGATCCACACTATCCTCTCGAACCTCGCCATCTGTGTTTCGGGTATGTCCATGCCAACGTCCAGCAGGGGGGTTCCGGACGGGGTTCCCGAGGTCTCGAGCAGCAGCTCCCTCTTGAACGGCGTGGAGTTCAAAGTTTCGAGGCTGATGTGAAACTCGTAGTTGCTGTCCGGCGTTTTCAGGCCGAGCAGCTGCTTCACCTTTTCGTAGTCGCTTTGCGTGGCGTTCCTGAACTCCACAATCTTCTCATAACTCAGCTCGCAAGACTTCACGGCAAGGCCGGGGAGGAATATAGTGTTCGGCCTGAACCAGTTGTTCTCCCAGTCAGTCCCGTTCTTTGTTCCGTTGCTCCACTTCCCCGGCATCTCCGCGAGTATGACCGAGACCTTGTAGGCCTCGTGTGAGAGTGAGATCTCGCTCCTGACCTCCCCAAACATCCCGGCTATGAGCTGAGAAACGACGAGGAATGCCATGAGGAAGATGGACAGGCCTACGAGCAGATCGAGGCTGAGCTTGCCATGGCTGGATGTGGCAAGTTTCCTTATCATGATAATTGTAGTATGGATGCGACCGTTATAAAGGTTTTTGTGGTTACGCCAGTGTGGGGCCGAGCTTTCAGAGCGAGCTCAGAAAGTCAGAAACCTCGTTAGCGAGCACGTCCATCTTTCCGGTGTAGAAGTGGTCTGTCTCCAGCTCCACCACCTTCTTCGGATCGCTCAGCGCTCCAGCAATGTCCCTTGACTCCTCAACGCTCACTATGTCGTCATAGCTCGCGTAGATGATCAGCTTTGGCACCTTGCTATCCTTCAGCTCGATCTCGTGCAATCTCTTCAGCGGAGAGATAAGAACGAGAGCGTCGCTCTCATCCGCGATGTTGCTGGCAACAACTGCCCCGAAGGAGTAGCCGACAACCGCCACAAAGTCGTGCCTCTCCCTAAGATAGAGGAGCATGTATCTCGCGTCCTCAACCTCGCCGATGCCGTTCCTGAAGGGCTGCCTGTAGTCAAACCTGAGAGTTGAGAAGCCTGATTTGTGGAGGGCGGAGCTTATCCTCTCCAGCCTCACGTCAAACCTGTTTCCGCCCATCAGGGGGTGGGGTGGGCAGAGCAAAACTCCCTTCTCCCCTCTGACGTCGTAGGTTGCCCTTATGCCGTTCACAACGACCTCGACCATACCTCATGTTCTCCGGGAAGTATATAACTGCTTCTTCAGAGTCCAAGGAGCCTGAGAAATTCCGAGTACACTTCCGAACTCAGCCTGAAGCCCTGAGCCATCATCCTCTCCACAACCACTCTTGCATCCTTTCTGCCGAGCTTTCCGGACTTCACCATCAGAAAAATTAGATAAAGGGTTCCGTGAACTCTTGCTCCAAGCGCCTCTCCAACCTGTCTTGCAATGCTGTCGTCGAGTATTGCAATCGCGTTATATCTTAGTGCAACCTCTATGACTTCCTTCTCACCGTCCTGAATTTCCCTGACCCCTCTCAGAGCTTCCCTCACATCAGCTTTGACCACTCTGATGACATTATTTTCAATGAGGCTGCTCACTATGAACGCATCCACGTCTCCCCTTTCCCTCCCCTTGACCACCACTTCCCTGTATACTGCTTCCGGAATCAGCTTCTCGCCTTCAAGTTCTTCAAAGATCCAGCTCACACCTGCCTTGCTCAGGTAGATCAGTGGAGTGGAATTGAAGACCCACCTCACTTCATTGCCTCCTCGAAGTCCCTTCTTAGTTCCTCAACCGTCAGGTTCAGTGGAACACCCCTCTCCTTCAGGTACTCCATCATCTCCCTGACCGACACCTCTGCGATCTCCGCGGCCTTCGCGAGGGAAACCTTTCGCGACATGTAGAGCTCAAGTGCCACCTTCTTCAGCTCCTCCTCAACGCCTCTCTCCAAGGCCCTTCTCACCGCAGAGGACTTATCTGACTTCTCGAGCTCTATCAGCTTTCTTATCTTTCTCTCGAGCTCCGAGCCAACTCTAACAGAGATCACTGCCACGTTTACAAATTTTGTTAATGTATACTTAAGCTTTTGGGAGCCGTAAGGAAAACCTTAATACCTCCCGGCAACCTTCAGAGCTTGATGAATTACGCTGATCTCGGCCTCAAGGTTGGTATAGAGATTCACCAGCAGCTCGACACCAAGCACAAGCTCTTCTGCAGGTGTCCAACTGAGCTGAGGGAAGTCGAGGATTCGAATTTTGAGTTTTTCAGGTATCTCAGGCTCAAGAGAAGCGAGCTTGGCACGGAGGACAGGGCTGCCAAGGAAGAGGTGATGAGGAGCAGGAGGTTCACCTACAAGTTCTACGACACCACATGCCTCGTTGAGGCTGATGAAGAACCTCCGACGGAGATCAACAGGGAGGCGTTGATAATAGGCATCCAGATAGCCAAGATGCTCAACATGGAGCTTGTTGACGAGCTGCACGTGATGAGGAAGATTGTCATAGATGGCAGTAACACCACCGGATTTCAGAGGACTGCGCTGTTAGCGTTTGATGGTTACTTGGAGGTGGATGGGAGGAGAATAGGTGTCGCAACCCTCTGCATTGAGGAGGAGGCTGCCAAAAAGGTCGAGGAGAGGAGGGGTGAGGTTGTATACTCCCTCGACAGACTCGGAATCCCTCTCGTTGAAATCGGCACGGAGCCGGACATAAACAGCCCCGAGATGGCCAAGAAGGTCGCGAAGAAGCTCGGAATGATCCTGAGGAGCACGGGAAAGGTGAAGAGAGGTCTCGGGACGATAAGGCAGGACGTGAACATCTCGATCGAGCAGGGGGCGAGGGTTGAGATAAAGGGAGTGCAGGACGTGGACATTCTGGACAAGATCGTTGAGTACGAGGTGGTGAGGCAGGTTAACCTGCTCAGGATAAGGGATGAGCTTAGGAAAAGGAACGCCAGGGTCTGCGAGGAGATATTCGACGTTAAGGACGTTTTTGCCAGCACGAAATCAAAGATTCTCAGGAAGGCCAAGGCGATAATGGCCGTGAAGCTTGAGGGGTTTTCAGGCCTCGTTGGAATGGAGATCCAGCCCGGCAGAAGGCTTGGAACCGAATTTGCGGACATCGCCAAAACCTTCGGTTTAGGGGGGATATTCCACACCGACGAGCTTCCAGCCTACGGGATAAGCGAGCAGGAGGTGGAGGAGCTCAGAAAGGCCGTTAATGCTGGAGAAGGCGATGCGGTTATAATCGCTGCCGGAGACGAGCAGAGGGTCAGAAACGCCCTCGCGAGGATAGTGGAGAGGGCAAAGTTCTGCCTCGTTGGCGTCCCTGAGGAGACGAGGAAGGCGAACGATGATGGAACAACCTCTTACCTCCGCCCGCTGCCGGGTGCGGCGAGGATGTACCCCGAGACCGATGTGCCACCAGTGGTGATTGACGAGGAGATGAGGGGCGTTGAGGTTCCAGAGTTAATCGAGGAGAGGGCTGAGAGATACATGAGAAGCTACGGACTTTCAGAGGATCTCGCGATGATAATGGCGGATCCGAGGTATAGCGGGATCTTCGAGGAGTTTGCAGGGAGCGTTGAGGCGAGCGTTGTTGCGAGGGTGCTCCACATAATCCCGTCCCAGCTCAGGAAGGAAGGATACGATGTGGACAGGCTTGGAGAGGAGGACTTCAGGCTCACGCTGTCCATGATCAGGGATGGCAAGATAGCAAAAGAAGGAGCGGAGGAGGTTCTGAAGATCTTAAGCAGGGAGAAGGTCGGTGAGGAGGAGATACTCGCAAGACTCTCGCCCTCGAAGGATCTGGATGGGTTCATAGCCGATCTCGTTAAAGAAAAGAGTGATCTGATCGCTGAGAGAGGAGAAAACGCGTTCAAGCCCCTCATGGGCCTCGTCATGAAGGAGTTCAGGGGCAAGGTTGATGGAAAGGTAATAGCCGAAAAGCTTAGAGAAGCGATAAAGAGGGAGCTGGAGAACATTTAGAACAGGAGAACAGCAATCAGTGGAAGGACTATCGACGTGAAGATACCGTTCAGGGCCATTCCGAGCCCGCTCACCGCCCCACTCACTTCGTCATCCAGAATGATCCTCGCCGTTCCAAGACCGTGAGCTGTGACGCCCATCGCAAGCCCCCTTGCAACCCTGTCCTTTATTCTTGCTGCGTTCATTACCTCCACCCCTGCAGCGTTCCCCATGATGCCCGTGAGAATCACGAGGACTGCTGTGAGGGATGGAATTCCGGAGATCTTCTCGCTCACGCCAATTGCGATAGCTGTGGTTATGCTCTTCGGCGCTATGCTTCTCATCACTACTTCGCTCCCTCCCAGAAGCTTCAGGATAAAGACTGCGCTTATTATCGCCACCAGCCCTCCCACAACAATCCCAGCAAAAATCTGCTTGGAGTACCTGTATATGTACTCCCTCTGCCTGTAGAGCGGCACCGCAAGGCTCACAACAGCCGGGCCAAGCAGGAACGTCAGGATCTGGGCACTGTCATTGTAGTAATCATAGCTTATCCCCGAAACGCTCAGGATCAGGACTATGCCCAGTATCGTCAGCAGAACTGGATTGAGCAGGAAAACCCTCTTTCTTGAGTAAACCTCTGTGAATGCGTAGTAGAGGGCGAGGGTCAGGAAGATTCCGAACGGGTTCATCTCATCACTTCCACGGTCTTTGCAGTTATGAGCAGGGTGGCGAAGAAGCTCACCACAAGCGCTGTGGCTATTGGGAGCAGTTCAGACTTTATGAGGTCGAGGTAGAGTATCACGCCCGCTCCCGGAGGTACGAAGAGTATGCTCATGTGCCTGACGAAGAATTCTGCTTCTCTCTCACACCACTCTACCTTCATGACTCCCGAAAAAAGGGCGATGGCGAGGAGGATCATTCCGAGAACGCTTCCGGGAATCATGAGGCTTAGGGTCTTTGAGAGAAACTCTCCGAGGAAGTAAAAGCCGAATATCACCGCGAGCCCCCTATACATGTTTTGAAATGTTTAATCGTTTACTTTAAACCTTTTCGATGATCCAAAAGCTTTATATATCTTTGCTACTGTGTCTCAATGTCTCACACTAACAAGGTGGTGTTATGGAGATCGGGAAGAGGATAAGGCTGGAGAGGATAATAAACCGCGACAGCGGGAACACGGTAATCGTCCCCCTCGACCACGGGGTGAGCATGGGGCCGATAGAGGGGATAATCGACCTGAGAAAGACGATCAACGCCGTGGCAGAGGGAGGGGCAAATGCGGTTGTGGTGCATAAAGGTGTGGTTGCGTTCGGCCACAGGGGTTACGGGAAGGATGTCGGGCTGATCCTGCACCTCTCAGCCTCCACGATGCTCTCTCCAGACCCAAATGAGAAGGTTCTGGTTGCGAGCGTGGAGGAGGCGATAAAGCATGGAGCCGATGCTGTCAGCGTTCACATAAACGTCGGGAGCAAGACTGAGGCAGAGCAGCTGATGAAGCTCGGGAAGATAAGCAGGGACTGCAGGGAGTGGGGGATGCCGCTGCTCGCGATGATGTACCCGAGAGGCGAGGGGATCAATCAGTTCGACGAGAAGGCTGTGGCGCTTGCCGTGAGGGTGGGGGTTGAGCTTGGAGCGGACATAATAAAGACGAACTTCACAGGCAGCGTCGAGTCGTTCAGGAAGGTTGTGGAGGGGTCTCCGGTTCCCGTGGTTGTGGCCGGAGGGGAGAGGATGGATTCCGCGGAGGACATACTCAGGATGGTCGAGATGGCGATGGATGCGGGGGCAAGGGGTGTTGCGATCGGCAGAAACGTCTTTCAGGCCGAGAATCCGACCCTGATGACGAAGGCCATATCTCTCATAGTCCACGAGAACGGGACCTGGAAGGAGGCACTCGAAGTTCTCAGGGGTTAAGTTTATTAATTTTGGCTCTCCTCTTTTCTCCGGTGATTCAATGAGAATTCCGCTTTACATCGAGTTCTCCGGTAAAAACGTGCTCATCATCGGTGGAGGTGGAGTCGGGACGAGCAGGGCGAAGAAGTTTCTGAGTGCCGGGGCGAGGGTGAGGGTTCTGAGCATCGAGTTCAGCGACGAGCTGAAGGAGATGGATGTAGAGCTCATCAAAGGAGATGCGAGGGATGAGTCTCTCCTTGAGGAGCACATAGGCTGGTGCGACCTCGTGACTGTGGCGATTCCTGACACGAGCGTGAATGACGCGGTTGTAAGGCTGGCCAAGAAGCACAGGGCCCTCGTGAATCTCGCCAACGACGCTGAGAGGACTGAGGTTGTCGTGCCCTTCGACGGTGAGGTGGACGGAATAAGGTTCGCAGTCACCACCGAGGGAAAGAGCGGGGTCGTTGCGAGGGCAGTGAGGGACAAGTTCCTGCAGATTCTCAGGGAGGACGAGGAGCTGCTCAACCTGCTGAGGGCTATGGACTTCCTGAAAAGGTACATGAAGGAGAATGAGGTTCCCGTAAATGTGAGGATGAAGATGTACTTTGCGGTGAGCGGTGACGAGGAGTTCAAGAGGCTGGTGAGAGAGGGGAGGATCGAGGAGGCCAAGGAGTTCGCGATAAAGTACTTGAGAGAGTATTTGGAAGGAAAGCGGGATGTGGATGATAGTGTCGTCAAGATAAACTTCTGAGGTGGTTCTGTGGATAAAGAGCTCCTGATGAAGGCCCAGTACGAGATGCCCGTCAGTGAAGACCCATTTGCGGAGCTTGCCGAAAAGCTCGACAGATCGGTAGAATCCGTCATCGAGTCGCTGAGGGAGTATCTGAGGAGCGGAGTGGTCAAGAAGGTAGGGCCCCAGCTGAATTACAAGGCGTTCAGGGGGATAAGCTTCGCAGCCCTCGTCGGGGCGGAGGTTAGGGAAAATCTGGAGAGGGCCGTTGAGGTCATAAACTCCGACAGAGGGGTGAAGCACAACTTCCTGAGGGAGCATGACGTCTACAACATCTGGTTCACGATAAAGGCCCCGAGTAAAGAAGAGCTATTCGAAAGGACGAAAGCTCTGATGGAGAGGTGCGGCGTTGACAACTACGTGGTTCTTCCCAGCGTCAGGGTTTACAAGATGGACGTGAAGTACGACCTCTTCAGGGGGGTCTCGTTCAGCACGAGGGCTGAGGAGAGGGCAGAGGTGCCGAAGGTGGAGGAGCTTGGGGTTGATGGGGACATGCTGAGGGACATGGAGAGGAACTTCGCCGTGGAGGAGAGGCCGTTCAGGAGGTTTGCCGAGAAGTACGGGTACACCGAGTCCGAGCTGGCGGATCTGATTGCAGAGCTAATCGAGAAGAGGGTTGTGAGGGACTTCTACGCAGTCCTGAACGGCCAGAAAGCCGGTTTCAGGGAGAACGGGATGAACCTGATAAGGACGGAAGAGCCTGAGAGGGTTGCTGAGAGACTTCTCAGAAGAATCCCCGAGATCACCCACCTCGTCCAGAGGGAGGTGCCGGAGAACTGGAACTACCCGGTCTACTTCATGGTGCACGCGGTGAACAGGGAGATAATTGAGGGCATAGCCGAGAAGGCGAGGGACGTGGAGGGAGTGGAGGAGCTCAGGATACTTTACAGCCTGAGGAGTTTCAAGGACTGATTACTTTAACTTGAACCTCCTCACGTGCCCGCAGTTCAGGCAGGTTATCCTCACAACCCCCTTGCTCACCCTGACTCTCATTTTGTCGTGCCTGTATGGGTGGAGGCACCCCCTGCAGAACCTGAGCTTTTTCTTCTTCAGCCTGATTCTGTACTTCTTCGCTATCCTGACCGCAAGCTCAACATACCTCCTCGCGAGCTCGTAGTCCCTGAATTTCACCTCATCCGCGAGGTTTAGCAGGTAGTCTATCCTCTCCCTCGCGATCCTTTTCTCCAGAGCCTTGTCTCTTTTAACCGCCATCCTCGCACCCGCACCTGTCAACCGGCTTGAGGCACCTTCTGCACCTCTTCACGGCTATGAAGCTGTCGTCGAACTCTATCCTTATCCTCCTCGACTCGAGCATCGCTATGCCGAGCTTCCTTCTTGCCTGCAAAAGCAGTCTGCTTATGGTCGGCTGCGACACCCCCATGAGCTCTGCAGCCCTCTTCTGGCTCATTCCGAGCACGTCCACGAGCCTCACCGCCTCGGCCTCATCAGGGAACACCACAACCTCTCCGCCCTTCTCGTGGAAGCTGAGCTCCACGAACCTCTTTCGCTTCCTTCGCGGCATCTGAATATTTATTCAGTTCGGTGTTATTTAACGGTTGTTCCCCTCGGGTGATTGGCGTCGAAGCCTTTTTAACCTCTCGATATTCAGAGAGATTCGGGACGGGTGGTCTGATTGGAGAGGGACGACCTGATTGAAATCCTCATTGAGATCAGGAATCTGCTGGAAAGGATAGAGAGGAAAATGGACGAAATCGCGGGGCGTGAAAGGAAAAGACCGGATATTGATCCCCTCGCCCTTCTGGAGCTCCCAGGAAGCCTGAGAACAACGTACATGGCCCTCATGGAACTCAAGGAGGCCACAGCAGAGGAGGTCGCGTCCGTCACAGGAAGGGGGAGACCGTCCGAGAGCCACTACCTGAACACGCTCGTGAAGATGGGGTATGCGAGCAAGAAGAGGGTGGGGAAAAAGGTGTACTACTTTTTGGGGTGATGGCATGCTTGCACTCGTTGTTGTAATCGCTGCGTTTGCCGCTTATTTTCTGTCGTTTCCGCTTTACGGGCCTCTGCTTGCAGATCTGCCCGCAAACCTTCTGGAGAGCTATCTGACGACGTTCATGGCCTCCACCATCGCCGGCTCGCTGATCGCCGGCACGTTTGCGGACAGAGTTGAGAGGAAGATGGCTGCTCTAAAGATACTCGCCATTCTTCTGATCCTCGCGGTTTTCATTTACAGGTCGGGCCACTACATAGCAGCATCGGCCATTCAGGGGCTGGCTGTTGGTGCGCATGTGGTCTTCTGGGGTGCGCTGATGTCGAGAAAGGTCAAGCCATGGAGGAGAGCGACAGTCTTCGCGGTATCCGCTGCAATCGCCAACATTTATCTCATTCTCGTCCAGCACAGTGGCCACGTGAACCAGCTCCTCGCGGCCCTCCCGCTCGTCCCGGTGCTCTTACTGCCCGAGGTTCGCGACAAACCGTCCAGGGAGACTTGGTCAATCAACAGAGATGTTGTGAACTTCGCCCTCCCGATCGTGGTGTTCTACATTCTCGGTGGGTTCATGTACGCTGAGATGGAGGTGGCCTTCAGGGAGGCTGGCATAAGCGTGCACGTTCTGTTTTACGTGGCAGTCGTGGTTGTGGCTGGATACCTCTACGACAGGTTTGGCAGGAAGCCAGTATCAATCGCAGGCCTGCTGCTGCTTGCCGCGTCGTACGTTCTGTTCAACAGGAACCTCGTGCTCTCTGCCCTCCTCATCCAGTCGTCCTACGGGTTCGTGGACGTCTTTTCGATGATCATATGGGCTGATCTCGCAAGGTACGGCAGCGAGGGGAAGCACTACGCCATTGGCTTCTCCGTTATAATGGCATCACTGCTCGCCGGGTACAAGGCCATCCTCTACTACTCCCCCAAGGCATCCGATTTTGAGGCCATTGCCCTGATCCTGCTGATCTTTGCATCGGTTCTCATAGCCTTGGTTAGGGAGCCGAAGATATCTCAGGAGGATTACCTAATGAGGGTGAGGGAGATGGGGGGTGCGTCACAGTGAAGGTTATCAGCCTCCACTCGTTCAAGGGTGGAGTCGGCAAAACCTTCATAGCCCTCAACCTGGCGAGTGTGCTGGCGGAGTACGGAAAAACCTGCATAATGGAGCTTGATCTGATCGCTCCGAGCCTCTACTCGTTTTTCGAGGCAGACTGCTACATAAACGACCTGATATACGGGAACGCAGAGGTTGGGGGGTGCACGGTCGAGGTCGACAGGAACTTGTACGCCATCCTCGCCTCACCATCCTCGAACGCGATAAAGAGAGAGCTCAGGAAGGAGTACAGGGAGGAAATGAGGACACTCGAGAGGCTGATGGAGGTCAAAAAGAAGCTGAGCGGGTTTGACTTCGTGGTTCTCGACACCCACCCTGGAATCAGCTACTCCAGCATAAACTCCATAATCCTGAGCGATCTTGTACTGCTCGCCCTGAGGCCTGACAAGATCGATGTTGACGGAACCGAGACCCTGCTGGATATAATCCGCAGCCTTTCCAAACCCATGTATGCGGTCATCAACAGGTACGACGGCAGGGATGTCGATGTCGGTGTCGAGGTTGTGGGCACAATTCCCTGCAGCTGTGACGTGACGATGGATAGGCCGTTCTTCGTCAGGGACCATGAGGATCACCCCGTCACAGCGGCAATAAGGGGTCTCGCGAGAAGGGTTCTCGACCTTTGAGTTGTTTCATTCTCTTTTCTTAAACTCATGTCTTGCAGGTAAAGGTTCGTTTTCACTTGTTTTTTGTGTTATTCTGTTCAAACTCAGCAACACTTAAATATCCCCTTGCAGAACCGGTAGATGATCAGATGGAGTGTGCGAGCAAATGCGCGAGAGGTGAGTTTGGTGTGAAGGAAAAATTCAGGACCATTTTGGTTTTGATAGTGGTGTCAGTGGCGCTACTGGTGATCACGTCAACCGCAGCAGCCCAGTACAACATAACGGGCAACGTGACCGTGGTTGGTGCCACAGACCCTGCCACGACACCGCTCATTGTGGTAGCATACAACGAGACGAGGAATCTGTGGTACGCGAGCTTTGGGCCAGTCTTATCGGATCCCACCACCGAGACGCTCGTTTTCCCCTACAACGTGAGCAACCTCCCAACCGGCAACTACACGGTTTTCGCGTTTCTGGACTTCAACGGAAACAACACTCCCGACTCGGACGAGCCGCAGAACGCGTCAAATCAGATCCAGATTCTGAACGGAGATGTCAGCGGGGTGGATCTCGTCATCTACAACGCGACCTCAACCGCTCCCACCCCACAGCCAGCCGGCACGGTGAACTACACAATCTCCGGATTCCTGTTCCCGTCTGCCAATGTGAGCGTTGGGCTGGTGGAGGTTTACGCCTTCAACTCGAGCCTCTACACGAGGGACGACCTGACAGCGGAGAATGTAACAGCCTTCCTCCCATCTGCCGACAACAGCACCACAGTCACCGTGATCGCTTACCCGGCACAGTACTCGTTCCAGGTGGCTGCGGGGAGTTACTACGTGGTGGCACTTCTCAACGAGAGCGGAAACTACACGGCGATTGGCTACGCGGTGAACGCAAGTGATGTGTTGGGGATGACTGCCATCAACGTCACCTTGGGTGACAACACCAGCGCGAACATCACTCTCTACGAGACTACAGCCTCACCAGCAGGAACCTCGTCTGGCACGGGCACCGTGAGTCAGGGAAGTGCGAACGTGACCGTGGGTGGAACAGTCTACTACAGCGGAATTGCCACCGGAACGCTCCACATAGCCGCGTACAACGCGACCCAGCCCCTTACTGAATCCCTGCTTCTCTCACAGCCGGTCAACGTAACGGTGGTTCAGTCCCCGGCCTTCCCCTATGCATACTCGCTTTCCGTTCCACCGGGCTTTTACTGGGTGATTGCGTTCTTGGATTTGAACGCAAGCAATGGCTACGATCCCGGCGAACCCGTGGGCTTTGCCATAAACGCCACATCGAACGCGACCGCGGTTCCGATTGACGCGTTCGCAGGCAACAGCACTGCTGACGTAATCCTCAACGAGAGCAACGGGTTCTTGACAGGCTCGTATTACGGAAACTACACCGAAGGTGGGTACTTTGAGGAGAACTTCACGCTCCCCTCAGGACTGGTGTACTGGTATCCCGAAACCTGCAACCAGAGCACGGTAAACGTGACCGTGAGGGCACTGAACTGGAGCACGGTTTACAACAGCACTTCCGACTTCATGATCACCTTAGAGGGCACCTGCTTCTACGGTGTGAGTGTCGACTCCAACGGCACAGCGGACATCGGAATCCAGCCCGGAGAGTACAGGGTTGTGATATACGAGGCCATCCCTCCGTTCAGGATGATTGAGGTTGGTAACAGAACCGCCAGTGAGGGAGGTGAGATCGCCATAGACTTCTCCCAGCTCGACATACCTGAGGTCAGGTCGGTGACCGTGAGGGTGCTCGACAGCGGCGCGCCAGTAGCCAGTGCCGAGGTGGTTGTGTACTCGACCACAGCGTTCCTCGGCTACGGCATCACAGACCAGAACGGCAACGTGACTATAAATGGAATTGACGGCAACTACACGGCTCAGGTCATGATATTTGGCAACTACACCGTGCAGACGTACACGTTCTCGGTCAGCATAAACAACACGACCTCAGTCATCGTCCTCGACATAAGCTCGCTGCCAACTCTCGCAGGATATGTGCTCAAGGATGGTACGCCCGTGAGCGGGGCCTTCGTCAGCCTGTACAGTGACGACTACCTCGTCTACGTCACGGCAACGACCAATTCGAGCGGGTACTACAGCCTGTCTCTGCCGTCCTACGGCACGTACAACATCCGCGTGGATCCGGGCTTTTCCAGCGAGTACTTCACTCCATATGAGGACAGGCTGGACGTGAACCAGAGCCTGACATCTTCGCTCTACAACATAAGCGTCGGCTTCGCGAATGGTGTGAAGCTCAGCGGCTACGTCACGGACACCAGTGGGAGGAGCGACACCCCCATGTCTGACGTCTTAATCTGGACGTTCTCGGAGGACACTCTCTACTACGCCTACACGTTCACGAACGACAGCGGATATTACGAGCTCGAGCTGCCAGCTGGAACGTACGAGATTCACTTCGACCCCACAACGTCCTCGTCTCCCGGATTCGTCGAGAAGGTGGTCACGCTCTCACTTGCCGGGGATACGGTTTACAACGTCACGTTTGACCTCGCAGATCAGGGCAACATGCTGTCCGGGTGGATCGTTGACGGAAACGGCCAGCCCGTCACCTGCTCCTACGGGTGCGGGTGGATCGTGGCGTACGGTGAGAATGGGTGGAATTCTGCTGAGGTCGGGAGCGATGGCTACTACGAGATGTACCTGCCGTCCGGGGACTACACGGTGGAGTTCTACCCATACTCGTCTTCATACACCACCGTCAGGACATCGGTCTCACTGAGCGGGGACACTGTGATGAACCTCACGGTCTCCCAGGGCTACTCACTGAGCGGGCAGGTTCTCAGGAACGGTCAGGCGGTGAGCTACGCTGACGTTTACCTCTACAATTCCGACACGTGGGAATTCGCAGGCTGGACTTCCACGGATTACAACGGCAACTTTGTCATCCACGGGCTGAGCGGGGGCAACTACACGATTGAAGTGTACTCCCCGACAGCCGGATACTACTCGGCGGAAGTTACGGTCAGCGGAGACGTTACCCTGACGGTGGACATGTCGGCGGTTGGAGGGTACACGCTCGACGGCACAATCCTCCCGTCCGGCTCGGCAGACGTGTACATCTACAACGACGAGTACTCCTTCTGGACGTACACGGACAACGGAACCTTCAGCATGGCCGGAATACCGCCCGGCAACTATACCGTTCAGATCTACCACTACGACCTCGGCATGCCGATGAACTTCGAGGTCTCGATAAGCTCAGACACCTCGATGACATTCGACTTTGGTGTTTCCTCGACAACGCTCTCCAGCGTTAGAGTGACGGTTGTGAACGAGACCGGCAGTGCGGTGTCTGGAGCGAGCGTGAGCCTGTACTCTGACACGACGGGTGCGAGCAACACCACCGACTCCAACGGCGTTGCGACCTTCCAGCTGCCAGACGGCACGTACAGCGTGGTTGTGCAGGCCGACGGGTACTACATCAACGCGACAACCCTGACAGTGAGCGGCGATACGAGTCTGAGCATCGCGCTGGAGTCAATAGCCACTCAGACCCAGAACGGAACGACCGGTGGAACCCAGACTTCGCTCGTCGTCAACATAACCAGCCTGTACGACAGTGACGTGTCGGTGTGGATAACGGTGAAGGACAGCAACGCGACCAGCGACAGGTACTATGCTGAGGTTTTCGAGAGGACGATCCCTGCGGGTCAGACGGCGTCGTTCACACTCTCAGTTCCGGCGGGAACCTACAAGGTGGCAGTCCTGTACCCGGTTTACAGCAACGGCGTCATCGCCGAGACCGGTGAGGTGTACCAGCTGAATGTTACCGTTCCGGGATCTCCACCGCTGGAGTTCACGGTTCCGGGATCGTGAGGTGAAGTGAATGAAAAAGGCTGCATTGCTCCTAATATTTTTTGCTCTGGCGATGGTCACGCCGGTGAGCGGCCTGACGGCCGACGCCGGGCCTGACAGGACAGCGAGCGTTGGGGAAAGCATAACGTTCGACGGTAGCGGGAGTGTTGGTACGATAATCTCCTACTACTGGAGCTTCGGAGACGGAGCGAACGCGAGCGGTGTCGTAGTGACCCACAGCTACGACTCTCCGGGAACGTACACCGTGACGCTCATAGTGGTCGACACCGCCGGCAACATAGCCAGCGATACCGCACAGGTTACCGTCACAGCGGACACGACTGGGCCGACAATAGTCCACACCCCGGTCACCTCCGCGACGCAGGGACAGCAGATAACGATCACGGCGACAATCACCGACCCGAGCGGCGTGAACTCAGCCACCCTCTACTACAAGAGGGATAGCGACACGAGCTACGCGCAGATCAGCATGAGCGGGAGCGGTGACACCTACACCGCCACAATTCCGTCGTCAGCAGTTACGGAGAACATCTCCTACTACATCAGGGCAGTCGACACTCGAGGAAACGCTGCCACCCTGCCGCTAACGGGCAACTACACGATCATCGTCACATCCACCGACACCACACCGCCGGTGGTGACGCTCCAGTCAGTCAACAACGACACGGCACCGCCATACTACTCCTCAACCGGAGACGTGAGCATCAGGGTGTCGGTGAGCGAGGACGTGAGCTGGTGCAGGATCGGGAAGCCCCTCACACTCGTCGAGACCTCCGGAAGCACCGGAACCCTCGTGTCCCTCAGAACCTACGAGTTCACCCTGAACTCGCTTGGTGATGGGGATTACACGTACTACGTGGTGTGCGAGGACCTCTCGGGGAACAGGAACAACCAGACGACGAACGCCCTCACAGTAAACTTCACTGTCGACACCACGCAGCCAGCCGGCAGCATCAGCCTCGAGAGGCTGTCCAACGGAAGGGTCAGGATCAACTACACATACTCAGACTCCAACATGGCGACTGTCACGCTGAAAAGGGGAAGCTCGCAGCTGCTCTCGTTCGCGACTCTCCAGAGCGGCAGCGGCTCGTGGGTTGACACCGGCCTTGAGGATGGCGTAGCGTACACCTACTACCTGATCCTCACGGACAGGGCAGGGAACACGAGAACGGTTTCGGGAAGCATAGTGGCAGACAGCTCACCCCCGTCGATCTCCTTCTCTCTAAGCGGAAGCACGCTCACAGTAACCGTCACCGACACCGTCTCCAGCATAGGCCCGGTGACGATAATGGTTGACGGAACACAGGCAAGCCCGAGCGTTTCCGGAAGCGGAACGAGCAGGCAGTACACCCTCTCGCTCTCTGCCGGAGATCATGTGGTTAACGTAACTGCCTCAGACGCCCTTGGTCATACAGCATCAAGGAACTTCACCGTAACAGTTCAGGAGACCCAGTCCGGCACGGGCACATCATCAACGACATCATCAGCTACCTACACCGGCACAACCTCTGGTGGAGCAGGCGGAGTCCAGCCCTCCACGGCAGAGGAGATCAGGAGCGAGATAGTCTCCATGCTCTCGGGCGATGGAGAGGTTCAGGTGTCCATGAGGCTCAGGGAAGGGGAGCCCCTCAGGGTCGAGATCGAGCACGGAGTTGCTGGAGTTACGGAGATAGTCCTCAGCCCGGATGCGAGCTCGGAGAACGTCCGGCTCAAGGTGAGGAAGGTCGAGTCCCCCGATGCTCCCAAGGCTCCCGGAAGGGTCTACTCCTACCTCAGCATAGAGCTCGAGAACGGAACAGTGCGGGAGGCGAGGATAAAGTTCAGGGTGGAGAGGCAGTGGCTCGAGCAGGAGAGGGCGAGGGCTGAGAACGTCTTCATGTACAGGTGGAACGGAAGCGAGTGGTCGAAGCTCAACACGAGCGTCAGCGGCGAGGACGAGCAGTACGTCTACTTCGAGGCAAGCACGCCGGGTTTCAGCTACTTCGCAATTGCGGTGGAGAAGCCGGTCGAGGTCACGCCAACGCCAGCTCAGACCGAGACCCCAGCCACGGTGAGCACGCCATCACCAACCCCGACGCCCGAAAAGACCGCTGAAGAAACCGCAAAAACCCCAACACCTGCAGAGACAGAAAAGGTCGAGGAAAAGGGAATCCCGGGATTTGAGGCGGTGCTGTCACTGGCTGGCCTGATCCTGGCCGCCGGGCTTGCAAGGAGAGAGAGGTAGCTCAATCAACAACCCTATTTTTTATACACTCTTCGATCTGTTCGGCTGTGCAGTCCTCCGGGCTCTTGTCGTATCTGAGCCGCCTGAATACCGGAGCTCTCAGCTTGCAGTCCTTCGTGAGCTCGAGGTACTCCACCTCGCACACGTATACAGGCTTGACCCAGTGAACGGGTCTGGCAAAGCTCTCGCTGAAGTGGGGTGTCTGGATCTCAATTTCTCTCAGCTTTCCCGTGAACTCCCTCAGAAAGTCTGATGAGAATCCTGTGCCAACTTGACCCACGTGGATGAGCGTTTCCCCATCATAAACGGCAAGCACGAGGGATCCGAAGAGCCCCTCCCTCTGCCCTTCCCCCTCGAGGTAGCCGGTTATGACGCAGTCCATGGTTCTCCTCTTCTTGATCTTGAGCCACTCGTCACTCCTGACTCCCGGCCTGTAGGGTGAGTCGATCCTCTTTGCTACAAGCCCCTCGAAGCCCATTGAAACCGCTTTGCTGAACAGCTCCACCCCCTTCTCCCTGAACGACTCAACCTTGAGAACGTGTTCGGTCTCGGAGAGCACTTCTCCGAGAATCTCCTTTCTCTCAGAGAGCGGACGCTTCATCGTCCACCTTCCCGAGGAGTAAAGGACGTCGAAGACGAAGTAAACTGCTGGATACAGCTTCGAGAGAATCCTTACCCTGCTTTCAGAGTCCACATGCTCCCTCTTCTGCAGGAGGGAGAAGTCCGGAACTCCGTTTTTCAGGACGACTATCTCCCCGTCAACAACTACGCTGTCGTCAAACGCACTCAGAAGGTCGATTTCGGGGTACCTGTAGGCTATCTCGAACAGCCTTCGGTTCTGCATCCTGACCCTTCGCCTCTCCACGTCCACGAAGGCGATGCACCTCGTGCCATCGAGCTTGAGCTCGTATATGAAGTCTGGAGAGTCAAACGGCTCGGCCCTCTTCGCGAGCATTGGCCTTATCTTCTCGTCGAACCAGCTCATCTCACTTCACGGCCTCCAGACTCTCTTTGAGCGCCTCCACAAGAGATTTGGCCGTTTCAACCTCCTCCGTCACTTTAACCTCGTGGCCAGCGAGCTTGGCCTCTATTAGCTGCATGAGGGCCTCGTAGTACTCGTTCCTGTACTCCTCGAGCCTCAGTGGCTTCTTCATGGCAAGAACAAGCTGCTTTGCAAGCTCAAGCTCCTCCTCAGAGTACTCCTCCTTAGCGCCCCAGTTCGGAACCTCGTACGGGCTCCTGATCTCGTCCACGTAATAGAGCTGCGCGAGCAGAATCCCATCTCCAAATGCTCTCAGTCCGACGAGGTACTCCTTGCCCCTCATGGTGAGTTTTCCGAGCCCCATGCTGCCCGTGTCCTCCATTGCCTTCCTCAGGAGGGTGTACGCCTTGACGCCACCCTTGTCGGGCGACACGTAGTACATGCTGCCGTAGTATATCACGCTGAGCTCGGACGGGTCGAAGAACTGGAGAACCCTAACTTCCTTCGCGCTCCTGAGCGGAAGCTTTTCGAGGTCCTCGTCTGTGAGGATCACGTACTCGTTCTTGGAGATCTCGTAGCCCTTCACTATCTCGTTCTTGCTGACCTCCTTCCCGCACTTCTCGCACACCTTTTTGAACCTGATCCTGCCCCCGTCAGACGAGTGCAGCATGTGGAAGCTTATCTCCCTGCTGACTCTGGCGTTGTAGAGCTTTACAGGGATCGAGACGAGCCCGAAGGTTATCGAACCCCTCCAGATAGCCTTCATACACAGTAAACTTTACAGACGATACAATAAAAACTTTCTTTGCCACAACGGGCTGTGACAAACCACAAAAATCATAAACCCATCCTCCATCAATATCGAAGGAGGGTCCGTGGTCTAGTGGTTATGACGCCTGCCTCACACGCAGGAGGTCCCCGGTTCGAATCCGGGCGGACCCACTTCCGATTCTGAGAATCTGGATTTCTATGGGTTCTTCAGTCCTGAGAGAGTCCAGCAGTTTGTCAATAGTCTCAGAAAATCGATTTCTGAAATTTTCTCTCAAGAATATATAATTCTCCCTTGAAATTCTTATATGCAAATCAACCCTCTGCTGGCTGTTTTTGGCGGAAAGTCTCTTTACAGAGATTGGTTTAGAGTGTGTTCCAGATTGTTCTATGTGGTGCGTAAGGGGCGGAGTGGTATATATGATGGAGGAGAGAAGAAAAACTATTCGAATTTTAGAATGGGGGTTTGTTAATTAAAATAGAAAAAATAAAATAAAAAATCCAAAAAAGAATAGGATAAAGGTGCCAATGATAAGACCATCCACAAAAATCCTTAACAAACCTAGTAATCTTCCCCTCCGGTAAATGTATATTATCGATGCTAATATGCCTATAAAGCTTGAAAAAACAAAAATTAAGCCTGAAATTCCGAATGTTGCTGCTATGCTTTGATTGGTAGATTTTAACGGCTCTGAAATCGCTAAAAAAATAGCACCCATTGTCATAATTGCTGAATAAACCGTTAGATACGGAGTAACTTTCTTTGTGTGCTCATATAGAGAGTCTATTAGGCTTTTTTCATTTTCTGTTTTTTCCTTCAGTCCCACTAAAGCTATTTTCGGATTTTTTCAATCTTTTTCTTTTGTTTTCAGATTTTTTATATCCATTTGAGATGCTATTTTCCTTATTGTACTTCCTGAATGTCCAAAAAATCCCAAAAATCCCCAATAACAAAAAAGTTAGCCCAATTATTTTCTGGGCATATAGGGGTAATAAAGACACTATGAGGGAATATCCTGGCGAGTATGATGGTGAAACTAATGGATAATTTAAAAAACTGATCATTCGTAGTTCGTGATATTGTCTCCATTTTTTTATTTGAAGTTGTTATTGTTTCATTAATTCTTTTAATTTCTCGTTCTATTTTCTCGATTCCTTTCTTTATTTCCTCTAAACTATCGTCAGGCATGAGTTTTCAACTCTTTCACGTTCTCTCTCCCTGTCTCATCAACCAACATTAAGAGAACCTCTTGAGATAATCTTTTTCTCGCAATTTATGGCACCATTGTATTCTTGAATACCCATATTCTGTTATTATCTCCATTCAAAAATATAGGTTTTGCGTAAATTTTTGAAAAAACCATCTATCACAACGAACATAAGACAAATAATCCTGCTATAATGTCAGAATTCTAAAGGCACATCAAAAAATTCAAATTCGAAATTGCACGCCGGGGCTGGGACTTGAACCCAGGAGCCCGAAACGGGCACCGGCTCTCAAGGCCGGCGCAGTGCCTCTCTGCAACCCCGGCACTACTGAGGAGGCTCTCTTTCCCTTCTCCTTGGGAATTGTGTGTTTATGAAGGTTTTGGTAATCGAGTTACGTGAGACTCACTGTAGTTATTTGACAAAAATTTAAAGAAGTGTTGAAAGAAGTTGCGAGTTCAGTTCACACAACTCCCTCTTTTCTCATCACTTCGAGCTCTTTCTCGTCAACTCCGAGCAGTTTAGAGTAGATGTAGCTGTTATCCGCCCCGACGGGCCTGCACGCCCACTTGATCCTCGGCGGTGTCTCGCTCATTTTTGCCGGGGTTCCCTGAATCAGCAGCTCTCCGTAATCCCTGTCTTTGAACCTGAGCAAGGCTCCCCTCTCAAACCAGTGGTTGAACTGCAGGGTTTCTATGGGCTTCAGCACCTCTCCCGCAACAGTAACCCCTTCTCCTTTGTAGGACAGCCAGATCTTCAGGATTTCCTCTCTCGTGTGCTCCATTGTGAACTTCTCTATCTCCCTCGTCATGGGAATCCAGTTCCTGGGGTTGGTTCGATCCTTTATTGTCGGGTACTTCTCCACCAGATCCTCCCTTCCGATTATTCTGCACAGCGCTTTCCAGTTTGGATCCGTGTAGCCCGCTATGAACACCATCCCGTCCTTGGCTCTGAAGTAGTTGTAGGCAAATGCTGCGGGCTCAAAATTCCCGCTCCTCTCTATGACCTTCCCTGTGAGGTGGTAGAAGTGCAGGGCGTAGTTGTTCAGGCACATAAGTGCTTCGGCAGGGCTGATGTCTATGTACTGCCCCTCCCCGCTCATATCTCTGAAGATGAGCGCGGCCATTATCGATAGTGCTGCAAACGCTCCTCCAGCATACCACCCCATCCAGTTGCCCATTCTTGTTGGCACTCTTGTGTGCTCCGGAAACTCCTCGTAGTCCTCGGGAATCCCTGTGGTGTAGGCGAATCCGCTCATGGCCTGGGCGATTATGTCGTAGTCCCCAAACCCAGACCTTCCCGCCCTTTCGGACAGCTCCCCTCTGTGCCCGTGAGTGTGGATCGCGCAGTAGATCAGCCTGCTGTTAATCGAGCTGAGCTCATCGTAACCGAGACCGAGGGACTCCATGTGTCCCGGAGGGAAAGTCTCTATGAGAACGTCGCTCTTCTCCACGAGCTCCCTCAGCAGCTCTTTGCCCCTCTCGCTCTCTATGTTCAGCGTGATGTGGTACTTGTTTCTCCCCTCCACGATGTACGCTATTCCGGTGTCTCCGATTTTCAGGTTTTCAGGGGTGATTTTTCTCGAAATGTCACCTTCGGGCGGCTCTATTCTTATCACCTCAGCTCCAAACTCTGCGAGCATTGATGATGCGAACAGCCCTGCAAAGCTTCCGTAGCTCAGGTCAAGAACCCTGACCCCGTCAAGGGCTTCGGGCTTTCCGGTGCTGTGCTTCGGATCCGTCAGCTTTTGGGCGAAAACCGTCCATTCTCCACTCTCAGACATTTCCACCACCTCAGTAGATGGTCTTCCCCTCCTTGCCCTCAGGCGGAGCCGTCGTTGGAATGCTCGCGTCCCACTTGCCGATCACTCCCTTTCTGTACAGCTCTTCCAGCTCATCCTCGGATATTCTGAGAACCCTTCTGAAAACGTGCTCGTTGTCAAAGCCAACAGGCCTCATGCTCCACCTTATGCTGCCCGGTGTCTTGGAAAGGTGCAGGGCGAATGGGTAGCAGAGATCCTCGTATATCGGGTCGAAGTACTTCCACACCGCCTTTCTCTCGTTGAAGTGCTCGTTCGAATGGAGTTTTGCAGAGCTCATCACCTCCGCAGCAGCAAAGCCGCTCTCAAACCCGGCCTCGACAACCTCCTCCACCTTTTTGCCGGAAGCCCATGACTCGATCGCATCGTATATCCTTTCGACGTTCCTTATTCTGCTCTCGTAGTCGAGAAACTCCAGCAGATCTTCCCTGCCCATCGCCTCGCAGAGTCCTCTGTACTCGTTCTCCGAAAAAGCCGCTATGGCAGCAAACCCATCCTCACATCTGACTATGCATGAAGGGACAACGGCAGGGTCTCTGTTCCCGTACCTTTTCCTGTTCCTGTTTGTAAGAGCGATGTAGAGCCACGTCCAGTCCATGACTCTCAGCAACACCTCGGCCTGACTCATGTCTATGAACTACCCCCTCCCACTCCTGTTTCTCCAGAACAGCGCAACGAGGGTTGTGAACGCCGCAACAGTTCCGCTCAGAAAATCACCGATCCATGCCTGAGACTTCACGGGCATAGCCTCCTCAAAACCCGTAATCTCTGCAAGTCCTGTAATTCCCTGAGCGTAGGCGTCGTAGCTCGGCCTCTCCCATAGCTCCCCCCAGTTTCCGAATCCCTGCATGCTCACGTAGATGAGCTGCGGGTTTATCCTGCTGAGCTGTCTGTAACCGATCCCCCACCTGTCAAACGTTCCCGGCTTGAAGTTCTCCATCAGAACGTCACTTTTGGCTGCGAGCTCCCTTATGAGTTCCCTGCCCTCCTCCTTTCGAAGATCTATGGCGACGTAGTACTTGTTCGCGTTGCAGCACATCATCCCGGGAGAGATGTTTCTCGGAAAGACACCTCCCGGAGAGACAAGTCTGACCAGCGTGTCTCCGCTGCCTGGCAGTTCCACGTGGATAACCTCTGCTCCAAGCTGTGCGAGCAGCGTGGCAGCCCATGGGCCGTAGATAATTCTCGTTATGTCCAGCACCCTAACACCGTCGAGGGCACTTTTTCTCATGTTTAATTATTTTAGATTATCCCACTTAACACTTTCGAATGCCGAGTCGAATCTGAAAACAGTGTTCGGAAAATCCGGTTCAGGCCCCGGAGATCTTCTCCTTCAGCTTCTTCACAAAATGCCTGAGCTGTCCCCTTATCTGGACGCTCGCCATGGGGTTTATTATCGAGGCCATTGCTCCCAGCCCCTCGACGTACAGCACTACAACCACCTTCACACCGCCCTCAACCTCCTCAACCTCAAACCTTCCCCTCCACAGCAGGTGCTCACCCCTCGCTTCCCACTCCAGCTTGCCCTCTTCTGAAAAGCTCATGTGCAGCTCTCTCGTTTGCGTTATCGCTGACATCGGTGCCTTGATGTACCAGATCTTCCCGTCCTCTGAAGTGCCTTTGACGAAGCCGAAGCACTCCCCCACATCCCTCGGGTTTGAGAGCACCTCGACAACCCTGCTTTTTGGAGCACTCACAACGAACTCCTCTCTCGCCTCTGGCACCTCTCACACCTCCAGGAGCTCCCGGGTGAAGGTGGTTAACCTCTCCACTTTCTCTCCAACATATATCGTGTCCTCAACCCTGAAACCACCCACTCCTCTGACCGAGAGGACTGAGTGGCCAACAGAGAGCGTCATATCCTTTTCTATGATTTCTCTGAGGTCCTCTGGGAAAATGGTTGGGAACGGGGTCTCCTCAAAGTTCAGGCCTATCCCGTGGACGAAACCCCTCACGTAGCTGTCCCCAAACCCGACTGACTTTAAGAACTCGGCGTTTCTCCTCTCTAGGTCGAGAACCGACACCTCTCCCTTACTTCCCTCTATCGCCTCTATGGTCTTCTCCTGCATCTCCACGTAGGCCCTGTGCACCCTCCTCTGCTCCTCAGTCGCGTTTCCCACCACAAACGTCCTCGCGATATCGGCGCAGTACCCCTCGTAAACGGGGCCAACGTCAATCAGAACAACGTCACCATCCTCAATCTTCCTGTCAGTTGCGAGCCCGTGCAGCCAAAGGCTCCTCTCACCGGAATTCACGAACATTGGGAACGCAAGCCTCTCAGCCCCCTTCTTCCGCACGTGGTATTCGACCTCAAGAGCAATCTCCCTCTCGCTTACACCCGGCCTTAAGAGCTCCAGCGCTTTCTCCATCGCGATGTCGGCGAGCTTTCCGGCCTTCCTCATGAAATCGAGCTCATACCTGTCCTTGAACTTTCTGAGGGGCGCGACTATCTGCTTCGCGTCCACCACCTCGACGTGCGGGTTGGCCATCCTGAACCTCTCGAGCAGGAATGCCGGAGTCGAGAACTCCATTTCCACCGCCACTGTTGGGGTTTCAGTGTCGATGGAGTTCAGAAAGCTGACCACATGCCCGATCATCTCGTGGAGGGCTCTGTAACCCTTGGCCTCCAGCCCGGTTTTCCTCTCCGCCTCCTCCACCTCACCTTCAAACACGATGACGAACGGCTCATCATTCGCTGGAATGAACATCCTCGGCTGCTTTCTAACATCTCCGGTGAAGTACCGGTAGTTCTCGAGAGACAGGGCGAGGAACGCGTCAATTCCGGCACTCTCCATCTGCTCCTGAGCTCTTCTGATCCTCTTCCGGTAAACGCTTCTCGGCACGGACATTGCAAAATACACTTAACCTGACAACATCCTTATACTTTTTCCCGAAGAAGTTTTACCTGAAAAATTGGGAAATGGGCTCAGTCTCTCGAGGGCATAAGCGAGGCGAGCCAGCCTATGTAGTCGGAGACCGATCGGGTCTGGATCCACACCTTCCCCGAGCCCTTAAACTTGGCCACCAGCCCCTCTCCGCTAAGCAGAGTGGCTTTTAGGCCTCCAGCCTTGGATATCGTGAAGCTCAGCCCCTCCTCAAATGCAACGATGTGGCCCGTGTCGACGACGAGCTCTCCGTTAACCTCGACCTCCTCGATGCCACCAAACGAGGAGAGGAACACGTCTCCGTGGCCGTCTATCTTCAGCAGAATCAGTCCTTCTCCCGCGAAGAACGTCCTCGCCCCACCCCACTTGCTCGATATCTCCAGCTCCGGCGATCCGGCGAGGAAGGCTCCGCTCTGGGCGTATAGAGTCCCCTCAACCCTCACGTGCGTCACATCACCCTGATACGGCGGGGCGAGGCCGAGAATCGCACCCCTCTTCTCGGCTATGAACCTGTTCACGAAGAACGACTCTCCGCCGATCATCCTCTTAAGGCCTCCGAACAGCCCGCCCTTCATCTCCGTCTTCAGCCTCACGCCGTCCATGAAGACCATAGCCCCGGTCTCGGCAACAACCTCCTCACCCTCGTCGAGAGTGAGCTTCAGCAGAGCGTAGCTCGGTTTGGATAAAATCTCGTATTTCATGGATTGTCTATGTAAACCACCATATTTTAACTTCACGACTGAACACAAGTTTCAGCATACAATCTCTCCTTCAGCTTCAGAGCGACATTTACTAAGCTTATAAGCACGGGAACCTCGATTAATGGGCCAATCACTGTTGCGAAAGCCTGGTTGCTGTGAATTCCCCACATGGCAACAGCAACAGCTATGGCAAGCTCAAAGTCGTTGCTTGCTGCGGTAAAAGACACTGCTGTGGTTTTCGGGTAGTCAACTCCGAGTTTGTAAGCTATGAAGAACGTTGCGAACCACATGATGAGGAAGTAAAGTGTTAGCGGGACTGCAACCCTCATAACCTGGAGCGGAAGCTCCACTATGTACTCTCCCTTGAGCGAGAACATCACGATGATTGTGAAGAGTAAAGCTGCTGGAGTGAGTAGGCTTAATTTTGGAGCGAGAACGTTTTCGAACCAATCTTTGCCCTTCAGCCTGAAACTCACGTACCTTGTAACTACTCCTGCGATGAAAGGTATGCCCAAGTATATGAACACGGTCTTTGCAGCCTCAGCAATGCTGACATCCGCCTCAACACCCGTAACAAGTCCAAGCCAGTTCAGGGCGATGGTTATGAAGACATATATGTAAACCGCGTAGAAGAGAATCTGAAATATGGCGTTGAAGGCTACAAGCCCTACAGCAAGCTCTCTGTCTCCCTCAGCCAGCTCGTTCCAAACTATGACCATCGCTATGCATCTTGCCAGTCCAACGAGTATAACACCCATCATGAACTCCGGTAGGTCTCTCAGCAAGGTTATGGCGAGCAGAAACATCACCACCGGTCCCACAATCCAGTTCTGGACGAGGGAGAAGGCCAGGAGCTTTAGGTTCCGGAAAATCTTTCCCATCTCTTCATACTTCACCTTCGCGAGAGGCGGGTACATCATCAGAATCAGGCCAATGGCTATGGGAATCGATGTGGTGCCTACGCTAAGAGAACTTATGATGTCGGCTATTTCAGGATAGACGTAGCCAAGAGCTATCCCACTTATGATTGCCAAGAATATCCAGAGTGTCAGGTATTTCTCCATGGTCGACAGCTTTCTCCCTCCACTCACTGCACGACACCTCTTAGCATGGGTGAAAGTACATCTCTAATGCTTTCGTCCAGAAGTTCAGCCCTGACGAGAATGAGACAGCAAGGTTCGCCATTTTCGTCGCATCCGCTTATGGCCACGAGTCTATCTCCGGGTTTAATGTTTGCCTTCTCTCTAAGCTCTTTTGGCAAGAGTATCTGCCCCTTGCTGTCAACTGTCAGAATGGCCTCAATTCTCGTGGCTTTGCAACTTTTCATATTTTTCAGAAATTTCGTAATATTAAAAATTTTTTGAAATTACTCATCATCCATGCAAGGTTTATATCATGTGGTTGTACCATAATCCATGGAACTCGCAGAACTCGCAAAGAAGGTAAGCGAAAAATACAGTGAAACTGATAAAAAATCCGGTCCCTTGTTCCTTCTTGCAGTCTTCTTTGAGGAGGCTGGTGAGCTGGCCGAGGCGGTTAGGAAGGGGAATACGGAGGAGGTGAGGGAGGAGCTGGCCGACTGCCTCTTCATGGTTCTCAGTCTGGCCAACTACTATGGCGTGGACGTCGAGGAGAGGCTTGTGGAGAAGTACCTGCGGGACGATCCATCATCCCGGTGGGATCTCCCTTTTTAGCCGCTCCACAACCCTCCTCTTCTTTTCGAGGGCCTTTTCGAAGGCCTCGTCCACCCTCCTCCTCATCTCGTCGAAGTCCTCCGGCTTATCCTCCCCGACCATCTTCTTCACTGGTGTGTAAGCTGACTCCCTGAACTTTGGCCTGAGAGGCTCTATTCTGTCACCATCCACTGAGAATGCCCCGCTCCCCTTCTCAACCCATCCAACCACGTCGGCTTCAACTCCGGAAGACCTGATCCTCTCCAGAATCTCCTCTGCGTGCTCCTCTGGGCAGATCACCATCAGGGAGTCTATGGAGACGCCCATGAAGTCTATCTCGAGTTCTTCGAGCATCTCAAGCACCCTTCTGTTTATCAGCCTCCTTATCTTCCCCACATCGAAGTAGAGCGCGGTCTTTGAGGCTCTTGAGATCTCCTCCGCATCTCCCCTGATTCCCCCGTTCGTCACGTCGGACATCGCGTGCACCTTTTTGACCGCTTCTGACTCTATTATTGATCTCGCGGCGAAGATGAAGTCGAGGTTTATCGTCTCTTCCACAACTTCGTGCATCCCGTAGTATATTGCCGTGGTCGCGACCGTTCCACCTCCAGCACCCTCGGTGAGGATTATCACATCTCCCTCCCTTGCGTCCCTCCTCGGGGTTATGTGCCTCGAAACCCCAACACATCCCACAGCCCCGGTCATCCTCTCGCCTATGACCATGTCCCCTCCTATCCTCAGAGTGCTTCCCGCGATGAGAGGAACTCCAGTGAGCTCGCTCACGGCAGTTATGCCGGCGAGGTGGTCGAATATCTTGGAGACATCTCCGTCATCGGCTATGTGAATGTCGGAGAAAAGGGCTATGGGACTTGAGCCCATTACGAGCACGTCCCTCATCGCCGCTCTCGTAACGTGGAAGCCGGCTATGAACGGAAACTCGCTGAGCCTCGAGTGGATCCCGTCTATCGCCACGGACACGTAGTAGTCGCCAACCTTCACAACCCCAGCATCATCAAGATCCCTTGAGCTCACCACCGCCTCTCCGCACATCTCCGCGATCTTCGAGTGGACGTAGAAGTCCCCCGTCCCCCTGCTGCCCACGCCGAATTTCCCCATCGTGACCCCGGTTCTGTGGTAGTCGAGGAGGAAGCTCGTCTTTGAATAGGCGTTCCTGACCTCGAGAACCACAGCTTCAGCGAGTTTTCTCGCGTAGCTCTCGTCAACGTCCTTGAACTCCATTATCCTCTCGGCAAGCTTCTCGATCAGGTCGGGGTCGTTTATGTGCCTCCTCGCGTAACCCTCAATGTCCATGCCGCTCACCTCTGCAGAACTATCAGCCCGGCCACAATCAGCAGCGTCCCGATGAAGACGTTGGTGTAGTCGAAGTTCTCCCTGAGAATCAGCGCCGAGAAGACGATGGTGAAGAGGGGGTAGATGGACGTTATCGGCACGGTCTTTGCAGCCCCTATCTTCTGGAGGGCCATGAAGTAGACGACCATCGCAATTCCTCCGGCTATTGCACCCGCAGCCATCAAAATCGAAACGCTCCTGACGCTGAACTCCTGGGGTTTGAGCCCCCCGGTGAGCATGACCACCAAGCCCATCACGAGTATCGCTCCCACGCTCCTCACGAGTATGGCCGTGTAGATTGAAATTCCACTCGCCAATGCTGTCTTGTCCAGCACAGGCACGAAACCCCACATCAGAGCGGCAAGAATTGCAAGCATAACACCGTCTATCACGACAACCTCCTCCTGAACTCGTACATGAATATGGCTGATGCGCAGGAAAGGTTGAGGCTTTCGGCCCTTCCAAAGCTCGGGATGCTAACAACCTCATCGCACTGCTTCTTAACAGGTCTCGAAACCCCCTCGTCCTCGCCACCGATGACAATGGCGAGCGGGGGATCCATGAACGCCTCCTCTATGCTCTTCCCGCCGAGCTCGGCACATATTACGTGGAATCCAAGCTTCTTCAGACTCTTAACCGTATTTGCGAGGTTTGAAACTCTCGCTATGTCGGCATGCAGCGCAGTCCCAGCTGAGACCTTCACGACGGTCTCGTTAACCTGAGCGCTCCTCCTCTTGGGGATCACGATCCCCGCACACCCGAAAAAGACTGCGTTTCTGATCACGGCACCGAGGTTCTGTGGATCCTGAACCGAGTCGAGGAGAAGGAGGAAGCTTCCGGTTCTGATCGCCTTCTCAGCCACGTACTCTAAGTCCTTGTACTTCACCGGGGAGATGTCCGCCTCAATCCTCGACTCGAGCCTCCTGAGTCCAACCACCGGTATTCCGAGCTTTCTGGCCTGCCTGACAATGTCCTCGATTCTTCTTGACTTGTGCGAGACGTCGTAGTAGATCCTGTTGACCTTTCCCGCTTTAAGAGCCTCTGATACGCTGTTCACCCCTGACACTCGCATGGAAAAATGGTCTGCGGGAGTGTATATATTGCTACTCCCTGAGGTATATCTTACCCGAGTTCTTGGTTATGTTCTCAACGAGCCTGAGAACGAAGTCCACGGCCCCGATCTCCCCAACCCTCTCCAGCTCGAACCATCCCACATCAGCCGCGTCGCTCATCGCCTTCGGCTCGCCGTCTATGTCCGCGTAGAAGTCTATGACGACGTAGTGGTACTCGACCCTCTTCTCCCCATCGTAGAATATCTCGTCCGTCACGCAGGCCACGTCCCCGACCTCTACCTCCACCCCGAGCTCCTCTCTCATCTCCCTCTTCAGCGCCTCTTCGAGGGTCTCGCCAGCCCTCACAAGCCCACCGGGGACAGACCACTTCCCCTTGTTCGGCTCGTTAGCCCTCTTCACGAGCAGAATCTTCCCGTTCCTGATCACGACAGCTCCAACGCCGACGAGGGGCTTCTCCGGGTACCTCCTCATCATATCACCGTCGCGAGCGCTATTGCCCTCGCAAAGCCCTCCGCACTCTGGCTCCTGCTCGTGTCGACGATCCTGAAGGGCAATCCGCAGTAAACTGCCCCGTATTCCCTGCCAGCGCCAAGGTAGCACAGGCTCCTGAATATCAGGTTTCCGGAGATCCCGTCGGGGGCGATAACTATCCCGCTGCTGACCGCATCCTCCAGCCGTATCTCGAAGTTCTCCCCTCCTGAAAGCCTTGCCGTCAGCTCCGCCATCGCAAGGCTCTCGTCCACCTCCCTGCTCCTTCCGACGTCTCCATACCTTCCACCGGCAAGCACCGCCACCCTCGCCTCAAGCCCGAGCCTCTCGGCCACACTCCTCGCGTGCTCTATCAGTTCAAGTTTCTCTTTCACCGTCTTGCCCTCATCCACACCAACCGGAGCGAGGAGAAACAGCCTTTTGTCAGCGGTTTCGAGCACTGCAACTCTTTTTGGACTGTACTCCTTCCTGATGATCTGGAGGAACTTTGAGGCCCTCGCGGTTCCCCGAACCACGGCGTGAACCTCTCCATCTCTCACGAGCCTGTACAGGACCTCCTCGGTCTTCTCTCCCTCGTCAACGACCGCAACATCCGCAAACTCTCCGGCTATCTCTGCAGCTCTCAGCACCCTCTCCTCGCTGGTCTCGTCGAACCTGTAGAGTCCGATCGCAACCTTCCTCCTTTTGAGCCTCACCCTTATCAGCTCGTGGAGGTATATCATGCCAGCCCCACCTTGGAGAGCACACCGTCCATGACATACTCAACGCTTATCGCAGCAAGCAGAATCGCCATGACCCTCGCGATTATGTCGGAACCGCTCTTTCCCAGTATCCTCATGAGCGTAACTGCGTATATGTGGGTGAGCCTGACTATGGCGTAGATCAGCAGAACCGCCACGACGATGAGCAGCTTGCCTATAAGATCGGCGCTTGAGGAAAGGACAACAACCGCGGTTATAGCACCCGGACCGCTGTAGAGCGGCAGAGCGAGGGGGAACACCGCTATCGAGTCAATTTCCGCGCTCATCTTCCCCCTCTCCTCGTAGATCTCCCTCGACTTTCTCCCGAAGAGGATGTCGATGGATATGATGAACATCATCAGCCCGCCGGCTATCTTGAGGGCCTCTATTGAGATCGAGAAGAACTCCATCACCGCCCATCCTGCGAATACGAAAACGAGGAGGATGACGGTCGCAATGACTGTGGCCTTCTTGGATATTCTGTCTATCAGCTCCTTGTTCAGGCTCTCGGTGAGGGCTATGAAGGTCGGTATGTTTCCGGGCGGGTCGATGATTATGAAAAGCGTGGTGAACGCGGTGAAGAAGAAGCTCAGGGGGTCGTTCATAGCATCTCCCTCGCCCTGTTTATGTTCTCGAGAATTCTCACCGCGTGCTCCTGAGAAGGAAAGCTGAACAGACCGCAGTCCGGGCCGATGTACTTCAGCCTGTCCTCAAACAGCTTTATGGCTCTCTCAATCCTGCCCCTTATCCTTTCCGGAGACTCCACCTCGTCAATCGCCCTCATCATCCCCTCACTGTCCCCCCACACGTTCACCCCGTGTTTAGAGTTGTACTCTGCTATGATGCCGTCGATGTCGCTCCTGCCAACCCCAACCCTCAGGTACTTGTCGTAGCTCTCCAGATCCTCCCTGTCAACGAAGTCCATCGCCTTCTCGTCCCTCGCGCTCTCTATCCCGATCACGTTTATCTGCTCCACATCGAGCACCTCAGTGTAGAAGAGCGGGGAGTGGAGGTGAATCTGCACGTCTCCGGGAAAATCAATCTTCTCGTAGGCGAGCTGGATCTGCTCCTTTGTTGGCTGAAGCTCCGGGTTCGTTCCGAGGCTCGGCTCGTCGAGGCTCACGCACTTCACAACATCGCTGTCCAGATTCTCGATGAAGCGGGAAATGGAGATGCCGATCTTCTCGAGGGCATCGTCGTAAATGACGGGCCCGAACTCTTTGTAATATAGCTCGAAAGGCCCGGTTATGCAGACCCTCATGGCTTTAACGTCCATCTCGAGGATGGCCTCAACCTCCCTTATTCTTGCATACTCTCTTCTGATCACGTAAACGTCCTCCTGATACTTGGGGTTCTTGATGAGGTCGAGGAACATCTCGTTCATGTCCCTGAATTGGGGGTAGGTTGGCACATCCACGCCTGCGTTTACCTTCATCAGGAAGGCCCTTTTCACCATCTCCGCATACTCCTTCGTGTTGAGGTTGGCATTTACCCACTCCCTCGTTATTCCCTCCGGGAGGGGAAAGCTGCCTATGTCGTCAAAAATCATTTTTCCACCTCCTTCCTGCTCTTTATGTCCATGATGAGGGCCCACGCAACCTTCGCGTTGAGCGTCTCCTCGTTCAGCTCGATCGTATCTTCCGAGTTCCACACGAGCTCGAAAAACTCCTTCGCACGCTTCGCAAGATCCGGGTTGTCGGCATACACTCCAACCTCGTAGTTCTCGTAAAGCCCGGTCTGGGAGAGGTTCGCCGTGGTTATCAGAACCTCCCTCTCATCTATTATCAGCATCTTGGCGTGGATGTTGTCGTTCAGCCTCACGCTGCCGGGCGGGAACATCTCCAGAAACCTCTTGAGGGTGAAGTACTGCTTCTTGTCCTCCTGAACCTCCTCGACGCTCCTGTAAACGTCTCTCCTGTAGCTGGGCCACGTGATTATTCTGAACTTTATCCCCCTGCTCATGAGGGGCTGGAGTTCTGCGGTGAGCCAGTCCGTGTAGTATATGTGGGGGGAGGTTATGAGTATCTCCTTCTCCGCCCTCTGAATCATCTCTTTCATTTTTGCGAGCAGGTCACCGCTCCACGGGGGATTCTTCACGACCTCGTGCTTTTTCAGCCTCTTCTCGAGCCTGAGGGTGTACACGAACAGGGCCGAAAACGCCACAATCGTGAGCCCGGCCCCGATGATGTTGAACAGGTAGAAGTTGGGAACCTCGGTGAAGGAGACGTACACGTGAATCTGGTTGGGGGGGTTTACGTAGTCCCACTCAAGGCCGTCTATCCTGTTGAGGGACTTGTAAACGAACTTCGTGTTGGAGGATGTGCTCAGTATGTTGTAGTTCTTGAATATGCTGTCCGGAAAGCTCAGCTTTATCGTGAACCTCTCCACGCTCAGACCGAAGTCGCGGAAGTATGACGGGAACTCGTAGGCCTTGAAGGAGTAAACACCATCACCGAGAACCTCCACCGGATTCGTGAGCTCTCGCTTGATGGTAAGCTGGTACTCCTCGAAGGGGGTCAGGGTTTTCGTGACCTGGATCATCGTGTACTCCCTTCCGTCATCTCCCACAATGTCCGAGACCTTCACGTATCCCGAGGGGAGATCCTTTACGTAGACTATCTTCGCGTTCTCGGACTTGGGGATCGTAATGAAGAAGTCGAGGACCTCTATCTCCTGCTCGTTGGTGTTCTTGAACCTGAGGTAGAACGTGTCCTCCATGGAAGTCAGCGACTTCATTCGGTACTCTACCTCTGCGTTTACGGTTATGTTCTGTCCGCTCGCGGTTCCCAGCAGTGCGAGCAGCAGCACCAGAGCCAGAAACAACTTTAGCCGCACATACCTGATTTCGGGGCGTGATTTTTAAATGTTTATATGCCGTGGCAGCAGTAGCTGCAGGTGTACGTCGAGGGAGGATCCAGTCCTCTCTCCTCGTGACAGCTGAGGCACTCCTCAACGGAGTAGCTGGTCTCGTTCAGCCTGACATCTGGAAGGTCTGAGAAGTTGCCCACGAACCTGACCATGTCCATTATCTGGTACTTTCCAACAAACACGGTGTAGTTCTTCCCGACCTCGACCACCGCTGTGGGCGTGCCGAAGAACCCGGTCTTCTCCTTAACCGCAAAAGCGAGCGCCTTGCTCTCGTTCGTGCAGTTGGAGAAGAACTGGACGTTGCACACGTCAAAGTCGAGAGAGGAATTCTTCATCAGGAACTCTATCAGCGGCTCAACGGCCTGACAGTTCGGGCACTTGGGGTGGTAGTAGTAGTATATTCTGAGCTCGCTCACCTCACTCTCCGAAGGAGCGGGGGTTTTCTCGGCTGGTTTCGGAGTTGGCGTCGGGGTAACCTGAGCCTGGCTCTCAGGCTTCTCATTCGTGGAGCACCCGCTCAGAGCGAGCAGCACAATCACGACCACAATCGCCAGCAGCTTTCTCACAAACTGTGTTTCGCTTTTGTGGTTAAAAAGCTTACCTGATTTATCCAAAAAACTTTTTTCTTCCATAAGCAGAGTGGGGTGTGGATGAGGAAAATCGAGAGAGACCTGCTGGGCTACATTGTTGCGATAACCCTCGTCGCGGTTCTGCTCGTCATGGAACGAATCCTGATAGCTGCTGCATTGCCACTGGTTCTCTTCTTCTTCCCCTCCAAGATGTCCCTGCGCGTAGGCTCGGTTCATTTCGAGGGGCCCACCTACGTTGGAGACCCGGTGACGTTCGTGGCCGAGTTCACAGCATTCGGCCTCGGGTACTTGAGGGTCTCGTGTCAGGTTGATGACGTTGTGGAGGTTCTTGAGGGGGGTTCAAAGGCAGGAGGGTTCGTTCCCGGCTACAGGAGGTTCAGGATCTCCTACAGGGGCAGGGCGAGGAGGAGGGGCAAGGTCGATTTCGGCAGGATAGGGTTCGTGTCTGAAGACATCTTCCTTCTGAAGTCCTCTGAGGGCTTCGTGTCTCTCAACCTCGTGCGTGAGGTTAAGGTGAGGGTGAGGAAGGTCAGAAAGGTCAGGGCCAGAAAGGTGAAGGCGAGGGAGTCATTGCCTGACGTTGACGTGTCCAAGATAGGAGTGCCCGGCACCGACTTCAGGGAGATACGGGCCTACAGGCCGGGAGACCCGATAAAGTTCATCAACTGGAAGGCCACGGCGAGGAAGGGAGAGACGCTGGTCAACGAGTTCGAGGTGGAGGGCAAGAGGGCGGTCTGGATCGTGGTCAACACCTCAGAGCACGAGTTTGCAGAGGATGAGTACTTGGAGTCCGCCCTGTCCTCTGCAGCATCCCTCAGCCTGTACTTCAGCAGGAGGGGTCACAAGGTTGCCCTAACGCTCACCGGTAGCGGAAAGAGCCTTTACCCGGACATAGGGAAGCGTCAGTTCCACAGGATCGTGAGGGAGCTCACCAACGCCGGGTTTGGTGGGAGAAGCGCTGTCGATGCAATTCTCGAGAGCAAGAGGCTGATGATGTACCACATGCCCTTCGTCTTCTACATAACCTCCATTCACGATGACGGGCTTGCGGTCAGGGAGCTGAGAAGGGCTGGGCTGAACGTGAAGGTCCTCGTGGTTGAGGGGAGGGAGTACGGGAGCAGGCTTGCGAGAACGATGAAGAGGGTGCTGGAGAGGGGCATGGTCAGGAAGGGGGCGGAGGTTGTTAGGGATGTGGTCGCGGTGAGAGCATGAAGTACAGGTTCGCTGGTTTGGCGGCGAGCATTCTTGCAACTTACGTGGCGGTAACGACATTTGCAGCGACAAGGGTGTACTCAATCGCCTCCATGATCCTCTCTCCGGACTTCGCATACCTCCTCTTCGCTGCTCCTGTTGTGTCGTTTCTTGCAGGCAGAAGGGTGTTCGGAACCGGATACCTAACTTTCCTGCTCCTTCTCTCCCTGACCCCAATGCTATCGGACTCGGAGGTGTTTGAGGGGATAGTCGACTCCCTCTACTATCTCGGGTTTGAGAGCTTCTCGAGAAGCCTCGCGGATCTGTTTCCGTTCAGGGATTCCCTGCAGTCCGTCCTCCTCGTCTCAATGCTCTACATAGCCTCTTCATACTTTGAAAGGCTCGACGAGTACGAGAGGGAGATCCGCGCTGAGGGGTTCAGCTACTCGCCCATTCCAACGGCAGTGGCGCTGATGGCGGTTCTGTTCGCGGTCTACACGCTCGTCCAGAGCTTCCAGCCACCCCCAACCCCATCGAATCTGGTCTATGGCCTTGCAGCAGCGTTCCTGCTTGTTATTTCATTGGCCATGGCGTGGTGGTGGAGATGAAGAAGGAGATCTCTGCAGTGCTGCTGCTCGTGTCTATCCTCATGCTCATCTCCTTCCTCTCAAGCCTCGACTTCAGCAACACCGGTTTCGAGGGGCTCATTGGGGAGAGCGTGTTCCAGAAGAGGGATGTGGACATCAAGAGCGTTAAGCTCTCTCAGGAGGAGGCGAGCCTGTCCGAGAACTCAAACCCTCCCTGCGTCCCCCTCTTCGTGGTCTCAGGGCTCGACGAGGGCCATTACAGGCTCAGAACCGGAGTGTCGTCCCAGTACTCGAACGGAAAGTGGGTGATGGACGAGCTCAGCTACAAAGATGCCATGAGGTTTTCCGCCGGAAAGATCTTCTCGGTCACGCCCATCACCGGGTTCGAGGGCAACCTGCCGGTTGTCAAGGACACCATCGCGGTCTCAGCCCCGGCGGGGTACAACTCCTCCGCCTGCCTCTTCAGGGTTGACCTGTGGAACGACAGCTACTATGGCGTGTACGTTCCGAGCAGGGTTGAGTCTCACTTTTCAGGAGACGCAAAACTCGCGAGGATTGACATCGAGGGGTGGAAGATGGAGAGGATCAGGGAGCTGGCTTATAAAATAACGGAAAACGCCACCAGTGACTACGAGAGGCTGAAAATGATCGAGAGCTACCTGCAGAACCACTACGAGTACTCTCCCAGATACAACAGGTCTGCGGACATGATCTACGACTTCCTGTTCGTTGAGAGGAAGGGCATCTGCATGCACTTCGCCTCGGCCTTCATCGCCCTCGCCACGAGCCTCGACATCCCCGTGAGGGCGGTGTTCGGCTACATGGCCTCTCCGACCTCCTCCTCGCAGGTGGTTTACTCCTGTCAGGCCCACATGTGGGTGGAGGCCAAGCTTGGAGACGTCTGGGTGGAGTTCGACCCGACCCCTCCGGCCAGATACAAGATCCCCACGACCACGGAGATCACCTACTGGGACAGGGAGGTGGTTGAGGGCGGAAACGTGACCGTGAGGGGTGTTGTGAGGCTCGATAGCGGAGAGCCGGTGGAGAGCGGGTACGTGGAGGTCTACCTGAAGATGTCCAAGGAGTCTCCTGAGGGAGAGCTGCTCGGCATAGCGAGGCTATCAAACGGGACGTTCGAGCTGTCGGCCAAGGTGAATGAAAGCGGAACCTACAGCCTTGTGGCCCACTACACCGGAAGCCTGCTCTACCAGGACTCGTGGAGCGATCCGGAGGTCAGGGTTCTTGCCCCAACGGAGATCGTCGTCAACCTCCCCTCGTACGTCCCCCTCTCCTTCAGGCTCGAGGGGAAGCTCGTCTCAGACGGTGAGGGGGTTGGGAACAAGACCGTCATCGTGGAAGTCGATGGCCGGAGAGAGGTGGTGAAAACGGACGAAGCTGGCAGCTTTGCCGTAAACCTCACGCTGTCAGAGGGGGAGCACAGGATAAGGATCGTGTCTCCCAAGGAGGGGCTCTACGCTGAGGCGGTTCTCGAGAAAAACGTTACCGCGGGGAGCTTCTCGTTCGCACTCGAGAACAAAACTCTGGTGGCCATGAAGGAAAACGCCGTCAATCTGACAGTCCTGTTCAACTCTCATCCATTCAGCGGAGTGGTGAGGGTGAACGGAATTCCGGTGAGCGTTGAGGATGGGAGGGCGACTCTTACGCTCGTCCCAGAAAAACCGGGGATTGTGGAGATAGCGGTTGGGGTTGGTGGCTTTGAAGATGTGCTTGAAGCTCGCGCTAAGCTTCCAGTGGAGATCAAGGCTGAGGAGAAGGACGGAAGGCTTGAGATCATGGTGGTTGATGCTGCGGGGAATCCTGTTGATGGGGCCATCTACGTGAACGGCCAGCAAGTCACTCTCATCGAGGGCGTTGCGAGGGTTGAGATGGAGGGGAGCGAGTTCAGAATAAGCTACCCCGGGGACGAACTGCACTTCCCGGCCGAGGTTACCTACGAGGTGCACAGGCCGTGGTATTTGCTCTCAATCCCAATTCTGGCAGCTGCCGGTGTGTGGTACTACAGGAACATGCCGAGGCTGAGAGTGGAGCTGGAGAAGGAGCATCCGGAGATGCCTAACATCTGGAAGGCTGGAGAGGAAATAAGGGTGAGGGTTGAGAGCAACCTTCCGTTCGCCGTGGCTGTTGACGGGGAGGTCTCTGGCACCTCGGTCAGGTTCGAGAGCCCGGGAAAGCATGCAATCAGGGTAAACGCTATAAAAGATGGGAGGGTCAGGAAGGTGCGTGAGATTGAAATTAGAATTGTCGAGGACTACGGTGAGGCGGTTGAGGAAGTGTTCAGGATGTTTGAGAGAGAGGTGATGAGGCGCAGGGGGATTGACTGCAGAACCATGACCGCGAGGGAGGTCATGGAGGCTCTGGGCGTGAAGGATGAAAGGCTGCTGAGGCTTTTCGAGCTCTACGAGTATGCCGGCACGAGGGGTTACACGAGGAAAGAGTTCGTCGAGGCCTTCGAGATCTACATGTCGCTCAGGAGGGTGATTGGATGAGACTGTTCGCCGCCCTTCTGCCTGCCGCATTCCTCGGTTTCTACTACTACACAACTCAGGATTACATCCCTCTCGCGGCATTTCTGTCCATGTATGCGGGCTACGAGGCAGTCTCGAGGGTTGAGAGGCTGAGCGTGCTGAAGCCCCTGCTCTCCTTCGGAATGTCTGTCGTCTTTCTCAGAACCGCACTCTCGTACCTGGACTCTCAGAGTGATGCGTTCGTCTACCTGCTCTCCGCCGGAATAGCCCTTGCCTTCAGCACATCGGGGCTCAGGTACAGGCACTACCTCGCAGTTGCCGGGACGGCCGTGATAGCAGCCTCGATGCTCTTCATGCCAGCTAACCTCCCCTTCTCCCAGTACAGGCTCCCGATTTTCGCAGCTCTGGCTGTCCTGGCGGTAACGTCCCTCCTTCCAATCCTCTCCGAGAGATTCGAGTTCCTGATCTCCGAGAGAGTTCCGCTGATACTCATTGTCCTCGTGGCCGGGATTTACTACCTCACCCTCCGCCCCACTCTGATGCCCGGCCTCCAGAGCCTCGGTGACTGGGTTATTGTTGCAGCCACCCTCATCTATCTGGTCGGGAAGCTCAGGTTCGAGGTGGAGGAGGTTCCGATCGAGAGGAGCGAGAGGCTCGACTTCGAGTCGATGGCAGAGAGGGCGGAAAAGGAGTACGTGGAGAACGGGAACCCCGTTCCCTTGATAGCCTTCGTGACCTACAACCTCGCAAAGGCGGGAGTTGATGTTAGGAGCATTGAGAGCGTGCTTGAAAATCTGGTGGAGAGGGAGACCATTCCAAAGTACGCGTTCGGGTTTGAAAGGGAGATGATATCCAGAAGGAGGAGGAAGAGGAGGGCCGAGAAGTTTCACGGCCTCAGAAGAAAGCTCGAGATGATTGGTGGTGGTTATGGAGACTGATGTTTTCGTGGAAAGGGCGAGGAGGATTGTTGACGTCGTGTCTGAGTTTTACGTGGGTAGCAGGGAGCTGGTTGAGAAGGTGCTTGCGGCATGTCTGTCAAGCGGAAACGTGCTTTTTGAGGACTTCCCCGGCCTTGGAAAAACCCTGCTCGCCAAGGTCTTTGCGAGGGCGATTGGGGCTGACTTCACGAGGGTTCAGTTCACCCCCGACCTCCTGCCCTCGGACATAACGGGCACCAAGGTCTTCAGGGAGGGCAGGTTTGTGCTGCAGAAGGGCCCCATATTCACCCACGTCCTGCTTGCGGACGAGATAAACAGAAGTCCGCCCAAGACGCAGTCTGCACTGCTCGAGGCGATGGAGGAGAGACAGGTGACCATAGAGGGCGAGACACTGAAGCTTCCAGAGCCGTTCTTCGTCCTCGCCACCCAGAACCCTGTTGAGCAGGAGGGGACATACCCTCTGCCCGAGGCTCAGATAGACAGGTTCCTGATAAGGCTGAGCCCCGGATATCCAGAAAGTGTGGACGAGGAGGTGGAGATCCTCAGGAGGAGGATCTCGTGGAGGAAGGACGACCCCACTTCAGACGTTGTCCCGGCGGTGAGCCTCGACCAGTTCGTCGAGATGCAGCGCATGGTCGAGGAGGTCTACGTGGACGGAAAGATTCTGGACTACATCGCGAGGCTCGTGAGAGCGACGAGAAGCCACGAAATCGTTGAGCTCGGATCGAGCCCGAGAGGCGGGCTTGCACTGCTGAAGATGAGCAGGGCGATGGCCCTCATGGACGGGAGGAGCTACGTCATCCCGGACGACGTCAAGAGGGTTGCCGTGGACTGCTTAGCCCACAGGATAATGCTTAAATTGGAGTACGAGATTGAGGGTGTCAGACCGGAGAGGGTCGTGGAGGATGTGCTGAAGAGCGTGGAGGTTCCGAAAGGTGAGTGGAATGAGGTTCGCGATACTCGTGGTGGGTAACGAGATCCTGAGCGGGGAGGTGAGCGAGAGCAACGCCAACTACATGGCGAAGAAGCTCACAATGCTCGGCCACAAGGTCGAGAGGATAGTCGTCGTTCCCGACAGGGTGGAGGACATAGCCGAGGAGCTCAGGAGGCTTCTGAGGTACGACTTCGTTTTCGTAAGTGGCGGGCTCGGTGCTACGCATGATGATGTAACCGCGGAGGGCATAGCAGAGGCCCTCGGAAAAAAGCTCGTCCACAACGACACGGTTGAGAGGTACGTGAGGAAGTGGACTGACAAAAGGGAGGTCATAAACAAGATCTCCAAGATCCCGGCTGGTGCAGAGGTTGTGGAGAACAGCGTCGGCGTCGCGCCGGCATTTGTTGTGGACAAGGTCGCCGCCCTACCGGGTGTGCCCAACGAGATGAAGGACACTTTCGAGAAGATAGTCAGGAGGTTCTCAAAGGAGGACTACCACGTGGACTATCTCAGAATAGAGGGCTACGAGGAGAACATAGTGAACCAGCTCCACAGGGTGGTTGAGAAGTTCCCGGACGTGGAGATAGGCTCCTACCCGAAGCCCGGCTACGTCCTCGTCAAGTTCTCCGGAAGGGACATGAAGAGGGTAGAGGAGGCAAAGAGGTATCTGGAGAGTCTCCTGTCATGAGGCCGTTCGTGTTCATCAACGCCGCGATGAGCCTTGACGGAAAGATAAGCAACGACAGAAGGGAGCAGGTCAGGATCTCATCGCCCGAGGACTTCAGGGTTGTTGACAGGCTCAGGGCTGAGAGCGACGCGGTGATGGTAGGCATCGGGACTGTGCTGTCTGACGATCCAAAGCTCACCGTTAAGAGCGAGGAGCTCAGGAGGGAGAGGGTTGAGAGAGGGCTCCCTGAGAACCCGATTAGGGTCGTTGTTGACAGCAGGGCGAGAACCCCTCTGAACTCTCAGGTTTTAAATCAGGCAGCGAGGACGATCGTGGCAGTTGCGGAGGTGGCTGACGAGGAGAAAGTCGAGCTGCTGAGGAGGAGGGCTGAGGTCTTTGTTGCAGGGAAGGAGAGGGTTGATCTCAGAGCTTTGCTCGAACACCTGTACTCCATTGGAGTTAGAAGGCTGATGGTTGAGGGTGGCAGTGAGATCAACTACTCCCTGATCAGGGAGGGGCTGGTTGACGAGATAAGGGTCTTCTACTCCGGGATGGTGATCGCTGGAAGGAGAGCACCTACCCTTGTCTCGGGAGAGTCCTTCGACACCCCTGTCGAGGCGAGGCTGAAGTCCGTCGAGCCTCTGGGAAACGGCGTGGCTGTCGTGTGGGAGATGAGGACGGCAAATCTTCGAAAGGTTTAATAATGCCAGCGTGCCATCTTCTGGCATGGTGTACGTTGTTGGGCACAAGAATCCCGATACTGACAGCATCTGTTCTGCAATCGCGTATGCTGAGCTCAAGAAGAAGCTCGGCGTTGATGCGAAGCCGGCGAGGCTTGGAGATGTAAATCCTGAAACGGCGTTCGTCCTCGAGAAGTTCGGGTTCGAGGTTCCGGAGCTGATTGAGGACGGTGAGGGCAAGAAGCTCATCCTCGTGGATCACAGCGACAAGGCCCAGAGCGTGGACAACATAGACAAGGCCGAGATTGTGGAGATCATCGACCACCACAAGATCGGAGACATAACCACCCCCAACCCGATATTCTTCCTTGCAATGCCCGTTGGATGCACCGCAACGGTCGTGAAGCTGCTCTACGACTACTACAACGTCGAGATACCGAAGGAGATAGCCGGACTGCTTCTCTCTGCGATTCTCAGCGATACGGTGATATTCAAGTCAGCAACGACAACAGACAAGGACATTAAAGCAGCTGAGGAGCTTGCGAGGATTGCGGGCATCGCGGACATCAACACGTTTGGTGTGCAGCTCAAGTCAAAGCTCTCCGACGTGGAGAAGCTTACCGCCGAGGAGATAATAAAGAGGGACTTCAAGGACTTCGACATGTCCGGTAACAAGGTCGGCATAGGTCAGATCGAGCTTGTGGACATCAAGATGATAGAGGACAGGATAGACGAGCTTCTCGAGAAAATGAGGGAGATGAAGGAGAGCGGAGGCTATGCGGGACTCTTCCTGATGCTGACAGACATCATCAAGGAGGGAACCCTGCTGCTTGCGGTTGTGGATGACGAGAGCGTTGTGGAGAGGGCATTCGGAAAGCCTCTCGAGAACAACAGGGTCTGGCTCGACAAGGTCATGAGCAGGAAGAAGGAGGTAGTTCCACCGCTTGAGTCCGCGTACTCTTCCTGAACCTCTTCTTTATTTTCGCGAAAGTGTTATTTAGTGCTGGATCAGAGGTTACCGAGAATGATGAGGCGCGTGCTATATCCAACGGACTTCTCAAAGGCTTCGGAGCTCGGCATTTCCGTGCTCGAGGAGCTCAGGCAGATAGGAGTTGAGGAGGTCTTCTTGATTCACGTCATCGACCTCAACAGGCTGATAGGCCCAGTCTCGGGGATCGACATCCCTGCAGTCCTCCACGACTACGAGGACGAGACACGCCAGAATCTGGAAAAATTCGGGGAGAAGGTTGAGGAGCTCGGTTTCAGGGTGAAGGTGCTCGAGCCCAGAGCTGGTGAGCCGTCTGCAGTCATCTCCGAGGTGGCTCAGGAAGTTGGGGCGGACATGGTGACGATCCCGTCACACGGAAAGGGGCTCATCGCCGGAATGCTGCTCGGAAGCGTTTCGGAGGGCGTTGTGAAGAGGAGCAGGGTTCCGGTACTGGTGATCAAGTTCGTTGTCGGGAAGGAAGGTGAGATTGTCAGGAGCTTCGACAGGCTCTTCAGCAGGATACTGCTCGCCTACGACTTCTCCGAGAGCAGCGAGGAGCTCGTGAAGTACGTGAAGGAGTTTGCCGTGAGGGGTAAGGCAGATGAGGTTCTGCTGGTTCACGTGATAGAGAAGGGCAACGAGCTTCCGGAGAGCAGGCTGAAGAGGCTCGAGGAGATTGAGAGGGAGTTCGAGAGCAGTGGAGTGGACGTGGAGATATTCATCGAGGCGGGGACGCCGTACAAGGAGATCGTCAGGGTGGCGGAGGAGAAGCTCGCCAGCCTTGTGGCAGTCTCCGCTACAGGAAGCGGATTGCTAAGGTCACTGATCGGTGGAACGGCAGACGGTGTTGTAAGGAGAAGCAAAGTACCAGTGTTCGTATGCAGGAGAGGATAGTCCTCACGACCTCGAGAGATCCGTCCCAGAGGACGAGGAGCTTCGCGAAGGTCATATCAAGGTACATGAACTGGTACTACCTGCAGAGGGGCAAGCTCAGCCTTGAGGATCTCTTTGGAGAGCACAAGAAGCTGATAATCATCAGAGAGATCAAGGGAAATCCGGCGTTCATGGATCTGTACGAGGGTGGAAGGAGGAGGATGACGATAAGGATGAACGTTGGGGTGATCAGGAAGGAGAAGATGGACGACAGCCCGGTGTACTTTGCCGGAAACCCGCCATTCGACCCCGTCATCCTCGGAGCGCTGCCGAAGATTCCGGCCGGAGAGAGGCTCGCCATGAAGCTGAGGCCGAGGAAGGTGGTGTACGTCAGGAAAGGCGGCCTGATGGACTTCAGGTATGACGGTGTCAGAGTCCTCACAGTCAGGCTTCTGAGCGTGTATGAGGGGGATAATCGAGGTAGAAGGAGAGCCTGAGTGGCTCGAAATCCTGAGAAGGGTGTTTGTTGAAAGACCGGAGGATAGGAGGAGCAGGGCGAAAGTTTATTTAACTCAGGGTAGGTTTGTGGTTGAGATTGAGGCAGACGACCTGACCGCCCTCAGGGCGAGTGTCAACGCCTACCTGAGGCTGATCAGAGCGTGTGTTGAAACCTTAGAGGTGATGGAGTATGGGTGAACTTCCTCCACAGGTTCAGAATCTTGCGGCACAGCTTCAGCAGGTGCAGCAGCAGCTACAGCTGATTCTCACTCAGAAGGCTCAGCTCGAGTCGCTCATAAAGGAGGCCAAGGACGCGCTTGAGGAGCTCGAGAAGTCCGACAGTGACCATGCTTTCAAGGCGGTTGGTAACGTGCTGGTGAAGCTGAAGAAAGACGAGGTGGAGAAGGATCTGAAGGAGAAGATAGAGACCTACGAGGTTAGAAAGAACATGCTCGAGAGGCAGGAGAACAAGCTGAGGGAGAGGCTTGCAGACCTGCAGGCGAAGCTGAAGTCAGCCATCAACGTTCAGGCTGGCTAAAATTTTTTTGAGCACACTCTCATCAATTTCCCTGCTGATCCTGAGGAACTTTCCGTCCCACGCTATGTATCCCCTCTCGAAGGACCACGCGTTTCTGAAGGGGTAGAGCTTCCTTTTTCTTCCACCAACCTCCGCGAGCGTGTCTTCGCTCACCCTGACCTCTCCCGGAAACCTGACGACGAATGACAGGTCGTCCCCAACCGAGACAACGTCCTCGCACTCCTCTCTAAGAAGGCTCTGCAGCTCTGCCGGCGAGCCGTCGAACTCTCTGGCCATCCTGTAGAGCTTCAGCAGATCCATCAAAAGGTTGATATACGCGGCAGCAGAAAACATTTGTGGAGCAGTACTATGCCGTGCTCGTGGCCAAGTTCCTGCTTGGCATCCTGCTCGTCTTCCTGTCCCCAGTCGGTCTGCTGGTTGGCTGGCCCGCTGTGACTGTCCTCCTGATAGCCGCTGGCCTCTACCTTTCGATCAGCGCTTATCGAGAAGGGAGTAGAGCTTAGTTAGGTAGTAGACCTTGCAGGAGTGCTCCACGAAGCTGGCGAGCTTGAACGCCTCGTAGAAGTCCTTTCCAGCTGCATAAATCCCGTGAGCCCTGACAACAGCAAAGCCCTTCTCCTTGATGCTCCTCGCAATCTTTTTGGCCAGCTCCTCGCTGCCGAACCTCCCCTCAACAAACTCTATCTCCTTGAGGAAGATCGTGCCCTCGAGGTCGAGGGGAACGAGCTTCTTCTCCAGCAGCGAGAGGGCGACGTTGTACGAGCCGTGGCAGTGGAGGACTGCCCTGTGATCTGTAATCTCGTAAATTCTCTCGTGCACAATCAGATCTGAGGACGCTCTCCTGTCCCTTTTCCCAATCTCAACCTCCACGAAGTCATCCTGGCTGAGCTCGTCGAGGATGCAGCCCGTCCTCGTTATGACGATCTTTCCCCCCTCGATGTAGCTCAGGTTCCCGCTCGAGCCGTCTATGAGCCCGTGCTCCGCGAGCTTCCTGCCCACCTTTATTGCCTGATCTATCATACTACCCACTCGTCCTTGGTTGAATTTCTAATTTCCCCTCCACGAAAAAGCTTATCAAAGTCTCACCAACATTCAGTGTGGGGTTCCTGATTGCCGTTGAGGGGATAGATGGTGCAGGGAAGACGACGATAGCGTCCTACCTGAAGAGCGTTCTCGAGGACTTCGGGTTCAGGGCGGAGGTTCTTAAGGAGCCGAGCGACAGCGAGTACGGGAGGATGATCAAAGAGGCGAAGGAGCGCTTTCCTCCGGAGAAGGAGCTCGAGCTGTTCATGCTCGACAGGATGGTGGACGTGAGGGAGAACATCCTCCCGCGTGTGAATTCGAGCGTCACGGTTATAATGGACAGGTACTACTACTCCAACGTCGCGTACCAGGGTGCTCTCGGGATAGACCCTAACGAGATCCTCAGGAGGAATGAGGAGATAGCCCCAAAACCCGATCTGACGATCCTGCTTGACGTCTCCCCTGAAGTCGCCCTTGAGAGGGTGAGGAACAGAGGAACAACCACGCCATTTGAGAGGAGGGAATACCTCGAGAGGGTGAGGGAGGTTTTCCTGAGCATAGACTCCGACGAGATTAGGGTGGTTGACGCAGAACAGCCGCTTGAAAAGGTTAAGGAGGAGTGCTACTTTCTGGTTCTCGAGCTCCTCTCCTCGAGGGGATCGTTCTTCGAGGCCGGGTTGAGAAGGTTTTAGGGCTCCTCGTCCTCAAACGCCCTCAGGAGATCTTTGTCGGAGATCATTCCTATGAACCTGTCGTTTGCGTCGAGGACGGGCAGGTAGTCAAGGTCGTTCTTGTCCATCTCCCTCGCCACCTTGGAGACGCTCGACTGCGGGTTGGCGAAGACGGGCTTCTTCATGAACTTCTTCACAGGCTCCCTTGGCAGCTTTACAACGCTCACCTCGAAGTACTTCACCGCGTAATCCCTTATCCCTTCCCACGCCCAGCTGTCGTCTGAGTCGCTGGACGAGGAGTACTGCCTCGACTCTATGAAGTCCTCGATGAGCGTCTCTGTGAGCAGGATTTTCTCGTCTATTATTCCGACAACCCTCGCGTCATCATCGAGGACAGGGCAGGCTTCAGCGTTGGCGACCCTCATTATCTCTCCGGCAACGTTCAGCGGCGTCTCCTGCCACACGCAGACGGTGGAGTTGTTTATGTACTCCCTAATCGGCTTTTCAACGCCTGCATCGGCGAAAACTCTTATCAGGTCTCTCACCGTAATTATCCCAACGAGTTTGTCCCCCTCAACCACGGGAAGCCTTCTGAAGTGGGTTGAGTTGAGGATCCTGATTACCTCCTTAATGTCAGTGTCAGGGGTGACGTAGGTTGGGTTGGGAGTCATCAGAAGCGCGAGCTGATCCTCCTCTATCTTCCTGAGTATGTCCTTCCTCGTGACGATACCTGCGAGCTTCCCGTCCTTCAGTACGGGAACCGCGGATATCCCGTGCTTCTTGAACAGCTCAAGGACATACTCTCTCGAGTTTGGGAGTTCAGCATAAATGACGTCTGGGTTCATAACGTCCTTGGCCTTCATGACATGGCTTTCCATACCAAAATGCAATATATATTTTTCTGATATCTTAAAAAAGCGGGCTGAGAAAAAGGGGAGATTGTTCAGCTCTGCTTCAGCTTTTTCTTTCCGATGAGAGTGAGGTAGGCAAGATACGCGTTCAGCTGTATCCTCTCGTGAGCCCCTTCAGTGAGGCGGAAGTCGATCTCTCCGAGCTTGTCAATCAGAACCACCTTCATTGACTCGTCGAGCTTTGAGGATATGATCTCCCTGTAGAGCTGGGAGACTATGTCCTCGCCGCTCATCCCGTACTCTATCATGAGCCTGTCCAGAAACTCCCTTGCCTCCATGAAGTCTCCCCTGAGCGCAGTCTCTATGAGCTTCTCCACCTCCTCCGGCTTTGCGGTGGCCGTGATCTGGTAGATCAGATCCGCGGTTATCTTCTTTCCGAGTGCTGAGGCGCCCTGAAGGGCGTTGATGGCCTTCCTGAAGTCCCCTCCCGAGACGTATATCAGCGCCTCCAGAGCCTCCTCGTCTATCTCCACGCCCTCTTTCTCGCATATCTCGAGCAGTCTCTTCTTCATCGCCTCCTTGGGGACAGGTCTGAACTTGAAAACGGCACACCTGCTCTGTATCGGCTCGATTATCCTGCTGACATAGTTGCAGCTCAGGATGAACCTGCACGTCTTGGAGTACATCTCCATCGTTCTCCTCAGGGCAGCCTGAGCATCGGCAGTGAGGGCATCAGCCTCGTCGAGGAATATGATCTTGAAGGGGGCGGATATCGGAGCGGTTCTGGCGAACTCCTTTATCTTGTGCCTGACGACATCTATTCCCCTCTCATCGCTGGCGTTCATCTCTATAAAGTTGTCCTGCCACACATCTCCAAAGAGATCTCTCGCGAGGGCTATTGCTGTTGCAGTCTTTCCCGTTCCGGGAGGCCCGGAGAACAGAAGGTGAGGGATGTTCTTTCTCTCAACATAGCCCTTGAGCCTCTGGATTACCTCCTCCTGGCCCACGACCTCGTCGAGGGTTCTGGGCCTGTACTTCTCAACCCAGATCTCGGTGTCCATCGGTATACTCTTCCCGGCGCAACATTAAAAACCTTCCGGGGGCTGAATGGTACGGATGCAGGTAACTGAGAGGGCTCTGGAGAAGCTCAGGCGCATGGGGTTTGGCCAGATAACCCTCACGACCACACTCTACTGCTGCGACGTCCTTGTCGACATCGCTAAGGGCAGGGGAGAGGTGCTGGTCTTCTCTCGAGATGGTGTGGAAATTTACGCTGATGAGGGGATGGCGGATCTCCTCGCAAATGCGACGCTCGACTACGATGGTGGCTTCGTGTTGAGGGTTTAGCACAAATCCGGTAGGGTATTATATAGCGGAGACTGTTTTTCAGTTAAAGGTGATTTGAGATGGGATTGCTCAGGGAAGAGGATAAGAAGTATCTGAGGGAGGAGTTTGAGAAGATCCTGAAGGACAGGGTTAGGCTGCTTCTCTTCTCAAGCGAGGATGAGCACTGCATATACTGCAAGGACACGAGACAACTCCTTGAGGAGGTTGCAGAGCTCTCGGACAAGATTGAGCTTGAGGTCTACGATGTGAAGAGCGATGAGGCGAAGGAGAGGGGAGTTGAGTACGCACCCACGATAATCCTGACCGATGAGAGCGATGAACTCGATTCGAGGGTTAAGTTCACCGGAATTCCCTCAGGCTATGAGTTCACGACGCTCATCAAGGACATAATGTTCGTCTCGACAAGACAGCTCGAGATAAGTGACGCGACGATTCAGACCCTTCAGGATGTGAAGAGCAACCTCAAGATCGAGGTCTACGTCACCCCAAGCTGCCCGTACTGCCCGAGGGCTGTCCTTGTAGCCCACCAGTTCGCAATGGTGAGCGAGAAGATCGTGGCAGAGATGGTTGAGAGCCTTGAGTTCCCGAGCCTTGCCGACAAGTGGGGAGTGATGGGTGTTCCGCACACGGTCATAAAGAACCTTGACAAGGGCAATGTTGTGCAGTTCGTGGGAGCATACCCAGAAACGCACGTGATAAACTTCGTGAAGGATGCAGATGAGGGCAAGGAAGTCGATATGAGGTAGCCGGTTGGCTCTGGCAAAAGTATTTAAATTTGGGCGACAGTCTGGAGAGCAATGGAAGAGTTTGAAGAGATCATAGAGATTGAGTTTGACGACGAGGAATTCGAGGGAGAGGACGATATAAGGCTAACGGAAATTTACAAGCTCGCGGTGAAGCTCCTCGAACACCTCGACAGGCTTAAGAGTCAGGAGCTTAAAGAGGCGACATCTCTGATGATAATACGCGAGCTCCTCTCCGACGACAGGGTGCTGATTGGACTGGCAAGCAAGATGATTCAGGACCTCAGCTTAGGTTACGAGGACGACCCTACGTATTCCTCCTGAAGGAATTTTAGCCTGAGGGAAAAATATTTTAATTTCTTTGTATCAGTTTATATGTGGAGTCCAGAAAGCTTCAGCTGATAGGCGGCTCCAGCTTCATGGTGAGCCTGCCGAAGAGCTGGATTAAGAAGAACAACCTTGATCAGGGAGACGAGATTCTGCTGGACATTGACGACGATGTAATCAAGCTGATGCCGAAGAAGTACACTGAAGAGCACAGGGTCGTTAAGGCCGTTGTCGGAAAACTGCCGAAGTACGACGAGAGCTTTCTCAGGAGGTTCATAATTGCCCTCTACATTCAGGGGCTCGACGAGATAGTCATTCAGGACAAGGTCATTTCTCCGAAGGTTGTTGGGAGGATAAGCAGGATTGTGCACGACGTCATAGGCATGGAGATCATAGACGCTGGAGAGGACAGGATCGTCCTGAGGAGCCTCACCACCACGGAGTTCGACATAGAGGGCGTGCTGAAGAGAATGTCCCAGATAATCTCGGGAATCATAGAGAGCATAGTCGACAGCATAAGGATTGACGACAGGGAGGGATTGAAGGAGATTGCGAAGCTTGAGGAGGACACGGACAGGCTCTACATGCTCGCGGTGAGGCTCGAGAACAGGATAATCAGGGACATGATGTCTCCGTCGAAGTGGAGCGAGATGAGGAACATCCTTGGAATGAGGATCGTCGCAAAGACGCTTGAGGAGATTGCCGACTCGCTGTTCGACTTCTCGGAGAACCTGTACTCTGCAGAAAACTACGATGAGATTGCCAAGGAGTATGTGGAGGTACTGCTGAACGTGGAGGACATGTTCTCCAAGGTCATGCTCGCCTACATGGACTCGGAGATCGAGAAAGCGAATGACGTTATGGAGATGTCCCACGAGCTTGAAGAGGAGCTCCTCGCGAAGATAAGGGAGGGCGCGGAAGACCCGCTGCTGATTTACCCGCTTATAGACATCTGCAGGAAGATAAAGAGCATTGGTGTGATCGCGATAAACAGGGGAGTGAGGGAGCTAATAAACGGCTAACCCTCCTTTTCCACCTCCTTTATGCTCTCGTAGAGCTCCGGGAGGAAGAGGCCCACGTCAGTGACTATTCCTATCGCCTGATGGCTCCCCCTGTCAACGAGCTTTGTGACGGTCGACGGGTTGGCATCGACGCAGATTGTCTTGACGGTCGATGGCAGAAGATTTCCGACGGCTATGCTGTGGAGCATCGAGGCGAGCATTATCACCATGCTGACTCCTTTCAAAGCCTGCTTCATCGCCTTCTTGGCCTCCATGGTGTCGGTGATGACCTCCGGCAGAGGGCCATCGTCCCTTATCGATCCCGCCAGCACGAAGGGCACGTTGTTCCTGACACATTCGTACATTATCCCGTCCTTCACGATTCCCTTCTCCACCGCCTGCCTGATTCCCCCTGCAGCTATCACCTTGCTTATCGTGTGAATGTGGTGCCTGTTGCCCCCGGGAACGGGTCTGCCGGTCTTTATGTCCATCCCCAGCGAGGTTCCGAATATGGAGATCTCGATGTCGTGCACAGCAAGGGCGTTTCCGGACAGGAGGACGTCTACATACCCGTCCCTGATCATTCCGGCGAGTGCATCCCTCGCTGCGGTGTGATCAACTGCCGGGCCGGCAACGACCGCGATCTTCCCTCCATTCCTCTTCAGGTTCACTATCTCCCTCGCAATGGCCTTTATCACATATGGCGTTGGCCTCTCGGTTGAGATGTGCCCGCCCATGAACTCGAACGTAGAGGACTTCCTCGGCCTCTCGGGAGGGATAACCTTCACGCCCTTCTCGCCGATAACTATCTTGTCGCCCTTCTTCACTTCGTTGAGGAATCTGCAGAAAGCGCGCTTCCTCTCAACATCAACCACGATCACCCTGTCCATCCCTATGTCCTCGACCTCCACCCACTCACCATTGATCCTGACGAGGGTGGGGTTGTTGGTCGTCACGTAAAAGCCGTCCGGTAAAACCCTGTCCTCAGGAGCCTCGGCGAGCTCAACGTCCTCAGCATCCGGGATTCTCGCCCCAAGCTTGTGGAGCTCCTTCATTATCTCGTTGAGGTGCTCCTCGTCCCTGCCGAAGACTATCATTCTGGCGTAGCTCTTGTCCTCCTTCCTCTTGCCTATCCTGAACTCGAGTATCTCAAACTCCCCGTCAAGGTCGAGAATGAGGTCGAGAACCCTCGGGAAGATGTTGGAGTCTATGAGGTGACCCTCAAACTCTACCTCCCTCGCAATCATAAACTAAGAGCAGAAGAGCACAATAAAAACCTTCCGAGGGAAAAATGGGTGTTAGAGGTTTCTCTCGACCCACCTCTTAAGCTCAGCCTTGGGCAATGCTCCTACAACCTTGTCCACGGGTCTGCCGTTCTTGAAGAATATGAGCGTGGGGATTCCGGTTATTCCGTACCTCCCTGCGATCATCGGGTTCTCGTCGGTGTTGAGCTTCGCGAACACTACCTTTCCAGCGTACTCCTTGGCGAGCTGCTCGACTATCGGGGCGATCATCCTGCAGGGCATGCACCACTCGGCCCAGAAGTCCACGACGATGTTCTTGTGCTTTGCGAGGACATCGTCGAAGTTGCTCGCATCGACCTTTATCGGGTGATCGATGACCTCCTGCTTTGGCTGCTCTCCCTGACCGCCGAGCTTCTGCATGAGCTCCATCATCCTCTTCTGCCTTATTTTCTCCAGTTCATCCATGGTTCACATTTTCTTCGGAAGTTACTTTAAGGCTTTTCGGAGGAGTGAAGGAGTCATCAATCACTATGACCCCCATGTCCCTCGCACACCTGTAAAAGTCCTCCTCTATCACGTTGAGCCACCCTTTGACGCTCTCGAAGAAGGACTTCTCTATTACCCTGAACTTCCTGTCCCCAACCATGACTCTCCTGCAGTTCCTTGCGATCTCCCTCCTGAGCCTCCACCTCGCGATCTTCCTGTTCTGAACCTCGTAGATGGCTCTCTCAACATCAATCCCATCCAGCACAGCTTTCAGGACGATCTCGGTTATGTGGTTTATCCTGTCCGGAACCCCGACCACGTCGCCCCTCAGCAGTATCTTTCTCCTCTCCACCTCGAATCCGTTCTCAACCAGCCTTCTGTAGATGATCTCCGTCGTCCCGGCCTTGTTACCCACCTTGTCCACTATCCCTCCCACGATGTAGCAGTCGGCAACCTCTCCGCTGAAAACCTCCTCGGCGTTGGGGTCGAGCAGGATCACCCTTTCGGGCTGCTTTTCCCTCAGAAAGTCCTCGACCGAGGGGTACTGGGGTGCGGACACCCTGACCTTCATTCCCGCAATTACGAGTCTCTCGTCCCACATGTACCTCCTCACGACCGAGAGCGTCTTCTGGATCTGGTTCACGAGGCTTTTTAGCTCCTTCTCTGTGTGGATGTCCTTCAGCGAGCAGTCCACGACGATGTACGGGAACTTCTCAAGCTCGCTCCCTATCTCCTCCGCACTAATACCATCATCGAACCTCCACGCCACGTAGCTGCAGCTCTCAACCGCATTTCCGCTCAGGTCGAACCTGTACCTTCCCTCTCCCTCCCTGATCCTGAACTCTCCGCTGGCGAACTTTCTGGCTATGTACTGAATCGGATCCTCATCGAGAACCTTCCGGGAGTTGGTTGAGATGCAGGAGATCCCTCTCGACCTGAGAAAATTGACGAACACGTCCCTCAAACGCACGAATGTTGGCTGGAAAAATGGAATAAAAGCTTATTGGAATCAGCCGAATACCTCTCTGACGTCCTCATCGCTCAGCTTCAGCTCGCTCTTCAGCATCTCGAGCTTCTCGTCGCAGAAGGTGACGAATCTGAAGTACTCCTCGTCGCTGATCTTCCCCTGCCTTAACAGGAGGGTGGCGTAGTGATCCACGACTTCGAGATCGTCCTTGAACAGGAAGTAGCTTGACACGTCACCGATCTCGAGATACCTACGGTACCACCTCTCCACGGTGTCCATCAAAACCCTGATCTCAGAACTCGACGCTTCCACACCCCTTCGCCCCCTCGACTACCGCTTCATATATCGGACACTTCCTGCACTTCTCTCTTTCAGGCTCACCCTCGATGCACTCTATTGTTGAATCGTAAATGCACCTGACCATGAAAAAACTTGCCTCAAAAATTTAAAAAGAGTTTGAGGATTGTTACCTCTTCTCAAACCACTTGCAGCTCTTCACGATCGTGTACTTGCTGACGCACCAGTAGAAGGGCCAGTGGATTATCTTGCAGTAGCCTATGAGGTCTGCTGGCGGGAACTTTGTGTTCGGAATTACGGGCTTCATCCACTTGCAGTCCTTGCAGATGTGGGGGAACTGCTTGACGAACTCCTCCTGCTCAGGCGTCCAGACAGCTGGCTTTGGCCCCGCATCCTCCGGAAAGCTGAACTCCACCTTTTCGGCATGCGAGCTCATTTCCATCACTCCTCCTCCTTCTTGAACTTACCGTAGACTGGCTTTCCTGGGTACTCGTCCTTGCCCCACGTGTCCAGGCTCTTTCTCCTGTCGATCCATGCGAACCTCCTGCTCTCGACCACTCCTGCTTTCAGTGGCTGGTTGGGCTTGGCCCTGATGAACTTGCCCCTCAGGTTCTCGGTCCTCGTCCTCGCCTTACCAGTGTACGTGCTCGGATCCCTCATGAGACCGTAGAACGGCCTCGTCTTCCCGGGCGTGCCAACCTTGATCGTCTCGTATCCGAGGTTCGGGTTGTCGGCGTAGAGCGGCAGGACGTCAGCCTCCTCGTCCACCTCGGTCGGCCCCTCAACGAGCCTGCCGTTCACGAACTTGAACCTCGCCACCCTGTCGCAGCCGGCGCACTTCACCTTGCCCTCAAAGTTCCAGAAGTAATAGGGATCGAGGTAGTTGACCCATCCACACTCATGCTCCCAGTAGTAAACCACCTTCACCACCCCCTCAGATCACTCCCTTCTCCCACAGCTCCTTCAGCTTGGGTATCGGGTAGCCGAGCAGCTCGTGGTAGATTCTCAGGTTGTCTGCGCCAAGAGGTCTCCAGACCCACTTGACTCTCGGTGGGGTCTCGCTCATCTTGACTGTCGCACCATGCACCAGCACCTCTCCGAAGATCGGGTCGTCAACCCACCTGAGCGTTCCCCTCTCCCAGAAGTGCTCGGTCTCGTAGACGTCTCTCGCGGACATCACGGGCACTGCTATCAGCCCCGCGTTGTTCAGTATCTCCACGACCTCGCTCCTCGACTTGTCTGCCGCCCACTCCTCGAGGGCCCTGTAGATCTCTATCTGCGCCTCCGGCTTCACCCTCTCCTTGTGGGAGCAGTACTTCTCCCAGAGGTCAGGCCTGCCTATCAGGTAGCAGAGCTCCCTGAAATCCTCGTCCTGGAATGCTGACACCATCACGTATCTGCTCTCAACGCTTATCTGCGGGTTCGGGTGCTCGGGGTCGTCGGTCTTTCCGGTCATGATTATGCCGTGAACTGAGAGCAGGGTGTCCCAGTTGCCCCACCTCTGCCTCACAACTCCAAACCTGCCGTAGAGCGGGAAAGCATAGCCAGTAGCTCTCGTGGAGCAGCTGATCTGGCTCAGGTCGATGAAAGTTCCCTCTCCTGTCTTTCTCCTGTAGTGTGCTGCAGCGAGGACTCCTATCAGGCCTGTAAGGCCGGAGTACCAGTCAATGAGCCAGTTGGTCTGCTTCGTTGGGTGCCCTCCGAAGTCCTCGTGCCACCCTGTGAGGGCAGCAAGTCCACCAACAGCCTGTCCGAGAATGTCGTAGCTTCCTCCGTACCTCCTCGGCCCGTAGTTCCCGAAACCTCCGAGGTAGATGTATATGAGCCTCGGGTTGACCTCTTTCAGCTGCGGGTAGCCGATTCCCCACCTGTAGAATGTTCCCGGCCTGTAGCACTCGGCCATGCTGTCCGAAATCCTTATCAAGTCGTAGTAGAGCTCCTTGGCCTCGGGCGCGTGGTAGTCGAGGGTTATGAAGTACTTGTTGTCGTTCGCGTGCAGGTAACCCATTCCCGTACCGACCTGCGGTCTGTGATCGGTCTCGGGCCACAGGTAGGCCTCGTTGAACGGAGAGGTGTGCCTCATCGGGTCTCCGAGCTTCGGCATCTCTATCTTGATGACCTCAGCCCCGAACTCAGCGAGCGTGGCACCGACGTGCGGGGAGAGGATGTACATTGTCGATGAGATGTGTCTCCAGCCCTTCAGGGCTTCAGGCTTCTCCCAGACCTTCTTGGGATCGAAAACCTTCCTGCAGTACTCCTCGAACGGAATCTTCTCCATGTCCTCCCCTGTTACGGGGTCCCTGTCGAAGGGAGGATCGAAACTCCAGCTGCCGGGAGGATTGGGATCCCAAACCTTCTTGTCCATCACTACCACCTCACTCCCTATACCACGTGGTAACTCCCTCTCTCGCGAGCTTCTTCATCTCCTCAGGCCCAATGCCGAGGTATCTGGCGAAGATCTCTCCGTTGTCAAGCCCGAGCGGCCTGCCGACCCACTTGACCCTTGCAGGAGTCCTGTGCTGGTGTGCGAGCGGGGAGTTGGCGATAAGCACTCTGCCGTAGTGCTCGTCGAACATCTCGATCACGTGTCCTCTGTAGACGAAGTGCTCGTACTCGGCAACCTCATCGATCATGAGAACCGGTGCGGCAGCAACCTCTCTCGCGTTCATCTTCTGCTCGGCCTCGGCCCTCGTGTTGTTGACCAGCCAGTGAGCTGTCACTGTGTACGTCTTGATCAGCCCCTCGAGAGCGTTACGGGCGGCCATCTCCTTGAGGAACGGATCCTCAGCTATGAGCCTCGCTCCCTCGGGATCTTCCTGAGCTATGACCTGCAGGATTCTGTACCAGAGCCTATCAGACTGCCCGCCTATCATCATGTAACCGTCCTTACACGGGTTCCACGCGTACTGGTTGAGGTTGGGATCCCACGCTCCAATCCTGGCCTTTATGCTTCCGTCGTAGGCGTACCAGCTTATGTTGAAGTCCAGAACGTCCATGTACGCCTCAGCTGACGTCACCTCAATGAACTGCCCCCTTCCGCTCACGTTCTCCCTGTAGTAGAGCGCGGCGAGAATGGCAACGGTGCCCCAGACTCCTGCGGTTATGTCTCCAACCCACTCTCCGGATCTGGTGGGGTTACCTCCGTGCTCTCTCGGCAAGAGGTCTGCCGGGAAGCCTGTAGAATGGACGTACTCGCTCATCGAGAGCCCCACGGGGTCGAGCATCCACTGACCGTACTTGGATGTCCTGTCCTTCATCGGCCCCCACTGGCCGATCTGACCGAACCAGGCGTAGATGATCCTCGGATTTATCTTGCTGAGCTGCCTGTATCCGATCTCCCACTCGTCAAAGGTTCCGGGCGGGTAGTTCTCAAGCACGATGTCCGCATGGACAGCAAGCTTCTTGAAAAGCTCCCTCCCCTTCTCGGTTTCGAGGTTGAGGGTTATCGAGTACTCGTTCCTGTGTTCGTGCAGGAATGTGGGGCTAACCTTCTCCCCAGTATATATGTCCTCGAAAGCATACTCCTCTCTTCCAAACGGGTACCAGTACCTCTGAGGATCGCCGGTTATCGGCTCGACCTTTATCACGGTCGCGCCGAGCTCACCGAGGTAGCTTGCAGCAGTAGCTCCAGCGAGCCCCATCACAGTGCAGTCGAGGACTATCAGGCCGTCGAGAGCCCAGGGCTTACCCTGAGCCCGGGTGTAGCTTATGTTCTCCTCAACGAACTTGCCGTAGCTTCCGTCCGGGTCTCTCGGATCCTTCACCCACGGAGCGTACAGCTCCTCCCTCTTCCTCGGCTCGGTGACTGGCCAAGGTCTTGGCAGAAGCGTATCCTCTACGTCATTGATTTCCAGTTCAATATACTTTTCTTCATACTTCTCCTCACCCATTCAGGCACCTCCAGTCCGAATTTCCCTAATTTCCACTATTTTTGATGACAAATTGAATATTAAAATTTAACGATTTTGGTTTACTTTTGCGTAAATTTCGCGTAAATACTCCTGAACTCTTCAATTTTCATCGCCTCTTCTACCTTCCCGGACTCGTAGAGGGCGGTTGCGTAGAGAATCCTCGACTGCCTCGATGGCCTAACCCTGTTAAGTCTCGAGAAATACTCGGCGGCGTCGCTGAATCTTCCGGCCTTCATAGCCGCCATCCCGGCAATGTATAGGGCATCAGCGTTATTCTCAAACAGCAGGTCCTCCAGCACCCCCCTTACCTCCTCGAACCTGCCCTTGTCCGCGAGGATTGACGCAAGCCCTATGATGGCGTCCCTGTCGTCGGGATCGTCGATCTCCAGATGCGCTCTAAGCGCAAATTCCGCCTCGTCGACAAGCCCCATCCTGAGGGCGGTTCTGGCAGCCTCGGTGAGGGGCTTGTCGGGGGGGAGCTCGGAAATCGCGTTCAGATACGCCTTGTCAAGTATCAGCCTGCAGACGTCTCCCTCGGCATAGTAGCCGTGTCCCGGGAAGATTGCCTGTATGCTGAGCATCCGCAGGTATCGCAGCGTCATCAGGTAGTTCCTGATGCTCCCTCCCAGATTTTCGTCGATCACAGGGCTGGTTATTACCGCGTCACCGGAGAATATGACCTCATGCTCCTCAGAGTAGAGCGAGAGGGAGTCGAGCGTGTGCCCGGGGGTGTCGAGGACTCTGAACTCGTAGTCTCCAGCCTTGACGACCTCACCTCCCCCGAGCGGCACGACCTTTATATCTCTGCCCCATCTCTCGATCCTCTTCTGCAGCGCGTCAGCCATTGAGGCGTGCAGGTATACTGTCACGCCATCAAACTCCCTGTAAGCCCTCGCGAGCTCGAACAGCCCGAGAGTGTGGTCGTTGTGGGCGTGCGTGAGGAATATTCCTGAGATCCTCGAGATGTCCGATATCTCGCTCAGCTCGAGAAACGCGGTGTAGTCGTTGCCTGTGTCGACCAAAAACGCCTCGTCGAAGTCAAAAAAGTATATGTTCGACGAGTTCTCGAAGCCCTCGAGAAAGAGGAGTCCGGGAAGTCTCTCAACCTCGCTCCAGCCGTACTCCTCCTCAAACGCGTACATGCTACTCCGCGTATGGCAGCGTGTAGGAGAGCTTCAGCCTGTCCTCCGGCCACACCCTCCTCTCCTTCACCTCGCCCGGATAGACCTCTATCTCCTTGCCGTCCTGAACCACCTTCTCTATGGTCAGCTCAAGGAAGTGCCATGCGGTCAGCTTGTACCTTGCTATGAAGTCGTGGTCGACCACGACAGCCATTCCGGTGAACCTTGACGTCTCCCACTCGAACTCCTCGTTCGGTTCTGCAACAACCTCTCCGGTTGAGCCTGCGTAGATCTTCTCCACCCTGCCCTTCACCTTGGCTCCGGGCTTTATCCCGTAGTCCTCGTAGAGCTCCTTGGGCAGGTAGAACCAGAGAGCCTCCTCGTTCTTTGCCCTCACATACCCCCTGACGAGCATGGGGTCATACCCGCACAGTATCACCCTCATCTTCTCCGGCATGAAATCACCATTATTTATCATCAAAAACGAGTATTTAAGATTTATCTTTTTCCCCTGTTCAAAACGGTTTTAACACGCTATGGGCTTTTCAGGGACATGGATGGAAGAGACGACAACGTCACCTTCACGTACAGTGGAAGAATCGTCAAATGGCAGACTCTCGAGAGGGCTAAGGACTACGAGACGGTCGTGGTGTTTATGGAGATGGAGGGGGTTGAGCACGCGGGCTACCTCATGAGAAAGGGAGATGTGGTTATTGCGAAGGGTGAGGTGGCCAAGGCCGTGAGAGATGCGGGCATAGAGGGTGTTGAGATGGCAGTCGCCCCTCCACTCGACACCAACGCCCTCATAATGCTGAGGGTGAACAGGCCCGTGAAGGACGTTATTGTGGATGTTGTGGACATCGCCTTTGGGTTTTTGAGAGAGAGGGGCTTCATCTGAGAAACTGTTTTAAAGGTCGAAATGCAATAACACTATTAATAATTTCCAGTAAATAATAAATACTTTCCACCCCAAAGTTTTCCGGAATGATGAGCGCAGAGAGCACGGTGAAAAGGGAGTTCCCGGAGTTCGAACCCGTCACGTTCACCGACCGTAAGGGAGACAGAGTGGTGATCAGGAAGTACGAGCACGAAAAGGATAGAGAGAAGCTCGTCCACATGTACGAGACCTTCAGCCCGGACAACAGGTGCCTCGGGCTGCCCCCGTCCACAAGGATAGCAATAGAGCACTGGGTCGACTATCTGGCTGAGAGGGGCTTCGCTCTTGTTGCGGAGATAGACGGAAGGATTGTTGGGCACTGCTCCATAGTCCCCACCGAGGACTGGAAGAGGGTCGATCTCTCAATCTTCGTCCATCAGGACTTTCAGGACAGGGGCATAGGTCAGGCCCTGCTGAGGCACATGATCGAGTATGCGAGAAAAGCTGGTTTTGAGGGCATAATGCTCGTGACCGAGAGGAGCAACGAGAGGGCACTGCACGTTTACAGAAAGCTCGGCTTCATTGTCGTGAACCCCGAGTATGAGTACGATCTGTATCTTCCCCTGAAGTAAAATATAAGAAAGATTATAAATCCAGAGCCTGACGCCATTCTGTGGATGGTCTTTATTCCAAGAGTTACTTCTTGATGCTCGTTATACTAACGGGATTGGTTTCGGGACTCGGTGCAATACTACTCTACACTCTCATAGACCTCGCCAACACGTTCTTTCTCGAAAATCTCGGCAATCTCTATCTCCCGAGCGCCTATGGGGAGGTGAAGATCTTCTCCTTCGAGTTACCTCTGCCGTCGGTTCCTTACTTCATCCTTCCAGCTGTGGGCGGGCTGATCAGCGGTCTGATAGTTTACAGCTTCGCTCCTGAGGCGGAGGGGCATGGAACCGATGCGGTCATAAGGGCGTTCCACAGGGAGAAGGGAATAATCAGACCGAGGGTACCGATCGTCAAGGCGATCGCCACGGCCTTCACAATCGGCAGCGGTGGGAGTGCGGGCAGAGAGGGCCCGGTGGCCCAGATAGGTGCCGGATTCGGCTCGGCAATTGCGCAGGTCCTCAACCTGACGGACAGGGAGAGAAGGCTCCTCCTCGTCTCAGGAATCGCCGGGGGAATTGGCGGAATATTCAGATCCCCCCTCGGCGGTGCGCTGTTTGCGGTTGAGGTTCTCTACAGGAGGGACACCGAGACGGAGGGGCTGATATACGCGTTCATCTCCTCCATAATCTCCTACCTCGTCCTCACCGCGTACCTCTTTCAGTTCCACCACGAGATGCCGGGAAGCATCTTCAGGACCCCTGACGTCAGGATAACGGGTTTTGGGGACGTGATCCTGTTCGCGATAACAGGAGTTGCGTGTGCTGTTGTTGCGGTTGTGTACGTCAAGACGTTTTACTTCGTCCACGACACGTTCAAGAAGTTCAGGATCAAGAACTGGCTGAAGCCCACGATTGGTGGGCTTATAACCGGGATAATCGCGATTGCAGCTCCCCAGACTCTCGGCATGGGGTACGGGTTCGTGCAGCTCGCCCTCAACAACAAGCTCGCTCTCGAGGTAATACTGCTGATAATAGTAGGTAAGATTCTGGCTACCTCGTTTACCGTTGCGAGCGGTGGTAGTGGTGGTGTCTTCGCACCATCCATCGTCATCGGAAGCATGGTTGGCGCCCTGATAGGCCACCTCGCGGGCGTGCTCTTCCCCGGCCACTCTGTGGTTCCAAGCGCGTTCGTGATTGTCGGCATGGGCGCGTTCATCTCCGCCGTTGCCAAGACTCCAATCACGAGCATAATCATGGTTCTCGAGATGAGCGGCGGGTACCAGCTCCTTCCGGCGATAATGACAGCCTCGGCCATATCTTACATCCTCTCTGGTGATGTGAGCATATACCGCGAGCAGGTAGAGACGAGGGCTGACAGCCCGGCCCACAGAAGGGAACTCGTCAAGGACATCCTCGAGGGACTCACGGTAAGGGACGCGATGACAAAGGCGGAGGAGGTGATAACTGTCAGCCCGAACAACTCGCTCGAGGACGTGCTCTACCTCATTCAGAAGACGGGGCACCTCGGCTTCCCCGTAACCGAAGACGGCAGGCTTGTCGGAATAATCACCCTGAGCGACATCACGCGGATTCCTGATGAGAAGAGGAGCGAGCTCAAAGTGGAGGACGTCATGAACCGCAGCGTGATCTCGGTAACTCCGGACGAGAACTTGGAGAATGCGCTGAAAATTTTAATAAAGAATGACATAGGCAGACTTCCCGTGGTGGAGGAGGGGAGGCTGGTTGGCATAATAACGCGCAGCGACATAATGAAGGCTCACGCAAGGGAGCTGGCGAGGCTGGGCATATGAGGTATGTGCTTGCGATGACCGGCGCGTCGGGACAGATTTTCGGAGTCAGGCTGCTCGAGATTTTGAGCGAGAACGGGGCTGAAGTGCATCTTGTGGTCTCGAAGGCGGCCGAAATAACGATGGAGCACGAGCTTGGCAAGAGCGTGGAGGATCTTGAGGGCCATGCATACAGGGTTTATTCCGAGAACGACATCTCCGCAGGACTTGCGAGCGGAACGTTCAGGCACGACGGAATGGCGGTGGTTCCGTGCAGCGTAAAGACTCTGTCCTCAATAGCCTACGGGATAGCGGACAACCTGATTGTCAGGGCTGCGGACGTCACCCTGAAGGAGAGAAGGAGGCTCGTGCTGGCGGTCAGGGAGACCCCGCTGCACATCAACCACATCAGGGCGATGCTTCGTGTCAGCCAGGCGGGAGCGATAGTCATGCCCCCCGTGCCAGCGTTCTACATCCACCCGGAAAAAATTGAGGATATTGTCGATCACTTCGCGTTCAGGGTTGCCGAGGTTCTCGGGATGAGTGTGGACTACAGGAGGTGGAAGTGACTCCACTTCTCCCTCCAGTACTTCTTTATCACCTCAAGCGCCGGCAGCTTCTCCCCGCTCAGGAACCTTATGCTCGCCCCACCGCCTGTTGATATGTGATCCATCCTCTCGTCCAGACCTGCAAGCCTTGCGGCCGAGGAGATGTGCCCCCCTCCGACCACCGAGAACCCAGCCCTCGAAACTGCTTTGAGGATCTCGAAGGTTCCGTAGGCAAACTCCTCCTCCTCGAAGACACCGGCCGGGCCGTTTATCACGGCCACGTCATACTGCTCGATCTCGTGGGAGAACATCCTGACCGTCTCCCTCCCTATGTCCTTTATCGGTGGCTTCTCGTCAAGCCTCTCGAACTCCTCTATGCTCAGGTCAACTCTCCCCTCCTCGCTCTCCACGCCAAAGTCAACCGGGAGCACGATTCTGTCCCTGTACCTCTCCAGAAGCTCCCTCATCTCCTCATCGCTGAGGCCCTCCTTGTTGTCCTCAACCACCTTTTCGTTCTTCTCTCCGAGCTTCACACCCGAGAGCATGAGGAAGTAGTTGGCCACAACTCCTGTCAGGTATACTTTTTCCGCGATTCCGTTCTCCAGAACGTTTTTCATCACCTTGACGGAGTCGCTTATCTTCGCCCCTCCCAGAACGAAGGCTTTCCTCCCGTCACTTCTGAGGGCCGTGCTCAGGGCCGTGATCTCCTTCTCCACGAGCCTGCCCACCACCGCCGGCAGAACAACCGGAAATCCGACGAGGCTTGCGTGAGCTCGGTGGGATGCTGAGAATGCGTCGTTGACGTAGAGGTCGAAGTGCCTCGACAGCTTGGAGACCATGTGGGATCTCGCATGCTCCTCCGGGCTCTTCTTCAGCTCTTCTTCAGAGTAGAAGCGGACGTTTTCGAGGAGTATTATATCTCCCTCCTCCATCTCCTCGATCTTCCTTATCGCGCACGAGGAGAACAGCTCGTCCACATACTCGACATCCCTGTCCAGCAGCCTTGACAGCACCTCAGCGTGCTTGCTCAGGCTCGTGAAGTCCTTCTTACCTGGTCTCGACTGGTGGGCGAGAAGAACGAGCCTGCAGTCCTCGAGCTCCTCGATTGTGGGCACGTGGCTCCTGAACCTCGTGGTGTCCAGAATCTCTGACTCCACTATGGGCGCGTTGATGTCTATCCTCATCAGAACCCTCTTTCCGGAAAAGCTCACGTCATCAAGTGTCGGATAACCGTCAATCATCGCTCAGCCTTTTATCAGGCTGCTTTAAAAAGATTTTGAAATGACATGCGGAATGGAGGCCGGAAAGCCCTAAAATTCCTCCAGAATGGGAACAAAATAAAATAAAAGGGTTACTCCTTCTTAGCGAGAATTATCTCAATAGCGGAGACGTTCGCCTCTCCCTGCTCGCTCTCTACCTTCTCGGTGGAGATCTTGATGTCCTTAACCTCCACATCCGGGAGGAACCTCTTCCTGACGATCTCTGCCACGTCGACAGCCCTGCTTATTGCCCTGCCCCTTGCCTTTACGGCGACCTCCTTAACGCCGCTGTTGAACTGCGTCAGCACGGCCAGAACGTAGTTCATTACCGGCTTGTTTCCGACAAACACAGCATTTTCTGCCATTTCTATCTACCTCCTTGTTTTTTAACTCCCAAAACCAACCACTATATTAACTTTTCCTTGGCCATCAGCTCAGCGTTGAGTATGCTGGCTCCTGCAGCCCCCCTGACCGTGTTGTGACCCATTGCAATGTACTTCACTCCATTCTCCCCGTCCTTCCTGACTCTGCCAACCACAACGCTCATCCCGTTTCCTGCATCCCTGTCAAGCCTTGGCTGCGGCCTGTCCTGCTCCTCTCTAACAACGATGACCTCTTCAGGTGACGTCGGAAGACCCTCTATGGGCTTCAGGGATTTGAACGCCTCGATGACATCATCTACGCTGACATCCCTGTCGAATCTTGCAAAAACCGCCTCTGTGTGTCCATCAATCACGGGAACCCTGTGGCATGAGGCCGACACTCTCAGGCTGGCGAACCTTATCTCGCTTCCCTCAAACCTCCCGAGCAGCTTGAGGGGTTCGCTCTCGACCTTGTCCTCCTCTCCCTTTATGAACGGCAGGATGTTGTCCGTTATTGCTAAAGACGGCACCCCAGGATATCCCGCTCCACTCAGGGCCTGCATCGTCGCGACGTTCACCTCTTTAAGGCCAAGCTCCATGAGCGGCTTGAGTGTGATTACGAGAACGATCGTGGTGCAGTTGGGGTTTGTTACTATGAACCCGTCCCACCCCCTGTTCCTCTTCTGCACCTCGATGAGCCCGAGGTGGTCGGGATTGACCTCGGGAATCACGAGGGGGACGTCGGGCTCCATTCTGAAGGCCGAGGCGTTGCTTGCGACCACGAACCCTTCAGCAGCGAACTTGGCCTCAACCTCCCTCGCAACGTCAGATGGAAGGGCGGAGAAGACGATGTCCGCATCAACCTTCTTCGGATCCATGGGGAGCATTTCAAGGTCTCTCACGCTCTTGGGAACGTCCCGCGAGACTATCCAGTCTACCTCCTCTCCGTATATCTTCCCGACCCTTCTCTCGCTCGCGATGACTGCAGACACGTCAAACCACGGGTGGTTATCGAGGAGCTGGATGAACTTCTGCCCCACCATCCCCGTAGCGCCGAGAATTGCGACCTTGTACCTCATGCCCCCATGGAGGGCGGCTCAATATTTAAAACTTGATGGTCGCGTAGAGCACTGCAGCGGTGAACGAGAGGATCGCGGAGTACGCGAATACGAGGTTGAGGGAAATGTCCGCGATCATTCCGGCTATCGTGTTCCCCACTATTGTCGAGACGCCGAAGACGAAATGGTATGTGCCCATCCCGAACCCGTATGAGATGCTGAGGTCAGATGCGAGTGCCCTCTGCTGCGCCTCGACGACTGACATGTACAGCCCGTATAACACGAAGCCCGCGAGGAGCAGGGGAAGGCTTTCGCCGGCAAACATCGAGAGGGACGCGGCGGTCATGAAAAGGTACCCGAGGGACAGGCTTCTGGTCTTCCCCACCCTCTCCGCAAAAACCCCGAACGGGTACGAGCAGAGAGCATAAACAACGTTGAAGAGGAGGTAGAGGCCTATGGCCTCTTCCACTCCAAGACTTTCGGCCCTGAGCATGAAGAACATGTAGCTGATGTTCGCAAGTCCAACAAAGAACGAGAACACAGCAAACTTCTTCAGCCTGAACGAGATCTCAGGCCTCTTAACCGGCACCGCGGTCTCTCTGACGAACACTAATGGCACGACGGCGAAAAACCCTATAACTGCTGCAAACAGTATCGCGCTGCTGTAGTTCACGCCAGAGTAAACGAGGTACAGGGCGAGCGAGGTGCCGAGGACAGCTCCAAGGGTGTCCATCATCCTGTGGAACCCGAATGCCTTGCCGCTCTTCATTCCTGACTCGGCGAGAAGAGCATCCCTCGGAGAAGTCCTTATTCCCTTCCCCACCCTGTCGAGAGTCACGAACAGCCCGGCGAGTGCGGTTGAGTTCGAGAACGAGAGGGCGAGCTTCGAGATCTGGGAGAGCAGGTAGCCTGAGAAGACTATGTGCTTCCTGTTCCCCACCCTGTCGGAAATATAGCCAGAAACGACCTTCACGAGGTTTCCAAATCCGTCCAGTATCCCTCCGACAATTCCAATTCCCGTGTAACCGGCACCGAACCCTCTGAGAAAGAAGGGCAGTATCGGCAGGATAATCTCGCTGCTCATGTCGTTCAGGAAGCTCACGATCCCGAGCAGGAACACGTTCCTGCCGGTACACCCTTGACTCTCCTTCCTCTCCTCCATCGGCAGGAGAGGGTTTTGAGGAAAGGATTATATATTTTACCGGCCAAATTTGTGTGCCCGCCGGCCATGCGTCCCCTGAGCGGTGATGGGGATTCCACAGAGCGGGCAACAACCTCTCTTTTTCGCACGACTTCTGTGATGGGTGACATGATATTCTGGCAAGTTTGCCTTTTGAAAAGAAAAGTTTAAATTCCGAAATGAAATATTCAAATTCGGTGATTGATATGTCTGAGGAGAAAATTATAGAGGTTCTTAAAAATGCCGGAAAGCCTCTGAAGACAAAGGAGATAGCCGAGCTCGCGGGAATGGACAGCAAGGAGGTCTCGAAGATCATATCAAAGCTGAAGAAGGAGGGCAAGATAACCAGCCCCAAGAGGTGCTACTACTCGGTCTGAACCCTAAGATATTTGGGTATTTTATTATATTTTCAGCCACCACACTTTTTCCATGGATTTCAGGAGCATAATTCCCAAGATGCACGGTGCCACCTCGATATGGCTTGCCGCTATGGTGCTGTCCCTTCCGGAGCTGTCCCCGCTCGAGTTCCTCGCATCGCTTTCTGTCTTCTTTGCCGTGGCTGCGGGGCACAACGTCATCTTCAAGGGCAAGGCCGACAGGTGGGACTATCTGGTTCTGTCAGTTGCATCCGCGCTCATATCCTTCACCGCCTTGCAAAATCCCGTGATCTTCCTATACTCCATACCGCTCCTGCTGTCAGTCGCGTTCAGGAAAGACTTCAGGAAGTACGTGATATTCTCCTCCCTGCTGACTACCATCCCCGCCTCGTACATCTCCAGCGAGGTCGCGTTTCTGCTCTTCGTCTCCTTCTCATTTGCGGGGGTGCTGCTGGCCGACTCCTTCATATACTCCGACCGCAGAACCGGGGTTGTGGGCATAGTCCAGTATGCGCTCATATCCTTTCTGACCGCTAAGGTGATGGTGGTGATGACCTCCCTGCTGATCCTTCCATTCCTCGTGAAAATGAGGCTAAAGACCCTTGGCCTCTATCTGCTCTTCTGCGTTCTCGCCTACTCACTTTCGCTGCTTTTAATTATTTATCATGTATAATCTATATTTTTGGTGACCTAATCTTTTAGGGAAAACCATGATATGAACTGCCATTCTCGTCAGGAACATGAAACTGGAAGGAAAGGTTAGCCAGCACGAAAGCGTGCAGAGGATGTACGAGATCGTTTCTGGACAGGGCGTTTCGAACGTCATAGACAGGTTCAACGCGCAGGAGAAGGGAAGGTGCCCCTACTGCACACAGGGTCTGAGCTGTCAGCTCTGCAGCATGGGGCCGTGCAGAATTGGCCCGGGCAAGGAGTACGGAGCCTGTGGGATTGATGCGGCTGGAATGGTCACGAGGAACTTCGTCCACCTGAACATGCTTGGAACGGAGGCGTACACCTATCACGCGATTGAGGCCGCGAAAACACTCAAGGCGACGGCCGAGGGCAAGACTCCATACGAGATAAAGGATGTTGAGAAGCTGAAGTGGTTCGCTCAGCAGCTCGGAATTGAAGGCGAGGACGTGAAGGAGCTCGCGATAAAGGTGGCGGACTTCGTTATAGCCGACCTGAGCTCACACGAGCCCAGCAAGATAGTGCTTGCCTTCACTCCGGAGAAGAGGAGGGAGGTATGGGAGAAGCTCGGCCTGATACCCAACGGAGTGTTCCAGGAGCTTCTGACAGTCGGCAGCTCGTCGATGACGAACGTTGACTCCAACTACGTGTCCCTTGCGATGAAGAGCATGAGGATGGGGATCGTAACCTGCCTCGGCGCGCAGCTCGTCATAGAGACGATTCAGGACATCCTGTTCGGCACACCGATGCCCCATGAGGCCTATGCAGACTTCGGCGTTGTTGATCCTGAGTACGTGAACATAGCAGTCAACGGCCACGAGCCCTTCGTCGGCATGGCCCTCATAAAGCTGGCCGAGAGGGAGGACATTCAGGAGAGGGCAAGGCAGGCCGGAGCCAAGGGCCTCAGAATCGTCGGGTTCATCGAGACAGGACAGGAGATCCTCCAGAGGGTCTCGAGCCCTGTCTTTGTAGGACTTGTAGGCAACTGGATAGTTCAGGAGTACGTGCTGGCGATGGGAGGGATCGACATCTTTGCTGCTGACATGAACTGCACCCTCCCGAGCCTCCCACTCTACCAGAAGTACGGTGTCAAGATCGTGCCTGTCAGCAAGCTCGTCAGGTTAAGGGGAATCAACGAGGGACTCGACTACGAGCCGGAGAAGGCAGAGGAGATCGCGATGAAACTCATTAACATGGCCATAGAGAACTTCAAGGAGAGGAAGAAGAACGTCGAGCCGATAAGGGTCGAGAACAAGAAGAAGATCACCGTCGGCTTCTCACCCGAAGCGATCCTAAAGGCCCTGAACAACGACCTGAACGTGCTGTTCGACGCGCTGAAGAGCGGCAGCATCAAGGGAATCGCAGCGCTCGTCAGCTGCACCACCCTCAAGAACGGCCCGCACGACACGCACTCGGTCACAATAGCCAAGGAGCTGATCAAGAGGGACATACTCGTCCTCTCGATGGGTTGCGGAAACGCGGCGATGCAGCAGGCTGGCTTGACGAGCATGGAGGCAGTTGACCTTGCGGGAGAGAACCTGAAGCAGGTCTGCAAGGCCCTCGGAATTCCGCCTGTGCTGAGCTTCGGAACCTGCACCGACACTGGAAGAGCAGCGTACCTGCTCAAGGTGATTGCCGAGGCTCTTGGAGTTGACATTCCCGATTTGCCGGTAGTTGCAACGGCTCCGGAGTACATGGAGCAGAAGGCCACAATCGACGCGATATTCGCAGTTGCCTACGGCCTGACCGTGCACGTCTCTCCGATACCGCCGATAACCGGCAGCGAGGATGCGGTCAGGCTCTTCACCGAGGACGTGGAGGAGCTCACGGGCGGTAAGGTGATGGTCGAGGAGGATCCGGTTAAGGCGGCTGAGAAGCTGGAGCAGGTCATCATCGAGAAGAGGAAGAAGCTCGGACTCTAAGGAAGAAAGCCGTAGATGTCCGAGATGTGTTTGAGCAAGAGCCTCTCAACCTTTTTTATTTTGAACCTTGGTATCTCGTTTCCAATCGGGCAGAAGTCGTGGACTGTCGCCCTTCTCGTCTCAACGTCGTAGACGACCGGGTAAAGTCTGCAGCCCAACGGCCTGTGCTCGTAAATCTCGCACTTGCAGTCCTTCAGAAAGTAGCACGACCCGTCCACATTCCTGAGAACCCTGATCCCATCCGCCTCCACGCTGAAGTCCTCTCTGCTGTAGCCAAGCTTTTCTATTCTCCTGATGTCCCTCTCGCTCAGCTGCATCTCGGTGTCCTTGCAGCACTCACAGCAGCCGATCTCGGTGCACCTCAGTCTTACCTCCATCTCAACCCCTTCAGAAAGTCCTGAAGGCTCTCCCCTGAGCTCTTGGCAATCCTCTCGAGAATCTTGTACGTGTTTGTGGAGTACTGGATCGCCTTCTTCCCCCTGTAAGCAACTTCCCTCGGGATGTACCTGCTCGCCACCTCCCTGAGGAAGTACTTCCTCACAACTCCTCCCTCACCCCTGTAGACCTTGAGGCTCGGCGGGATCGAGAGCGCGGTCTCGATCACGTCGAAGTGGAGGTAAGGTGCTATGAGCCTGATCTCGTTCACGTAAGACAGCTTGTGATCCCTTACGAGGTTGTTCACACCCAGATTTCTCACGTCCTCTTCTATCGCCCTCTCCAGATTCTTTCCGATCATGTTCTCGTACCTCTTGTACCCTCCGAAGAGCTCGTCTGCACCCTGGCCGAATATTATCTCGTCAAAGCCCATCCTCTTCGCATGACTCATCGCGAGGTATATCGGAACCGCGATGGACACCTGAAGGGGGTTGGTGTTCTCTATAGCCCTCACAACGTCCACGAGGACCTTTCTGACCACTTCCTCATCGAACCTAAGAATCTCGACCTCCCTGCCGAGGAGTCTTGCAGTCTCTCTTATCCTCTCCTCCTCCGCCTTCGAGGCGGTGACACTGATCAGCGGAACGTCGTAGAAGTGTGTGAGGAATGAGGAGTCCACGCCACCGGAGAAGCTTATGCAGGCGTTTTTAACCCGAACCTTCTCGAGAGACGAGACTATCCTCTCCTCCGCCTCTTTCTCGTCGAACTCCATCCTCTCAAAGACGTCATCGACGCTGAATATCTCCTGCCTTATTATCTCCCCATCGTAGCCTACCTCCACATACTCTCCCGGCAGAACCTCCCGGTGGTTGGGAACGAACCTTTTGAAGGACGATATCTGGAGGTCTGAGTTGTAGTAGAGGGGCTTTGAGCCGAGCACGTCTTTCGAGAGCACAACCCTGTCAGATCTGAAGGAGACTGCATAGAACAGAGACCTCACGTCCTTGGGCAATAGACTCTCGGGCCTGCTCTCCACTCCCTCGAAGAACGTCAGCCCCTCCTGACGGGAGGGGTACCTGAGCTCAACGTCCACGCTCCTTATCCTGCTGCCGTCCAGCACGGGTGTGGCAGTGAGAGACATCGCTCATACTCCTTACGAACACATTTTTAAAATTTGGGGACTTGGCTGGAAGGAGCATGCACAACAGAAATTTTCCACTTCCGAAATGTCATGTGACTCTGTTCTTTCCTTTCTCCTCTTACGACCCCAGTTTCAGGAGGTTCGCGATTTCCACATGAAGCGAAGGTGGGGGTGGGTGTTTGGGAGAGGGCATAGTTCACAACCTCGTGAATTTTCGAAAGGTATTTAAGACAAAAATCCTGATTTTTCGTTGAAAATAAGGGGGAGGGTTGCCCATGGAGAAGAAAATCAGAGTTCTTGTCGCGAAACCGGGTTTGGACGGTCACGATCGCGGTGCAAAGGTTATTGCGAGGGCGCTGAGGGACGCGGGTTTTGAGGTGATATACACGGGCATAAGGAGGACACCTGCCGAAATCGCCGAAACCGCCCTGCAGGAGGACGTGGATGTCGTTGGTCTGAGCATTCTGAGCGGTGCTCACCTCGAACTCGTCCCGCTGATCATGGACGAGCTCAGAAAGAGGGGGCTCGAGCCCAACAGAGATCTGATAGTCATCGTGGGTGGGATAATTCCGCCCGAGGACATTCCCAAGCTGAAGGAGATGGGCGTGGCTGAGGTTTTCGTCCCCGGAACGCCCATGTACGAGATTATCGATTTCATAAAGAATAGCGTCGGTGAGAAGGTGGTAGCATGATGAAGAAGATCGATCATATTGGTATAGCGGTTAAGAGCCTGGATGAGGCCGTTGAGCTCTACAAGAAGCTCGGATTTGAGGTTAAGGAGATCGAGGAGGTAGAGGAGCAGAAGGTGAAGGTGGCAATGCTGCCCGTTGGCGAGAGCAAGATCGAGCTCCTTGAAGCAACATCACCTGAAAGCGCGATCGCCAAGTTCATTGAGAAGAGGGGAGAGGGGATACACCACATTGCCGTGAACGTGGAGAACATTGAGGAGGCTCTTGAGAATGCCAAGAAGAATGGCCTTCAGCTGATTGACGAGAAGCCGAGGATCGGTGCGGGTGGAAAGAAGGTGGCCTTCATCCACCCCAAGAGCACCAAGGGTGTTCTGCTGGAGTTCGTGGAGGGATAGCCTTGAGGAAGGAGCTTCTCGACGAACTCTACAGGAGGAAGGAGAAGATAAAGCAGATGGGCGGGGAGGAGAGGATAAAGAAGCAGCACGATGCGGGAAAGCTGACTGCGAGAGAGAGGATCGAGCTCCTCCTCGACCCCGGAAGCTTCGTCGAGATAAACCCGTTTGTTGAGAAGAGGAACACGGACTTTGGCCTCGACAAGGTCGAGCTTCCGGCCGATGGTGTTGTTACCGGCTACGGAACCATAGACGGGAGACCGATCGCGGTTTTTGCTCAGGATTTCACGGTGATGGGCGGCAGCCTCGGAGAGATGCACGGCTACAAGATCGCCTACCTCCTCGACTTTGCAATGAAGGTCGGAATCCCGGTGATCGGGCTTAACGACTCCGGTGGTGCGAGGATTCAGGAGGGTGTTGACGCGCTGAAGGGCTATGGAGACATCTTCTACAGGAACACGCTCGCAAGCGGTGTTATACCGCAGATCAGCGTCATTCTCGGCCCGTGTGCCGGTGGAGCGGTCTACAGCCCGGCCATTGGAGATTTCATAGTGATGACCAAGAACAAGGGCTGCTACATGTTCATAACCGGGCCGAACGTCATAAAGACCGTGACGGGTGAGGAAGTCACTCCTCAGGAGCTTGGAGGCTGGGAAGCTCACGCGATGAAGAGCGGAAACGCCCACCTTGTCGCTGAGGATGATGAGTCTGCGATGAGGCTTGTAAGAAAGCTCATCAGCTTTTTACCGCTGAACAACCTTGAGGATCCCCCGCAGGTTGATACTGGCGATAACCCGGCGAGGACGACGCCCGAGATCTACGACATCATCCCGGACGACCCCAACAAGCCCTACGATGTCAGGGATGTGATAAGAGCGGTTGTCGACAATGGAGATTTCTTCGAGATACACGAGTACTTCGCACCCAACGCCGTTGTCGGCTTCGCGAGGATGGATGGGAGGACAGTGGGAATAGTGGCAAACAACCCCAAGTTCTATGCCGGAACGCTTGACGTGAACAGCAGCGATAAGATTGCGAGGTTCGTCAGGTTCTGCGACGCGTTCAACATCCCCGTCCTGACATTCGTTGACGTGCCCGGCTACCTGCCGGGAGTGCAGCAGGAGTATGGAGGGATCATAAGGCACGGGGCCAAGGTTCTGTACGCTTACAGCGAGGCCACAGTTCCGCTCGTCACGATAATCCTGAGGAAGGCCTACGGAGGAGCTTACCTCGCCATGGGGAGCAAGCACCTTGGCGCTGACGTGGTCTACGCCTACCCAACGGCAGAGATAGCCGTGATGGGGCCGGAAGGAGCGGCGGAGATCGTCTTCAGGAAGGAGATTGCCAAGGCTGACGATCCGGAGAAGGTCAGGCAGGAGAAGATACAGGAGTACAGGGAGAGGTTCGCCAACCCGTACAGGGCGGCGGCGAGGGGATACATAGACGACGTTATCGACCCCAAGTTCACGAGGGTCAAGGTGATCTCTGCCCTCAGAGTTCTCGAGACGAAGAGGGAGAAGCTCCCACCGAAGAAGCACGGGAACATACCCCTGTGAGGTGGTATTATGGGTCTGAATCCAGACGAGTTTGTTGCGGCCGTGATGGCGATCCACAAGTACCTCGAGGAGCACTCGGAGAAGCCCATCGAGATAAAGAGAGACCTCAGCTACTGGAAGATCGTCTCGAGGGTGCCGGGGTGGTAGAATGGTCAGGTACTCCGTCATAGTCAACGGCAAGAGGTTCGATGTTGAGGTGGAGGAGCTTTCCTCCAACAGATTTAAGGTCGTTGTGAACGGGAAGGAAGAGGAGATAGAGCTTTTCGAGGAGAGGAGAGCTGTAGAGGCCAAGGAAAAGGTCGAAGCGCCAGTCTCCGCAGGAAAGGCCGAGGGTGGAGAGGTCAAGGCGGAGATGTCCGGCAGCGTTGTGAGGATCCTCGTGAAAGAGGGCGAGGCGGTGAAGAAGGGGCAGCCCGTTCTGATCCTCGAGGCAATGAAGATGGAGAATGAGGTCGTCTCTCCAGCTGATGGAATCGTGGAGAGCATTGAGGTGAGGGAGGGAGACAAGGTTCAGGCTGGAGACGTGCTGATCAGGATAAGGGCCGAAGGTGGAGGCTCACCAGCCGAGAAGCCCAAGGCGGTTGAGGGTGACGGAACGCAGGTCAAGGCTGAGATGGCGGGAACGATCGTCAGGATCGTCAAGAAGGAGGGCGAGGCCGTAAAGTCCGGAGAGGCGGTCGTGATCCTCGAGGCGATGAAGATGGAGAACGAGATCTCCTCGCCGGTGGACGGTGTGGTTTCTAAGGTTTACGTCAAGGAGGGTGATAAGGTTCAGGCCGGAGACGTTCTGTTCTCCGTGTCTTGAGGAGGTGTTTTTATGAACAAGAGAGAGTGGGAGGAGAAGTACGTAAAGCCCCTGCTTGAGAAGGCTCCCGAAAGGAAGAGGGAGTTCAAGACGGCAAGCGGCTTTGTTGTTGACAGGCTCTACACTCCCGAGGACGTTCAGGTGGATTATGATTCAAAGCTCGGGTATCCGGGCGTGTACCCGTTCACGAGGGGAGTCTATCCAACAATGTACCGAGGAAGACTCTGGACGATGAGGCAGTACGCCGGCTTCGGAACTGCCGAGGAAACTAACAAAAGGTACAAGTTCTTGCTCGAGCAGGGACAGACCGGTCTCAGCGTCGCGTTCGATCTACCAACCCAGATTGGCTACGACTCCGATCACCCCATGGCCCTCGGAGAGGTAGGGAAGGTCGGAGTTGCGATAGACACCATAGAGGACATGCAGATCCTCTTCGACGGAATCCCACTCGACAAGGTGTCAACATCAATGACAATCAACTCCACCGCCGCGCAGATCTTGAGCATGTATGTTGCCGTTGCTGAGTCGCAGGGGGTTGACAGGAAGGTTCTCAGGGGGACGGTGCAGAACGACATGCTGAAGGAGTACATCGCGAGGGGAACCTACATCTTCCCTCCAGAGCCGAGCCTGAGGCTCGCGACGGACATAATCATGTTCTGCGCCAAGGAGATCCCCAAGTGGAACTCGATAAGCATTTCAGGTTACCACATGGAGGAAGCTGGAGCAACCCCGGTTCAGGAGGTCGCCTTCACTCTTGCAGACGGAATAGAGTACGTGCAGAGGGTCATCGACAGGGGGATGAACGTTGACGAGTTCGCTCCGAGACTCAGCTTCTTCTTCGCCGCAGGGAACAACCTCCTTGAGGAGGTGGCGAAGTTCAGGGCTGCAAGGAGGCTCTGGGCAAGGATAATGAAAGAGAGGTTCGGGGCGAAGAACCCGAGGTCCATGATGCTCAGGTTCCACGTTCAGACGGCGGGCTGCACCCTCACGGCCCAGCAGCCGGAGAACAACATAATCAGGGTCACCCTTCAGGCTCTCGCGGCAGTCCTTGGTGGTACGCAGAGCCTGCACACAAACAGCTACGACGAGGCCCTAAGCCTGCCGACCGAGAAGGCCGTTAGAATCGCCCTCAGGACGCAGCAGATCATCGCGGAGGAGAGCGGTGTGGCTGACGTCATAGACCCGCTTGGCGGAGCGTACTACGTTGAGTGGCTCACCGACAGGATAGAGGAGGAGGCGATGAAGTATATCGAGAAGATCGACGAGATGGGAGGAGTGATAAGGGCGATCGAGAGCGGATACATCCAGAGGGAGATACAGAGATCTGCGTACGAGAAGCAGAAGGCTATTGACGAGGGCGAGCTTGTGGTGGTCGGTGTCAACAAGTACAGGATAGAGGAGGAGCTCAACGTCGAGATCCTCAGGATCGATCAGGAGATGGTCAGGAAGCAGATAGAGAGGCTCAAGAGGTTCAGGGAGAGCAGGGACAGGAGCAAGGTTGAACAAGCTCTCGAGAGGCTCAAGAAGGCTGCAGAGAACCCGGACGAGAACCTAATGCCGTACATCCTCGAGGCGGTGAAGGCTAAGGCGACGCTGGGCGAGATGACCGATGCGCTGAGAGAGGTCTTTGGAGAGTACAGAGCTCCGCAAATCTTTTAAGTCCCTCTTTTTTACCCTTTTCCGGTGGTGCCTTGAAGGAGTGGCTGATCTATCTGATTCCCCCCATTCTCGGAGCACTGATTGGGTACCTCACCAACGTCATCGCCATAAAGCTCCTCTTTCACCCGAGAAAGCCCATAAATATCCTCGGTTTCAGGATTCAGGGCCTTGTTCCAGCAAAGAGCGAGGAGTTTGCGGTCAGGTTCGTGGAGCTCATAGAGGACTACGTGAAGAAGGAGGACTTCAGGGAGCTAATAGACGAGGCGATCGGCAAGACACTGAGGGAAAGCAAGCTCATGAAGTTCTTGATGAACCCGGTTATTGGGGCGATTCTCGAGAAGTACGGCTTCAAGGAGAGGATCTCCGAGCACATAGACGGTCTCGTGCAGAGGTCTCAGCTCCTGCTCAGCTCCGCGATAGTGGAGAACATGGACTTCAAGAGGTTCCTCGAGAAGAAGATAGCCGAGTTCAGCGAGGAGGAGGCGGAGCTAATCTTCAAGCGCTTTGCAAAGAAGGAGATGAGGTTCATAGAAATTTCCGGGGCCATCCTCGGCTTCCTAATCGGTCTCGTCCAGACCATCCTCCTCATTGTGGCATATTAGCACGTAGTGGTAGGGGTAGATATCCAGCGAGACAACGCTTGAGAAGTGCTTTTCAAGAAGCTCTCTCATCTCCTCCTCGCCTATCCTCTCATCGAGTAGAGGTCCAAAGTCCGTCTCGACTTTTTTCCAGTCTATAACGCATACGAACCTCGCAATCCTGCTCCACTCAACAAGCTCTTCCGGCTCGTCAACCTCGTGCAGAACGTTCGAAAAGAGGATGAAGTCCACCGGAAAGTCGAAGTCCACCGGCCTGTCTGACAGGATTGCACCCACATTTGCGATTCCCCTCTTTTCCATCTCCGCTCTCAGCGCCTCGACCATCTTCCACTCAGCGTCTATGGCATAAACCCTTCTGAAGTGCCTCGCCAGAACCTCCGTGAAGTAGCCGCTCCCTGCCCCGTAGTCTACTGCCGTGCCCCTCCTCCCCCTAACTCTGGAAATCACCTCCCTCTCGAACACGTCGGTGGGCATGATCTGCCTTCTCCTCTCGCTCCAGAGCTCTTCTGGCCTGCCAGAGAACCTGTGACCCATGCTCACACCTCAGAACTGCCTGACCGTGTGGACAATCCTGTGAACCGTGGTGATGAAGCTCAGCACCGCAATTATCCAGAGGGTCTCGACGTAGTAGCCGAGCAACAGTCCGATCATTATCAGCGCGATCCTCGTGTCCCTGCCTGCTATGCCCACCTTGCACTCTGCACCCTCAGCCTCCGCCATTGCCCTCGCGATGCTGACGCCGAAGGAGAAGGTTAGAGCCAAGAAGCCGGCAAGCCAGTAGCCTGCAGGGTTGAGGGCGACGATGGCGATGATGATTGCCGCGTCAACAAACCTGTCGAAGACCCTGTCGATGAACGCCCCGTACCTTGAAGTTTTTCCGGCCATCCTCGCAAGATCGCCGTCAACACAGTCGAAGATTTGAGAGATGAAGAGCAGAAGCACACCCTCATATATTCTGCCGATTGCCACGATGTATGCAGATATCAGGCCGAGGGCAAACGCGAAGTACGTTATCGTGTTTGGGTGCACGTCGAACCTCATCAGGAATCTCGCAATGGGCCTCGAGAACCTCCTGTAGACCACGTTTGTTATGACGTACTCGAACCTGATTCTACCACCTCCCGGACAAATTTATCGAAAAGACTTAAATAAATTTCAGTTCTCCTTTATCCATGCAGGCAGTCATTCTGGCAGCCGGAATGGGCTCAAGACTCGGAACGCTCACCGAAAAAATTCCCAAGGCCCTTATAGACGTTGGCGGTAAACCCCTCATCGCTCACTCCATAGAAATCCTCCGCGAGAGCGGTGTCAGGAGATTCGTAATCGTCACGGGCTACAGGGCGTACAAGATCAGGAGCTACCTTGAAGAGCATTACGACGACATAGACGTCGAGTACGTCCACAACCACAGGTACGAGACGACAAACAACATCTACAGCCTGTACCTTGCGGCCAAGCAGATCACCGGGCCATACTACATCCTGAACTCCGACATAATATTCCACCCCGGGATATTCAGGAACATCCACGAGAGCGAGAAGGAAAACCTGACGATATCCGTGGACTTCAGGGAAAACCTCGGGGAGGAGGAGATGAAGGTGGTTGTCGAGGATGAGAGGGTTGTCGAGATAAGCAAGAAGATTGACCCTGCAAGGGCGCACGGAGAGTACATAGGGATTACGAAGGTGACCGAGAGATCTGCGAGCGCTCTCGTCGAGTCGCTGGAGGAGACCATGGACGTGCATGGAAAGAGGGTGTTCTACGAGCACGCGTTTCAGATGATGATCGACAAGGGGCATGAGGTGAACTACGCCCCAACCTCCGGACTCGCGTGGACGGAGATAGACACGATTGAGGATCTTATTCATGCGAGGGAGGAGGTGTACCCTGCCATAGCTGGCAGGTAGTCTGCAGAACCTTTAATTATGTCCTCGTCAGAATTTCATTCGTGGTGGATGACAGGCTGCTGGAGGAACTGAGGCGAGACTTCTCGGGATTCGCTGAAAAGTGCCGGGGTATCGTGCTCTTCGGCTCACACGCCAAGGGAGAGGCAACAAAGAGGAGCGACGTTGACGTGTGCCTTGTAACTCCCGAGAAGGGAGTTTTCGATGCCGTTCTCTCCAAGCTTGGTGGAAAGTACGACATAAGGGTGTTCGAGGAGCTCCCATACCACGTCAGGGCCGACATAATACAGAACCACGTTCGGATTTACGCGAGAGACGATCTCGACATGTACTTCTACAAGCAGCTCAAGATCTGGAAGGACATGGAGCACAGGGTGAAGGAGAACGAATTCGAAAGCGTCTGGGAGAAGCTCAGGCTTCGGAGGAGGTGGATGAGTGAGAAGGAAAAGATACTTGGAGAAATTGGAGTGGATAGAGGAAGAAGTTAATTTCACGGCAGGAATGGATCTCAACGGGAATGTCGAGAGAAGGGCTGTGCTTTACTCGATTCTAACTGCAGTTGAGGCTGCGATGGACATAGTGGCAATGCTTCTGAAGGATCTGGGATTTGAAGTTGAGGATGACTACTCGAACATCAAAAAGCTTGTCGATGAGGGTGTTTTAAGCGAGGAAGACGCGGACTTGCTCAGGAGGTTCAATGGATTGAGAAACGCGATAGCCCACCACTACAACCATCTCGACCTTAAAAAGGTGGAGGGGGCAATTGAGAGCATGGGCGAGCTGCTGGACATTGCTGCCAGACTTGTGGAGGTCGCGGAAAAATTGGTGAAGTGAGATCACTTCTTCGCCTGCTCCACTATGATCTCGTAGTCTTTCTCGATCTCCTTCAGGAACATCTCCTTCGTGAACCCGTTTTTGTAGGCGAGCAGCGTGGCTCCTCCCGCACCCACTCCTTCCTTGACGAAGCCCTCGGCATACGCTCTCAGACCCGGCTTCACAGACTCTCCAAGCCCCGGATCGCTTGCGATCACATCCGTCGCGGCTATCTCCGCTATGTCCGCGGTGCTGTCCTCGGCCACATAAACGGTTGTGGCGATGTGGATCTCCTTTGCCTCATCAATCGCCCTTATGACCTGAGAGGCTGCGGCCATCTGCGTGCCTCCTGCGAGAATTACCGGCTTTCTCGATCCAAGAGCAATTCCAGTTACGGCGAGAAGCACCGGATCCCCGACTTCTGCGAGAATTTCGAGTGGATCGCTCGAGTTGATCCTGCTGACGGCCTTTTCTATAACCTGCCTCTTCACTTCCACCGGGTTTTCGGGCATGCTCGACGAGACCTTCGCCTCAACACCCATGGCCTTCAGAACCGCTCCAGCCGTGGTCGTGCCTGCTGGAATGCTCTCTCCAATCATCAGCACCTCGAACCTCTTCGAGAACTCCCTGCCGAGAATCTTCGCGTACTCGAAGGCCTCAACAGCAGCTTCAAGCTCCATGGCCTTGCCCTCAGCGATGTTGTTGCCCACAGGCGCGTTTATGCTGTAGTAGGGAATCTTCGGCTTCACCATTAGGCCGCTGTCCACCACGAAGAGAGGTGTTCCGAGGAGCCTGAGTGCGGTGTACGTTATCAGCGCAGGAGTCGGCTTTCCGTCAGGAGTTGCGGGAGGGAATGGAATGCTCTTGCAGTGGCCGTAGTAGAGCAATTCCGCATCGGCAGGTGGCGTGAACTTTATAAGCTCCGGGCTCTCTCCAGCAACAGTTATCCCCTGAATCTCCGCAGTCCTCGTGTTGCCTATGCACAGCAGAAACGCCACATCCCTCTCGAGCAGATGGGAGAAGTCCTCGCCCTTCACGACCCTGTAGCTCATAGCCGTAACTCGATGCACGGTAATAAAAGGTTTGGTTTTGTAATACATACGTAACACACAATTGCCGGGGCTGAAAGTTAAATAGTTTGGCGTCGAATGTCAGCTTGCATGGAAGGATGGCTGATTGATGCGGATTACGTCACGGAAAACGATAGGGCTGTTGTTAGGCTCTGGTGCAAGGATGATGAGGGCGTGTTCATAGTCTACGACAGGAACTTCACCCCCTACTTCTACGTCATCCCATACGAGGACTTCGATCCGATGAGGGTTGAGGTGGAGGCGAGAAACAGGATCATCACCCCTCAAAGTGCCGAGGTTGTGGAGAAGAAGGTGTTTGGGAAGGTGATAAGCGTTTACAAGATCTACGCGAAGCACCCTCAGGACGTTCCCAAGCTGAGGGAGGAGTTCAAAAAGTACGGAGATGTCAGGGAGGCGGACATCCCCTTCGCCTACAGGTACCTGATCGACAGGGATCTGGCGTGCATGGACGGGATAAGGGTTGAGGGGAAGGTCAGGCTTGAGAGGGGGATAAGGGTCGTTGAGGCCGAAAGCGTTGAGAGGGTCAGGAAAGCCGGCTTCCCCGAGCTCAAGGTTCTGGCATTTGACTGCGAGATGCTGTCAGAGTTCGGGATGGCAGACCCGGAGAAGGATCCGGTCATAATAATTGGCGTTAAGATGGGGGATTACGAGGAGATAATCCACGGTGAGGAGAGGGAGATAATCTCCAGATTCGTGAAGGTGATCAGGGAGCTCGACCCCGACATAATCGTGGGCTACAATCAGGACGGCTTCGACTGGCCATACCTGAGGAAAAGGGCGGAAAAGCTGTCCGTCAGGCTTGCTGTTGGCAGAGACGGAAGCGAGCTGACGTTCAGGGGCGGAAGACCCAAGATGACCGGCAGACTCAACGTTGATCTCTACGACATAGCGATGAGGCTGGACGTGAAGGTGAAGAAGCTCGAAAACGTTGCCGAGTTCCTCGGCAGGAAGGTGGAGATTGCTGACATTGAGGCCAAGGACATCTACCGAAAGTGGGTCTCTGGAGATAAGGAGAGCGTGTTCAGATACTCGAGGCAGGACATACTCAACACGTACTTCATCGCAGAGGAGCTGCTGCCAATGCACTACGAGCTTTCGAAGATGATTCGCGTTCCGGTTGACGACATAACGAGGATGGGCAGGGGGAGGCAGGTGGACTGGCTTCTGCTGAGCGAGGCCTACAGGCTCAATGAACTTGCGCCAAATCCCAAAGAGGTTGAGGAGAGCTACGAAGGAGCTTTCGTCCTCGAGCCGAAGAGGGGGCTGCACGAGAACGTTTACTGTCTGGACTTCGCCTCCATGTATCCGTCGATCATGATCGCATACAACATCTCTCCAGACACCTACGTTGCGGGAAAGTGCGAGGACTGCTTCGTCTCTCCCGAAGTGGGTCACAAGTTCAGGAAGAAGCCGGATGGATTCTTCAAGAGGATTCTGCTCGACCTCATTGGCAGGAGGAGGGAGGTCAAGCAGAGGATGAAGGAGGTGGACAGGGAAAGCCTCGAGTACAGGCTCCTCGACATAAAGCAGCAGACCCTCAAGGTTCTGACCAACTCATTTTACGGGTACACGGGCTGGAGCGGAGCGAGGTGGTACTGCAGGCAGTGCGCTGAGGCCACTACTGCTTGGGGAAGGCACTTCATAAAGAAGTCCGCGGAGATCGCGAGAAGCATGGGCTTCGAGGTTTTGTATGGAGACACGGACAGCATATTCGTGAGGAAGGACGCACCTCCAGAGCAGCTCGAGAGGGAGGTGGAGGAGCTCATTGAAAGAATAACCCGCGAGCTGCCCGTGACTATCGAGGTGGATGAGGTCTACAGGTCCATATTCTTCGTTGAAAAGAAGAGGTACGCCGGTCTGACAAGCGATGGAAGAGTAATCGTCAAGGGGCTCGAGGTGAGGAGGGGGGACTGGTGCGAGCTGGCGAAGGAGGTTCAGAGGGAGGTCATAGAGATTATCCTCAGGGACAAGGATCCGGAGAAGGCCCTCAGGTTCGTCAGAGAGGTTATAGCGAACATAAAGTCCGGAAAGTACGACCTCGAGAAGTTCGTGATATACAAGGGTCTGACGAAGAAGCCCTCGAAGTACGAGAGCATGCAGGCTCACGTAAAGGCTGCGCTAAAGGCGAGGGAGTTCGGGTTCGTTTATCCTGTCGGAACCAAGGTGGGGTATGTGATTCTGGAGGGCAGCGGGAACATAGGTGACAGGGCATACCCTCTGGAGCTGATCGAGGGATTTGACGGGGAGTTTGTGGAGATAAAGACAAAGCACGGCACCGAAAAGAGGAGGCTTGACAGGGACTACTACATAAACAACCAGGTCATTCCCAGCGTGCTGAGGATACTCGAGCGCTTTGGCTACAACGAGCTGTCGATAAAGGGCAACACACAAAAAACCCTCGACGCATTCTTCGGTTAGGCATGATGCAGGTGCACAGGCTGGGTGATGTTGAGAGGGTGGGGATCGGAACGGAGATAGGCGGGAGAGTGCTCCTGACCGCATCATTCTACGTTTATTCAGACCTCGTTTTTGACTCGGGATGCTCGAACGTGAGGGGCGAGGTGGCCGAATGGCTGAAGGAGAGGGGCTTTGAGGCAGTTTACCTGACCCACCACCACGAGGATCACTCTGGAAACGCCGCGCTGTTCGACGAGATCTGTGCAGGAGACAAGACGGCCGAAATCCTTGCCTCAGGCCTTGAGATCCCAGACTACAGGAAGGCCGTCTGGGGAGACGTTGAGAGAGTTCCAGCAAGCAAATTCAGGAAGCCCGATGTAGAGCACATCCACACCCCCGGACATTCGGAAGATCACGTCGTTTACTTTGCAGACGGTTACGCGTTCATTGGCGATCTGGTTCCTGCCAGAAGGATTTTCGTCGCCCTGAGGGGTGAGAACTTCGCCCGGATAATTGAGTCTCTGGAACGGGTGCTCGAGCGGGACTTCGAGGTTGCGTTTGGAGGGCACGGGATTTACAGCAGGGAGGAGGTGGAGGAGTATCTGAGCTACCTGAAGGATAGGAGAGCGAGGTGCGTGGAGCTCTACGAGATGGGCGAGTCCTGGATGGAGATCTACAGGAAGGTGTTCGGTGAGCCGGGCGAGAAGGCCATGATGTTTGAGGCGGTTAGCGGGGGAGAGTGGTCGAGGGAGAACCTTGTCAGGGCTATGGTCGGGGTGGATGGGCATGAGGGTTATAGTGGGCTCGAAGAATCCAGCGAAGGTTGCCGGAGTTAAAAGGGCGTTCAGCAGCTTCTTTGGAGATGTGGAGGTTGAGAGCACGGAGGCAGAATCTGGTGTGGGTAATCAGCCGTTCAATGGGGAGACGATACTCGGCGCGGTAAACAGGGCGAGAAACGCCTACAGAAAGGGCTTCGACTTCTCTGTTGGGGTTGAGGCGGGTTTGTTTGAGTTCCCGCACACGCTTACGGGCTACGTGGACTTTCAGGTGGCCTGCGTGTACGACGGAGAGAGGCACACCCTCGGATTCGGCCCGGGATTCGAGTACCCTCCCCAGGTTGTCAGGGATGTTCTCTCTGGCAGGGAGGTGGGCGAGGTGATGGCCGAGCTGACGGGCATCGAGAACCTCGGCAAGAGGTTCGGTGCCATTGGGTTCCTCACGGGAAAGAGGGTGGTGCGAAGCGATTTGACCGAGATCGCTGTAACCATGGCGCTGATACCCTGGGTAAACAGAGATCTGTACGGAATTGAGCCATGAGCCTGATCGCACCCTTTGACCCCTGGAAGTCAAGACTCTGCACATGCCCGCCCAAGTTCTCCCTCAACCCGTACACGGGCTGCGACCACAGGTGCAGGTACTGCTACTCGACCTACATCCCCAACTTCTTCAGGGCGAGACCGAAGAAGATGCTCCTCTCAAGGCTCGAGAAAGAGCTCAGAAAGCTTCCGAGCGGCTCGCTCATATCGATGTCCAACAGCTCCGACCCCTACCCGCCAGCCGAGAGGGAGCTTGAGCTGACAAGGAACGTGCTGAGGCTGATGGCAGAGAGAGATCTGAGGGTGCTTGTGATAACCAAGAGCGACACGGTTGTGAGGGATGCAGATATTCTCAGGAACATGAGGGCTGCGGTTGCGATAACGGTGACGACCCTGAACGAGGAGGTGGCAGAGAAGGTAGAGCCCAACGCTCCTGAGCCGAAGCGGAGGATAAAGGCTCTCAAAAGGCTGAAGGAAGAGGGAATCCCAGTGATCCTCAGACTCGACCCGGTGATGCCCGGGATAAATGAAGACGACATCGAGCGCGTGCTTGAAGCTGCAAGCTTTGTTGATCACGTGGTCTCGTCCACCCTCAAGCTCAGGGGAGACTCCTACTCCAGAATGGTGAGCGCGTTTCCGGAACTCAAAGAGGTTTACAGGAGGATGTACTTCAGGGAGGGGGAGAGGATTGGTGGCAGCTGGTACCTCAGAAAGGATTTGAGGGAGAATCTTCTGAGAAGGGTTGCGAAAAAGTGCGAGGAGCTTGGCATTAGCTACGCGTTCTGCAGAGAGGGAATATCTTTCAGGGCGAGAAGCTGCGACGGCTCTCATCTCGTGCCGTAGCTATTGTTCAGCTGATAAATCAGCGTCTTGCACCGGGTGTTCGCTCATCAGTTATCGTCGTGAGTCTGAGAGACTCAGAAGATATTCCAGATCATGCTGCCAGCCACAACAGCGTATGAAACCGCGTTCAGGATCGCTGACATGGAAAGGCTCCCTGTAATGCCCTGTTTGATGGCCACATGGTAAACAAGCCCCTCGATAACCGTGGATAGCACGTATGCGAGCAAAAACCAGATCGCGATCTCCACCTTATAGGGGCCAGGAACGATCAGACCCGCGAGGGAGCTGATGATGTTCGCGATGACTATCAGCAGCAAACCCCTGCCGGCTGAGATCCTGATGCCGAGCCTGTCCTTCAGAGCATAAAAGGCGAGCGCCTCTGAGAGAATAACCGCCGGAATGTAGGGTATGAATGGGAACGCGAGGGGAAATATGACGTCCGCTTTCGCTCTCGAAATAAGGGTGGAGAGTGAGATTAATATTGGGAATAACCTCGAACGCCTCACAGACTCGGTAAATTGTGGGAGCCACATATATCTTTTCGGTTTAGTTTTGCAAAACATCTAAAAAGAATAAGGAAATTTTTAAGTTACCTTTTTGCTGCCCTGAAGGTTGCAGCAAAGATCGCGAGCACTGCCGCCATCAACGCAAGGCCGGAGAACTCCGGCACTGAGGTCGGTGATCTCACTCCCGGCCCTCCGGGATCTGCTATCACTCCGTTTGCCACTCCATCTCCGTCCCCTATTCCACCGTCGGTTATCGTGAACGTCACCGTGTTGCCGTTAACTGTGGCAGGAATGCTGTACCATCTCGGCAGTCCTGCTGAGCTACCATTGCCATCACTCGTGTACTTCCAGTACTCCGTGTCCGCAGGAAGATGCACGGGGTTCCCACTGGAATCATACACGTGGACGGTGATGCTAACTGACGAGCCGGGAGTGACGGTCAGGTTGAAAGAATAAATGCCGTATGGCAGATCTGCTGGAGGCTGCGGAAGCTCGGAGATGTTCTCTGCCCTGACATCGCTGAACTTGTTGTTCTGAGAGCTGAAAGCAACAATGCTGTCTGCTGTTTCCACACTCGCAACGTCTGACTGCTGGGAATCGGAGATGCCGTCGCCATTCCAGTCCCCTGACTCCTGCCCGTCGCTGACTCCATCACCGTCAGAATCTCTTGTCACATCTGCGAGGGGGTAGTGGTCGGCATTGTTGCCGTCCAGCTGATAGGTGCTGTCACAGATCCCGTCTCCGTTCGCATCCCCGCAGGCCTCGCTGAACCCGCTCCAGTAGTTGCCTCCAATGTAGTTGCCTCCGACAATGTTCTCTTCCGGCTCAATCCCCATATTGAATGTGTTCGTAGAGTACAGCTGGTAGTGGTTTTCCGGGTTGTTCAGGTAGTTGTTGTAGATCAGATTCCTGCTTGCGGCTTGGAAGTAAAGCCCGCGACCGTTTGAGGTTATAACCGAATCCTTTACCGTGTTCTGCTCGGAGTAGCTGGTCATTGAAATCCCGATGTTGTTCGCCGAAATTTCTGTTCCCTCTACTATGTTGTTGCTTGATCCTGTTAGAGATATTCCACTCCTTATGTTTGAGTTTGCAATGCTGCGCTTTACGGAATTGTTCTCCGAACCGGCGATGTCGATTCCGTTATCTCCGTTGTCTGAGGCGTTTACGTTTATCACCGACGTGTTGGACGAGGAGGAGATCCGTATGCCGTCGTATCTGTTGTCCGTGAAAACTGAGTCGTAAATGCCGTTTCGGTCACTCTGAAATATGCTGAGCCCGAAGTAATTGCTGGTTGAGACGATTTCGTCAAGCGTCGCTCTCGTTGTGTTGGATATGTAAATGCCAGTGTACCACTTTGAGAACCTTATGTTTTTGATGACGATTTCTCCATTTGAGCCCCTGTCTGAAATCAGCAGCCCTTTCGAGTACATTAGGCTCCTGCCCTCCACAGTGTGTCCGTTTCCGAAGAGCTTGACCCCATCTGACAGAATTATTATGCATGCGCTGGTGTCTGAGGAGAGAATGTCCTTTACGAGCACGTACACTCCCGGCTGGGCTATTGCAGCGCATGAGTCAATTGGTGTGACTGAAAAATCAACCCTGACCGTTCTTGTTTCCGTAGCTGTCCAGTTTCCTGCAAAGTCCTTTCCCCAAACCTTAAATGAGTACGTCCCTTCACTCAGCCCAGTTATGTTGAAGCTCCACGTTTTCCGGGTTTTGTCGGGGGTCATCGTCACGTTCTGACCATTCCACTCGATCATGGCTCTGCTGAGCCGCTTGCTGCTGCTTATCTCGACGAATATGTGGTCCTGCGGCACTATTGATCCGTCTGAGGGGCTGTTTTCCGTGAAAGTTATGCTGAGTGGAGTGGGATCGAAGGCGTTCAGCGTGAGTGGGAAGTAGTCGAGGTTTCCGATACCTATTTGGTATGCGGCATCGCAAATGCCATCCCTATTTACATCCTCGCACAGCTGGCTGAAGCCAGCCCCATCAGGCGTTGCCCAGTAGTTCCCGCCCCTGTATGGCCCTCCAACTATGTTCGTCCCTAAGACTTTTTGCGTGTTCCAGATGTTCGGCCGGGTCTGGTTTATGAAAAACGCATTGTTCGTGTTGTTCAGGTAGTTGTTGTAGATTCTGTTCCATCCTTCTTGGGATGAGAGGTTGAGCAGTATCCCGTATTCTCCGTTGGATGTTATGCTGTTCCCTGTGATCATATTCTCAGAAGAGGAAACTTCAATTCCGCTCTTCCCATTTGAACCAATCTTGTTGCCTATGATGTGGTTTTGACTTGACCGAAGCAGTATACCGTTTGCTCCGTTTGAGCTGATCTCGTTGTCCCTGATGCTGTTCAGAGTGGACGCGAATACAGCAATTCCATGCTGGGTGTTTGATCTTATGCTGTTCTGCAGTATCATGCTCGATCCGCAGACTGCTATTCCAACTTCGTTCAGCTCAATGGTGTTGTTGGTGATTTTGTTCCACTGGTACACCCCGCTGTTCACAAAAAGAACTCCGGATGAGTACACTCCGACTCCGTTGTGTGAGATGTTGTTTTCATGAATTCTGTTTCCGTATGAGTATGACGTTATGCCTATCCCAGACTCGCTGTTCCACCTGACCGTGTTGTTGAACAGGTTGTTGTATCTGCTTCCGTCGAGTCTGATGCCATACTCACCGTACTCGAAGCTGTTGTTCGCAATTGAGTTACGCGTTGCGAAGACAACCTCGAGAGACATGTTGGCTGAGCGCACGTGGTTGCCAGTGATGGAGTTCCAAGATGACTGGTAGAGCCGTATCCCCTTGGTGCCGTTCGATATCTCATTGCCGTGGATTGAGTTTCCTGAAGACCGACTTAGCTCAATCCCCGATTCTTGGTTTGAATTTATGACGTTCCTCTCGATTGCGTTGCTGGCAGACTGGTTCAGGTATATTCCGGACTCGACGTTTGAGAGCGTCTGGCTGTCCGTGATCTTAGAACCTCTTGAGAGTTTCAGGTATATCCCGTGTGTGTTGCTCTCAGATCGAACATGTGTGATCTTTGCTCCGCTTACTCTATACAGCAGAACCCCCGTTCCAAAGTTGGTGACGGTCATGTTTTTCAGGATGATGTTTGAAATCTCCTTGTCAATCCTGCCAGCGGAGACACCCGTTCCCGTGCCGTATCCAAAGATCGTGTGGAACCTTCCGTCGAGAGTTACGTTGCTCGCTGAGATCACTATGCACAGGTTTCCGCTCAGGTCTGCTGTTAGATAGTAATAACCATCTGTATCTATGTTCGTGCAGGAGTCTATTCTCGGGCCGACGACTGTGAAGGTTATGAGTCCCGTGGAATTCGTGTTGCCCGCAAGATCCTCTCCCCAGACTCTGAACATGTATGTGCCCCTCGAAACGTCGAATGTGCTCTCCCAAGCCTTTCCGCTCCCGGACATGCTTTGATTGACTCCGTTCCACTCTATGGTCGCCCTTTTCAGCTCTTCGCTGCTCTCCAGCCTCACTGTGACTCTCTCTGCCGAAATTCTGGAACCGTCTATTGGGGTTGGGGGCAGGAGGGTGAGAACAGGTGGAACGGTGTCTCCAACAAGTCCGGAGAGTGGGAGGTAATCGAAGTTCCCAGCACCCAGATCGTAAGGTGAGTCACAAATTCCGTCGAGGTCTGAGTCTGTGCACGTCTGGCTGAATCCCGTGCCATCAGGCTTCGCCCAGAAATTACCACCAAGGTAAGGGCCACCAACGATGTTCGTGCCGGATGTTTTGGAGGTGTTCCAGACGTTTTTAAGCCCGTAGGAAATCAGGTTCTGGTGGAGGTTGTGGGTGTTGTTGAAGTTGTTGTTGTAGAATGTGTTGTTGTTCGCCGAACCACCCCCAGTGGCTTACGCCATACTGGTTTCCTGTCACGATGTTGCCTGAAATGGTGTTGTATGCGGTACCCGCTCTGAGGTCTATTCCCGTATAGGTGTTGTCCGTGAATCTGTTGCCTGTTATGGTGTTGTTCCTTGATGACCCAATCTGCAGCCCCATCTTGTTGAAGCTGACGGTGTTTCTGGAGATCGTGTTGTACTTGCTGTCAGCCCCTCCCCATTCAGCTCCAAGACCTATCCCCACTCCCGCAGTATTGTGGGTTACCGTATTGCCAGCCACCGTGTTGTGACTGGACGAGGCGAGGGCTATGCCTGCGGTGTAGTAGTGGTTGTTGAAGCTCACCGTGTTGTTTGTAATGGTGTTGTAGTTCGAGCGGGAGACCGATATTCCCGTTGTGGCTGAGTGTGTTGCCTGAGATCATGTTTGAGTTTGAAAGCCTGTAGCAGTAGCACGATTGGTCGTATGCGTAGGTTATCTGAATGCCGTCTCCGGTGTTGGAGCTCACGTTGTTGTTGACTATCGCGTTGTGTCTCGATGCTGCAATCTGGATTCCAACATGGTTTGAGGTTATTAGATTGTCCTCTATGGTGTTGTAGTCGTTGTAAGCGGCGAGATAGACTCCGTAGGAGCCGAGGTAGACTCCCACGTTGCTCGAGATTACGGTGTTGTTCTTTATTGTGTTGTGGGTTGAACGGCCCCACAAGGTAATTCCATTCCCATTTCCTGTTACGCTGTTGTTGTTTGAGGCTTTGAGGATTATCCCCTGCTGAGTGTTTGAGACCACCTTGTTGTTCACCACTGCAATGTGGTTCGAGGATTCCACATCTATCCCGCGATCGTTCAGGCTTGCGTTAATACCCGCTATGGTTCCACGTTCGGCATTGCGATATGCAATTCCAGCATACCAGCCACTAACCTTAACATTCCTGACTGTGACGTTTGTGAGGGTTGATGAGCCGTAAACGTGGATTCCGTAATTGCCGTAGTTTGTGTTTTGCCCTGAGATTGTGTGACCGTTTCCGTCAAAGATGACGTCGCCGGATTTTATCTGGATGCAGGTTGTGCTGCCTGTCAAATCGGCGGTTAGGCTGTAGTAGCCGGGCTGGTTTATTTCCTGACATGTGCTGACATCTGCGGCGAGTGAATTTTCAGAGATGTGCGGGGTGAGGAATATCAGCAGAAGCGCCCACATTACCTGAAGAATCCTCTTTACACCCTTATCTGGCTTCAGGATGTGCATCATAGTTATTTCCTCCAAAAAGTCTCCCAAGAAAAGGTCGTAACAGAGTCAATTCGGAGAATTGAGCCCATCACAACCTTTTCCACCGGCTTGCTCCTACCGGATTTTAACGAATTATCACCGTTAATACTTAAAATTTTTGGTGAATATCTAAGTGGTTACAGTATAATAAAACTGCAATCAAAAAATTGGAATTGGAAAGAATGATCACTTCTGGGTGTAGTCGTAGAACCCCCTTCCGGTCTTCCTGCCGAGCAGACCGGCCTGAACCATCTGCTTGAGCAGCGGACATGGCCTGTATTTGTCTCCGAGCTCTCTGTGGAGGGTTTCAATAGCTGCAAGGCAGATGTCGAGGCCAATGAGATCGGCGAGCTCTAACGGGCCCATGGGGACGTTCGTGAAGAGCCTCATTCCCCTGTCGATCTCCTCCTTCGTCGCCACACCCTCGTAGAGCACCCAGATTCCCTCGTTTATCCAGGGCATCAGGATCCTGTTGGAGATGAAACCGGGCGAGTCCCTGCACACAACCGGCTCCTTGCCGAGCTTCTTTGTGAACTCGACCGCGAACTCGAGGGTCTCGTCACTCGTCAGCAGCCCCCTGACTATCTCAACTCCTTTCATCACCGGCACGGGGTTCATGAAGTGAATCCCAACGAAGTTCTCAGGCTTCCTCGTCACGGCTGCCATTTCGGTGATGCTGAGCGTGGACGTGTTGGAGGCGAAAATTGCGTCTTCTCTTTTCACGATCTCATTGAGCTGTCTGAAGGTCTCCTTCTTTACCTCCATGTTCTCGATTATCGCCTCTATCACGAGGTCAACATCGGCCAGATCCTCAAGCTTCGTGGTGGGTTTTATCCTGCCCATTATCGTTTCAACATCCTCGCTGAGCTTGCCCTTGGCGGCGAACTTCTCGAGGCTTTTCCTTATGTTGTTAAGCCCTCTCTCAAGGAACCTGTCCTCTATGTCCCTCAGCACAACCTCAAATCCGGCCATCGCACAGACCTGAGCTATTCCGGCACCCATTGTGCCGGCTCCAAGCACACCAACAACCTTTACGTCCTCAACCTTCATTCACACCACCTCAAACCCTAATCTTACCGGCAATTCTCCTCGAAATGACAATCTTCTGGGCCTCACTCGTCCCCTCATAAATCGTCCCAACCCTCGCATCTCTGTAATACCTTTCAACATCGTACTCCTTGCTGAACCCGTATCCTCCAAAGATTTGAACAGCCTCGTAAGTAACCCTGATGGCGGTCTCAGTCGCAAACAGCTTTGCAGCTGAGCTCAATGCAGGATCTGGATTGCCCTTGTCAACAAGCCATGCTGCTTTGAAGATGAGGAGCTTTGCAGCCTCAATGTCCTTGTACATGTCCGCCAGCTTGAAGGCTATTGCCTGGTGCTCGATCAGTGGCTTCCCAAAGGCCTTCCTTTCCTTCGCATACTCCAAAGCTCTCTCGTATGCGCCTATGGCCATGCCAAGGTTTATCGCTCCCACGCTAATTCTGCTTTCGTTGAAAAACCTCATCAGCTGGTAGAATCCTTGGTTCTCTTTGCCAACGAGGTTCTCCAATGGAACGAACATGTTCCTGAAGCTCAGCTCCGCAGTATCGTGACAGCTGAGCCCCATCTTCTCTATCCTCCTCGCCTCGTAGCCATCCCACGACGTTTCAACAACAAAGGCGGAGATCCCCCTGTAACCCGCGCCTCCAGTCCTCGCGAGCAGGATTATCCAGTCGGAGATGCTGCCGTTGGTTATGAACACCTTCGAGCCGTTCACAACCCATCCGTTCTCAACCCTCTCAGCCCTCGTTTTTATGCTTGCAGCATCGCTGCCTGCATCTGGCTCTGTTATCGCTATGCCCGACGTCGTCTCCCCCCTCGGCACCCTCGCCATGTACTGCTCCTTCTGCTCTTCCGTGCCGAAGTACTTGAGCATCGGGCAGCCGAGAGTTGCTGATGCTATGGCACTGCCAACGTTGCTGTCCGCCCTCGTGAGCTCCATTGCTATGACAATGGAGGACGTGAAGTCCATCCCCGCGCCATCGTACTCCTCCGGCAGGTCTGTTCCGACGAAACCGAGCTTTGCGGCCTTCCTGAACAGCTCGAACGGGTACTCTCCCCTCTCGTCGTATTCTCTGCTGTATGGCATTATCTCCTTCTCGGCAAACTCCCTCACTGCCTGCTGGATCATCCTGTGCTCCTCGCTCAGCTCGAAGTCCATCACTCGCCCCTCCACACAGGTCTCCTCTTCTCGAGAAACGCCCTCATTCCCTCCTCAAAGTCCGCAGTGCCTGACAGGATTATCAGCTCCTCAACAGCACTCTCCAGAGCGGTTCTGACGACATTCAGCACGTTTCTCTTGGCCTTCTTGACGGCCTGAATAGACATCGGCGCGAGTTCGGATATCCTCTCTGCCACCTCAACTCCGGCGATCTCAAGCTGGTCGTCATCCACAACGAGGTCAGCTATCCCGACTTCCAGCGCCTCATCTGCCTGAATCTCCTCGGCCGTGAGACAGTACCTGAGGACTCTCCTGTTCAGGAAAAATCCGACGGTGGACGCTATGGGTGGGAACGCCCCTATCAGCCCTTCAGGAACGGAGAACGTCGCACCTTTGCTGGCGATTACAATGTCCATCAGCAGGTTTAGCTCCATTCCCCCTCCGTAAGCATAGCCGTTGACGAGCGAGATTAGAGGTTTAGAGCAGTCAATCATCGTGTCTATGAGGGGTGCAGCAACCCTCTCGAAGAACTCCTTTCCGTCGCTGACTGACTTCCACGACCTCATCACCGCTATGTCATCTCCCGCGGAGAACGCCCTGCCCTCCCCGGTTATCAGCACGGCCCTCACGTCCTCATCTCTCTCAGCCTCAAGCAGCGCATCCCTTATCCCGACCCACATCTCCTCGTTGAGTGCGTTCAGCCTCTCCGCCCTCTTCAGCGTGATTATCGCGTAGCTGTGTCGCTTCTCATAGCTCACGGGGCCGAAGCTCTTTCTCTCATGTCTCCACCTGAAAAAGCCCTCGCCGCTCTTCTTTCCGAGCTTCTCCGAGTCCACCATGTCCCTCAGCATCTGGTCTGGAGCTATTCCGAGCCTCTCAAGCTCCTCCACAACCCTGTCAAGCCCGTAAACGTCGGCAAGCTCCAGAACCCCCTTTCTGTACCCCATCCCGAGCTTCATCGCCTTCTCCACGTCTTCAGCGCTCGAAACCTTGTTTCTCACTATCCAGCAGGCCTCGTTTATGGCCGGGGCAAGAATGGAGAGCGGGTTTACGGCATATGCCTTCCTCTTGGGTATCCTCGCCCTTCCGTAAAGGCCCTCGTAGGTGTAAAAGCCCCTTCCCGTCTTCATGCCGAGCCTCCCCTCTCTGACCATCTCCTCGAGGATCGGGCTCAGCTCCACGTCGAAGCCCCTCGCCGACATCTCCCTTATCACGTTGTAGAGCACGTCGACCCCGCTGAAGTCTATGACCTCGAATAGCCCCATTGGTATTCCTATCCTGTATTTCGCGCACGCGTCTATCTCCTCTACAGAGTAACCAGATTCCAGCAGCTTTATCGCTTGTCCGAAAACCCTGAGGTTTATTCTGTTGACAACAAACCCCGGAACGTCCCTCGCGGTTATGTAGTCCATTCCCAGCGACTTCACAAACTTCTTGGCGAGCTCAACAGTCTCCTCTGACGTCTTCTCCGCAACAACGATCTCCACGAGGCGTATGAGGGTCGGCGGGTTGAAGAAGTGCAGACCCAGCACCCTCTCCGGTTTTGAAGTGGCTGAGGCTATCTCGGCTATCGGAATCGTGGACGTGTTGGTCGCGAGGATGACATCATCCCTGCAGTTCTCGTCCAGAGTCCTGAAGACCTCTTTCTTGACCTCGGTCTTCTCAACCACTGCCTCTATGACGAGGTCGGCGTTTGAGGCTGATGATGGCAAGTCTGTTGACGTGGTGATCCTCGAGAGAACCTCATCCTTTTTCACACCCTTTTTCTTCTCAAGCTTCGAAAGGCTCCACGCTATCCTCTCCATGGCCTTTTTCAGAGCCTCCTCGCTCACGTCAACGAGCGTGACGCTGTATCCTGCAAGTGCGCAGAGCTCGGCTATGCCGTGACCCATCGTGCCAGCGCCGATGACCAGCACGTTGCGGACATCCTTCATGTTTATTGGTTAACATCCCCTCCTATTTAACGATTGCGTGTAACTCGAAATATTTTTAAAATATGTTCGTATATAATGCACCATAATGGATGAAAACTTCCAGAAACACGAACTGAACGACCCGGTGAACAGGAGGATAATAGAGGGGATAATCAACGGACAGACCCTCGAGGAGATCGCAGACAGTCTCGGCATAGCCGTCAGAACTGTTCAGAACAGGATGAAGGTGCTCGAGAGCAGGGAGTACATAAGGGAGGTCAAGAAGGGAGTCTGGCAGGTGGACTACCAGAGAATAGGGCTCGACACGATTGGGGTCGTCCTGATTTCCATGAAGAACGACAGGGAGGGGATGAGGAGGCTGATAGACCATCTGAAGAGGCTCGACTACGTTGAGAACGTGTTCGAGATCGTCGGGAGCGAGTACGACCTCTGCATAATCGTCAGGTTCTCCGGGCTCGAGGAGGCCATGGACGAGAACGACAAGTTCATCTCTTGGCTCAACAGGAACGGGATAAGGGTGGATGAGTTCAAGGCGTTCATAAGCGGAAGGACCCACAAGGATCACAGGAGGACGAGGCTTTAGTCCGCGAAGCCAATCACCTCAGAGCGGGACGTGAACCTGTATCCGTCAGCGAACTCATCCACGTGCCTGTAAACCTCCCCAGTCCTGTACGACCTCGTGCAGAACTCAACGACAGGGCGATCACCGAGAGAGACCTTTGGGGTGGGGTCAATTTGCCTGAAAAACACCTCGAACTCCCCGAGGTCTCCGGTTATCTCATGCCACCCCCAGTCGGAGTGCTCGAATGTGCATCCAAAGTCTCCCAGCTCTCTCACGAGGATGGAGGCCTGAATGTACGACTCCGGGCTCCCATCGCCTTCAATGACCTCCGTGAACTCAACAGCCCCGCACAGCCTTGGCGTTCCGAGCTCATCCTCCAGCCTTTCGCACTCCTCTATCTCGGTTGGAGTGCCCTCCTTTACAGCCCACACCACCCCGAGGCTCGACACCTCGAAGCCGTAGATGTAGGCCACGAGTTCGTAGCCCTCCCTCACCCACAGCCTGTCGAACAGCCTGACGACCTCCATGGGGCTGACCGCTGACCTCTGCCAGCCCCGGCTGAAGCTGCGCCTCCACAGGTCTCCCGCCCTCATGTGGAGGGTCTGGAGGGTTTCCGGGTCAAACCTGACTTCCACATCTGAACTTCTCTTCAGACTTCAAATACGTTTTCCGCTCAGCTTTCGAAATGCCCGATGACTTCGTCTATCAGCGCATACGAACTTCCGACCTTGCTGATGTCTCCAAAATACGTCAGGTTCCAGATGACGACGTGCTCCACCCCCAGCTTGCTGTACGCGTCGAGCGTCTGGATAATCTCCTCGGGCGTGCCGGAGATGAAAGCTGCCTTAACCACATCGTCTGGAACTCTGCTAACCGCCTCGAGGATGTCCCTCTTCGTGAACTTGGTGGGAATGTACTCCAGAAGGCCGTAGTACCTCCCTAAGGGATGCTGGTAGCTCATTTTCTCGTAAACCTTATAGTGAAGCAGAAGAGCGTGAATTCTCAGTATCGGGGTTCTGAGAAGTCTCTCCACCTCGCTTTCCCTCTCGTCAATGACCACGCTGGCGAAGAGGGCTCTGGTTATCTCCTCTGGATCTCTGCCCGCGTCTCTCGCGTATCTGTCAAGCTTTTCGGCCATCTCTCTGTAATCGTCAAGGGTCGTCGAGACCGGGAGCCACCCGTCAGCATACTGGGCTGTTAGCCTCAGCATTCTGTCTCCGTGTGCCCCGATCCAGATCGGCAGATTTCCGACAGGCTTCAGGTCGAAAACGGCATCCTCAAGCCTGAAGAACTTCCCCTCGAAGTTTATCACCTCTCCGTAATCGCTCTCGAGCATGACTCTCATCAGCCTGAGCGCCTCCTCGAGCCTCGCAACCGGCCTTTTGAAGTCAATCCCGTACGGAACTATGTTCTCAGCCTCTCCAGCCCCGAGTCCAAGTATGAACCTCCCTCCCGTGGCGTGGTTTGCAGTTATCGCCTGCTGCAGGAGAACGGCGGGATGCCTGCGGAACACCTCCGAAACGCTGACGCCAAACCGCATTTTCTCAGCTGAACCTGCGGCGTAGCAAATCTCGCAGAAAGGGTCGAAGAACATGTGGCAGGACGGGTATCTTGCTGCGAAGGGGGTTTCCTTCCAGAGGTCGTGCGGGTACCACCCCATGAGGTGGTCCGCGAACCACAGGGAGCTGTAGCCCTTCTCCTCGAGCCTCCTCGCTGTCCTCCTCACCTCCTCGATTGGAGGGAACGTCGGTGCTACTGTCCCGAACTCCATGTCCACACTCTGTCTGCAGGCGGATATATAGGTGTCTGGCGTGTTCAGCGAAAGTTATTTTTCTATCGAAAACACAAAGTTGATATGTCTTCCAACGCAGAGGATGTGGTCTATTGTGACACCCTGACCGACGGCATAATCGGGCCGGACGTCAGGAGGGGTGGCAGGGTTGCCGATGGAGGCAGGATAGTCTTCGTAACCTCTCCGGGATGCTGGGGCCCGATGATAACGCCGAACATCAGGGGAGGCCACGAGGTGGCCGCTCCCGTTGAGGTTGAGGGAGCTGAGGTTGGGGATGCGATCGTCATCAGGGTGGAGAGTATAAGGGTTCTCTCAAAGGCCGCGAGTTCTGGTGTTGACGAGCCGGTTGAGGGTGCCTTCACCGGAGATCCCTTTGTCGCAAAGAGGTGTCCGGGCTGCGGGGAGGAGTGGCCGGACTACGATGTGGTCGGGACTGGACAGGAGGCGGTGAGGTGTAAGAAGTGCGGCTCACCTGCATCACCGTTCAGAATGGTGCACGGCTACACACTCGTAATCGAGGACGGCTTTGCCGTTTCGGTTAGCAGAGACGTGGCAGAAAAGATTGCAGAGAATGCGTGGGAGTATGCAGCTCTTCCAAAAAGCTCGAAGCAGGTTCCGGTGCTGATCTTCGGGAAAGCGGACATTCCCGGGATGGTTTCCCGGGTTCGCCCCCACCTCGGCCAGCTCGGAACGATCCCGTCTGTGAACATCCCCGACTCCCACAACGCCGGGGACTTCGGAACATTTCTGATAGGCGCTCCCCACAGGTACGCGATAACGAGGGAGCAGTACCAGACTTCTCTGACCGACGGGCATCTTGACGTGGACTCGGTGAGGGAGGGGTGCATAGTGATAGCGCCGGTGAAGGTGGACGGAGGAGGGGTGTACGCTGGAGACGTTCACGCCATGCAGGGCGATGGAGAGGTTGCAGGTCACACGGCAGACGTTTCGGCAGAGACGACGGTCTCTGTCTCGGTGCTGAAGGGTCTTCAGATCGAGGGGCCGATCCTGCTGCCCCCTGAGGAAGACCTCCCACCCCTCGCGAAGCCATGGAGAAAGGACGAGTGGGATGCAGTGGCCAGAATCGCTGAGAAGAACGGGATAGAGGCCGAGCCTGTTGCCCCTGTTCAGGTCATAGGATCCGGGCCGACGATAAACGAGGCCGCAGAGAGGGGCTTTGAGAGGGCTGCAAAGCTCTTCGGAATGAGGCTCGAGGAAGTCCTGAACAGGGTGACGATAACGGGGGCGGTTGAGATAGGCAGGCTTCCGGGAATCGTTCAGGTGTCGATGCAGGTTCCGCTCAGAATTCTCGAGAGGCTCGGAATAGCAGAGCTCGCCGTGGAGCACTACAAGCTGCCTTACTGAGGGGTTTTGCTAAATGTTTATGTTTTATTTTTTGACACAGCGGGTGAAATAGAGGATGCAAAGGGGTTTTTGATTGTGTGGTGTGGTATGATAAGCCATTTGATGAATGGGATGTTGAGGACATGGTTGAAGTTGTGAAAAGCAATTGACCGGGTGAAACCGTGATTGAATTCACTCCCCATGCCAGAGAGAGGATGGAAAAGAGAAGTGTTACGGAAGATGAAGTTAGAGATGCCTTAGAGAATCCTGATGAGCTGCTGTATGATACGAAGACAGGAAACTTTATAGCGGTAAAAGAGCAGGAAAGCCGCTATTTGATCATTGTTTATGTGCCGATGGAGGTTTACAGAATTGTATCGGTTGTAGTTACTACAAAGCTTAATATAAATCGAAAATCGAATTAGAAAAGGCAGGTGGGTGAGGGTATGAAAGTCAGGTATGATCCAGAGGCCGATATCCTTTACATTTCAATAAAGGATGAGGAAGTCAAAGATATGGACGAGATTGGAGAGGATATATTTGTCGAGCTGAACGAAAAGGGGGAGATCATAGGTATTGAGATCTGGGAAGCGAGAAAATCTGTTGTTCCTGAGATACTGAAGTTTTATTAAGTGGCTGTAGGAATGGTTTGGTAGAGTAGTGTCGGTAAATGTAACAAAATCTAAAATAAATAATGTTGAGTGGTATTTGTTTAATGGGTGATTAAAGTGATGGGAAATAACAAAGATCATAGAAGAGAGGAGGAGAGAAAACATATCTATTCCAAAATAAAAAATAGATATAATACTCATAAAGAGGCTGTTAAAATACCCAAATATATTATTAAAGCAGGTATCGTTCTTTTCTTTGGCCCCCCAATAATCCTAATATTCGTCGGAATTCTATCGGCAATTATTCCAGAATTATCGCAATTCAAAATTCCGGGTGACGTTGCTGTTTGGCTAGATGATGTTATTGCTTGGTCAATGATTATTGGGTTTCTTTTAGTTATTGGTGGTAGAATATACTTGGATAAAAAGAAACAATTAGCGCCAGCCCCCAAACCAAATGAGGTAGCCTTACTAAATGCAATAGAAGCAAAGGAAAAATTGGAGAAATATAAAGCGGAAAGTATCGAATTGCATAAGGTTGAAGCAATAAAAAAAGTTAAAAAAATAAACAAAATACTCTCGAGATCTCTACAGAATTTACCATATAGAATTAGCGTGATGCCAAATTACAATAAGAACTTCCAGTTGTTAATGGAATTTAAAAAGAATCTTAAAGAAAGGTTGGTTCCAGCAATTGAGAACTTAAATGAAGATTCTATAGATATGGTTGGAGACATATTAGATAGCATGGCCGATTACTTTTACTCCCCGACTACCAAAAAACTATTAGAATTAAATTCAAAATTATCTGAGCTAGAGATTATGGCATTACCTAAAATTGATTATTATTTAGCACTTGTTGCTAACTATTTTAGTAGATTCAGGGTTCCAATTATTTTAATTTTAGGTTGGTTAATAATATTTTATGGAGGTCCTATTTTGGGAGTTACCAAAGATCAAGCATATATTGCTGCGAGTGGTTTTCTTGGTGCAGGTTTAGCAGCCTATTTTAGTGGTTTGCTTGGAAAAAAGTGATGTCATTTTTGTTCCTGCCCCTTTATATACCACTTCGCCCCTTCTGTTCCACATGGAACAATCTGGAACACACTCTGAATCAACCTCTATAAAGGAGCTTCCAGCGAAAAACAGCCAGCAGAGAGTTGATTTACACATAAGAATTTCAAAATTGAGATTTTCAAAATCGGAGCATGCCGAGGGGGGGATTTGAACCCCCGACCTCCTGATTATGAGTCAGGCGCCCCGCCAGCTAGGCTACCTCGGCTCAGGTCGGTTTTGACCGAGAGGATTATTAAAATTTTTGGAAGCTATATGCTCTCGACGAAGTTCCTCAGCACCTTTAAACCGTTCTTTCCACTCTTTTCGGGGTGGAACTGCAGACCAACGTAGTTGTCCTTGGCAATTGCGGAGGGAAACCTGATTCCGTAGTCCGTGTACCCAATCACGTTCTCGTCTGAGGTCTGGTAGTAATAGGAGTGGACGAAGTAGAAGTACCTGCTTTCGAGCCCGTCGAAAACAGGGTGCTCCCTGAACTCGACCTCGTTCCACCCCATGTGGGGAATCTTGCCAACCTCGTCTGGAAATCTGACGACCCTGCCCTCGATCACGTTCAGCCCCTCGTGATGTCCACCCTCCTCGCTCACGGTCGCGAAGAGCTGCATTCCGAGGCAGATGCCGAGAACCTGAGCGGTCGTGGTTCTGAGGTAGTCCGAGAATGGTTTCAGGTTTTTTATCGCCGTTTCGAACGCCCCGACACCCGGGAGGACGATCGCGTCCGCGCTCTCCACGTCCTCCATGCTTGATGTGACCTTCACCCTCGCTCCAACTCTCTCCAGAGCCTTGCTTATGCTCTTCAGGTTCCCGGCGCCGTAGTTGATGATGGCGATCACGTAACTCAGGTTTTTTAGTCAAGATTTAAACCTTTTCATAACCCGTATCAGAATTTCCGGACTCTATTTAAGCCCCAGAAAAATCTCGCAAACAATAAATACATGCTATCATCATGTTCTGTTGAATGATGAGCCTCGAAGACGAATCCTCGCATGAGGCAGAAAAGGTATGCTGCAGCATCTTCCAGAGGTTCAGCGTTGATGAGCTCATGAGACTCGTGAGGGAGAGTCAGGAAGATGTGTACATCCTCCTTCACAGGGAAGACAGGGACTTCGTGGACATCTACATCGGAAAGAACAACAAGGACTTCGGAGAGTTCATCGCAATCCCCCTGCCCAAGAGGTTTGCTGTTCTCGAGCCCGACAGGAACTATTTTGAGGTGACGCTCAGGGCCAACGTGGCTCTGGCGCTCAAGGGCGAGAAGGACTTCCACACGTAAAAAATTGGGGAGAATTCAGTATTCGAGCTCAAACGATGACGCAAGCCCGGAGACAGCTCCGAGTATCACTGCGAAGAAGATGCTCAGGTTGAATAGCGTCCCGGTCTGCACCGCCTTGTCGTAAATGCCCGCACTGGAGAGGTACATGACAAACGCCAGCCACACAACAAGCCCGCCCACCGCACCGAAGGCCAGCTTGGTCTTTATCGATCTTCCGTAAAACGAGAGGCCGAATCCGGCCACGCATATTCCTATCCAGTGGAACGCTGATATGGCAACGCCGATAACAAAAATTGGGAGAGCGAGCTTCTTCATTCTCCCACCTCCGTGACTATGTACCTGCAGTCCCTCCACATCTCGATCTGGTCGTCGTAGTGCTTTGAGAAGTAGTTGCCCGAGTTTCCACCCGGAATGACCCCGTACATTATCGCCTTCGCGTTCTCGAATGTTGTTATCATCCTCCAGCTGCTTCCGGCCTGATCGGGCTTGTAGTTGTACCTGAAGTTGTAGACCGTGTACTTGGAGCCGTTCATCTCGAGAACCGGGTAGTTCAGGAACAGCACCTTCGGTGAGAACGGGTGCACGACAACGAGCTTGTTGAGGTCTCCGTACTTCTCGTAGCCGTTCTTCTCTATCTTCTCAACAGCCCTGTCCATGGCCCTCGCGATTATGTCCCACTTGTTCTCCTTTCCGGGGGTTCTTATGTCGTCGAACCACCTGCTGTTCTCGTCGAGGTTCTGGAGGACCCACAGCTTCGGGTACTCGTCCTTTCCGAGCCCAGCCTTGCTGAACTCGTCGTAGAAGGTTTCGTTCATGTACTCGTCGAGGAACAGCGAGAACACCAAGGCGGCTTTGGAGTCGTACGTCATTCTGTAGTCCCAGTTCAGGAGCTCGTCAACGTACGGCTTGGCCTTCTCTGAGAACGGAATTCTGTCCAGATTCTCCTTTATGTCTCCGACTATGAACTCTGCCGGCTTGGAGTACACGTCCTTCTGCATCTCCACGAAGTCCTCGACGGTCAGCTTCTTCCCGCTCCTGATCTTTTCCTCGAGCATCTCGTATATCCTCATCCCCCTGTAGGGGTCTGTGAAGTAGCCGCTGTCCCCGAGGTAGTACTTGAAGTCGAAGATCGGCCTCTGGTTGGCGGTGGCGACAAAGTCCGGGTTTATGAGGTGGGGTATCTTCTCGAATGGCACGAAGCCCTCCCACGTGGATGTGCCGTAGGGCTTGAATCCCTTCCACTCCCCGTCTCCCCTGCTGCCGTTGAATATCACGTTTCCGGCAACAGGCTTTCCGTCAACGTACCTTATCGGGTACTTTCCTGCGGGGTAGTAGGCGGTGTTGCCCTGCCTGTCAATTATCACGAAGTTCTGCGCGGGCACGTAGAACCACCTGAGGGCCTCGATTGCATCGCTGACACTTTTAGCTTTATTCAGCCCGAATATTGCCCTCAGCTCAGTGGTGGCGGAGAATCCAGTCCATGCTACCGCCACTTTAACACCATACTTGTCAATGAGCGGCCCGTGGATTGTCTTTTCCACAACAACCTCCTTCTCCTTGATCCCCTCGTCAGTTAGCATTCTGAGGGTCTTCACCTCTTTCTGAACCTCAAGCCACTTCCCCTTGTAGAGGTACCTGTCCCCATCGAACTTGTAGGTGTAGAAGTCTATGACGTCCGCCCCGACATTGGTGACTCCCCACGAGATGTACTTGTTCTGCCCGATTACGATGACCGGTATCCCGGGGAATGTAACGCCCCACACCTCGAAGTCTCCGGCCTTCAGGTTCATTCTGTACCAGACCGGAGGCACGCGGAGGCTTAAGTGCGGGTCGTTGGCGAGCATAGGCTCACCGCTGGCCGTGTACTTGCCGGAGACGATCCAGTTGTTTGAGCCGGCATCATCATCTCTCTCAAAATTCCTCAGCCAGTCGAGAAGGCTCTTGTTTATGTTGGGTATGTTCTGGTAGATTATGGGGTAGCTGTGGTTCAGCGCTGGTGGGTAGAGCTCTTCCGCTTCTGGCAGGTTCTTCAGGATGTATGCCCTCTCAAGATCCCAGAAATCTCCGGTAAGCCCCCATGCGATGAGCTTGTTTACCAAAAATGTGTCCACTGGCGTCCAGGGGTCGGGCTTGTAGTTGAGCAGCTTGAACTCTATGGGGAGCTCTCCGTTGCTGATGTAGTCGTTCACACCGTCGCAGTACGCTTTCAGCAAGGGAGCAAATTCGGAGTTCTCGAAGTACTTCCAGGTAGCCTCTGCGGCCGAGACGAAGTCCATCTTTATGTAGAACTCGTCCGTCTCGTTGAGCGACTCTCCGAACACCTCGGAAAGCTCACCCCTCATCAGCCTCCTCTGCAGATCCATCTGGAACAGCCTGTCCTTTGCCTGCACGTAGCCTGCAGCGTAGAACAGGCTCTCCATGTTGTCGGCGGTTATGGTCGGGTTTCCGTAGTCGTCGTACTCTATTCTCGCCTTCCCGTAAGGTGTGCTCAGCTCGATGCTCTGGAAGTCGCTGTATTTCCAGAACTTCCCGAATGGGGAGAAAAGATCCAAGTACAGGGTCATCGGCGTTACGATAATCATAAGCAGGGCTATCGAGAGGAGGGCAACGAACTGCCCCCTCCTGAGCGGTGGCAGTCTCATAAACCAACTCTCCCGCCCAGTGATATATACTTTTTGATAAATCGTGATAGATTTATCGCAACACCTTTAAACACCTTCGTTAACCGGAATCCCATGAAGGTTAACGAGAGCAGGGATCTTTACAGGCTGAGCTTGGCGGTGGTTATGGCTGCTGTGACAGCACTCTCAGCCCAGATAAGCTTCAAAATAGGCCCGGTTCCCTACACAATGCAGAACTTCGCCGTCATGCTCTCGGGCTTCCTTCTCGGCCCAGCTTATGGATTCCTGAGCCAGCTCATCTACCTCGGCATGATCGCCATAGGCCTCCCCTTCGCTGCCGGAGGTGGAGGGATAGGCGTCTTCTTCGGGCACACCGCCGGCTTCCTGATAGCTTTCCCGCTGTCAGCATTCCTCGCAGGCCTTTTCGCAGAAAAGCTTGGAAACAGGCCTGTGGCTCTGTGGCTCTCAACGCTGATTGCCGCAGTGCCGATCTACCTGCTCGGGTTCGCAGTCTTCTACAAGTTCGCTGTTGGGAGCGCTGGCCTGTCCGCGTGGGCGCAGAAGGCGGTTGAGATGTTCGGGATTCCTGCGTGGTCTTTCACGTTCGTGATCTTCGCTGCGACGGTGCTCATCTACATCCCGCAGGACATGCTCGTCGATCACCTGCTTGCCGTGGTTGTTTACAGGTACGTGAGGGATCTGCTCGTCCAGAGGGGGATCGAGCTCTGATAGAGTTCAGGGTGGAGAGGTACTGCTATCCCAGCGGAGTCCTCGCCATCTCCGGGGTGGAGGGGGTTATTGAGGACAGCTGCTTCATCTCCGGAGCCACAGGGAGCGGGAAGAGCACGCTGCTCAGGACGTTCAACGGAATGATCCCGGACTTCTATGGTGGAGAGTTCGCTGGCAGGGTGAGAGTTTTTGGGGAGAAGCCATCTCCCAAGATCGCGTACTTCATCATGCAGAATCCGGCCGAGCAGGTGACATGCCTGAAAGTCGAGGACGAGCTCATCTTCCCAGCGGTTCAGCTCGGCACCAGCATCAGGGACGCGAGAACAGACGCAAGGGAGCTCGCTGAGGAGATGGGCGTGGCGCACCTCCTCGACAGAATGACGTTCGAACTTTCAACTGGCGAGCTCCAGATTGTCGAGATACTCTCGGCCATGCTCTCCGGCAGGAGGGTTGTGCTCATGGACGAGCCCTTTGCCCATTTGAGCAGGAGAAACGTGGAGAAGTTGCTTGAGATCCTCGAGGACACATTCGTCATCATCTCCGACCACCGCATCGAGTTCTCCGAGCGCTTTCCCGAGAGGCTGGACTTTGGGATGAGGGTTGATGAGCTCCCTGAGATTCGCGGTGACGTGGGTGATGTGGTCTTTCAGGGCTCAGTTGTGCTCAGGGAGGGGGAGCTGGTTGCGGTTGTTGGCGACAACGGGGCGGGGAAGACAACGCTGCTCAAGAGGGTCTCGGAGGAGATGAGGAGGCAGGGGATTGCCCACGGCATCTCCCTGCAGAATCCCAGCTACCACCTCACCTCCAGAACGGTTCTCGAGGAGGTGGGGAGTGGAGAGCTCATCAGGGACTTCGGGCTTGAGGAGCTGGAGGGCAGGCATCCCCAGTCCCTCAGCCAGGGTCAGATGAGGAGGGTGAGTCTGGCGAGGGCATTCAGGCACGATATTCTCCTTCTGGACGAGCCAACAGCAGGACAGGACGTGAACTTCCGGAATAGGCTCGTTTACCTGCTCAGGAAGTACAGGAAGGCCGCGCTGATAGCAACACACGACGAGAGCCTTGCAGAGAAGTGTGACAGGGTGGTGGAGCTTTGATCCTCGACAGCCTTGTGAGGGGCTTCAGGGAAGGAGATCTGGAGGGCAGGTGCTCCCTCCTTTCAGCGATCCTCCTCTCCTTAGCCATCCACACCTCCGGCTTCAGCCCCCTCTACTCCCTCTCGGCAATAGCTATCTCCACTTACTTCTCCTCAGGAAGGAACCTGAGGCTGATCGTCGCGCTGTCCCCATTCCTGCTCCTCGTCCTGATCTCGGGCGCGTTTTTCAGCTTCGAGTACTCCCTCTCCTCCGCACTGGCATTTGCCGGGGTAATCTCTGCAGGGGCTGTAGTCTACTCGTCAAGCACATCCGAGGTTGGAGGTGCGATGATCTTCCTTAGAGTTCCGGAGAGGTTTGTGGTGGTCGTTCAGATGGCTGTCGCGACGCTTCCGCTCCTTGCAAGCGACCTGAAAAACGTGTGGCTCGTCACCGAGGGTAAAGGGATCGGGAGGTACGCGAGGGTTATGAGGGCGCTCATCTCCACAGCAGTTCTGAGAGCTTTGAACATGTCCGAGGCGCTTTACTCGAAATCCTTCAGCTACCGTGCGGTGTTCACTGTCAGGAGGCCTGATGGAAAGAGTCTCGTCATGCTCGGAATATCTCTTCTTTTATTCCTCTCCACTCTTCCTCGAGCTCTCTTCTCTCTGCTGTAACTCTGTACCTCCCGTCGTCTCCCCTCTCCAGAAATCCCCTGTTTGCGAGAAAGTCCACCTGAGCGATGGTTTCGGACATTATAAGGAAGAGCTGCCTGATGTCGTCGAAGAGCGTCGTGGCGATCTCGAATGCGGTCTTTTCATCCGCAATTTCGAGAACCTGAAAGCTCCTGTTCTCGAAGCTCCTGACGTATTCCTCAATCACCTTTCTGTGGTTCTCTATCACTCCTCTGTGCCCCGGGTAAACCCTGCTCACCTCAAGCCCGTATAGCTTCTTCAGCGTGTTCAGGTACTGCTCGAGAACGGGCATCCTCTCGAACTCGTTCAGCGGCTCTATCACGGGGTTGGGTGTTATGCCGTCCAGCAGTATGTCTCCCGAGAAGAGCGAACCGCTCTCCCTGTGGTAGAGGGCTATGTGGCCGTAGGAATGCCCGGGAACGTGGATGACGTCCAGCACGTCACCGTTCGCCTCAATTTTCTCGCCAACCCTCCCACAGCACGTGCATGGTTTTACGAGCCCGGCGTACTTCTTCTCCGCCCTCTCTCTCATCTTCTCCGCAAGTGCCTCGGGCATGCCCTCAAGGCCGAAGTGGGCGTAGACGAGCTCGAAGTATCTTTTCTCCGCGTCGTAGAGCTTGTGGCACGCGTTCTCATGGGCCATCACGTTCCTGAACAGGTATGCCGAGCCAAAGTGGTCTGCATGGGGGTGCGAGATCACGAGTCTGGCACCCTCGAAGTCGAGGTTTGCATCGCTCAAAGCTTTTTTCAGCATGTCAACAGATTGAGGGAGGTTTATTCCAGAATCAAACACGAGCTCGTCGTTTATTATGTAAACGTTCGTCTCTCCAGCCGGATAGGGGTTGTAAACCTTGGCAACTCTGACCTCCATCTAAGGAAAGTTTATAACTTGACATATTAACCTTACCTCATGGCTCTTGACGCTCTCAAGGATGTTGTGCGAAAAATCGCAAGGTCATCCTCAATTGACAAGCACCTCGTTGATGAGGTTGTTAAGGATATTCAGAGGGCCCTGATCAGGGCTGATGTTAATGTAAAGCAGGTTAAGGAGATAACCGACGCCATCAAGAAGAGGGCACTGAGCGATGAGCCCCTGAAGAGCCTGAATCCGAGGGAGCACATCATCAAGATCGTTTACGAGGAGCTTCTGAAGGGGGTTGGAGAGGGCCTTGAGATCCCCCTCGAGAAGGCCAGAATAATGCTCGTCGGTCTGCAGGGGAGCGGTAAGACGACAACAACGGCAAAGCTCGCCAAGTACTTCAAGGACAGGGGAATGAAGACCGCCGTAATAGCGGCAGACACCTGGAGGCCCGCTGCCTATGACCAGCTCAAGCAGCTTGCAGAAAGCATCGGTGTTGGCTTTTACGGCGAGAAGGGGGAGAAGGACGCGGTAAAGATCGTCAAAAAAGGGCTTGAGGAGCTCAAGGACTACGACATGATAATAATCGACACCGCAGGAAGGCACGCGCTCGAGGACGAGCTGATAAAGGAGATGGTCGAGATCGAGAAGGTCGCGAAGCCGGACTACAAGTTTCTGGTGCTTGACGCTGCAATAGGCCAGCTCGCGTCAAAGCAGGCGCAGGCGTTTCATGATGCGATAGGCATAGACGGGATAATCATCACAAAGTTCGACGGAACCGCCAAGGGTGGAGGCGCTCTATCCGCGGCAAGGCAGATTCAGATACCCATAGCATTCATAGGCTCTGGAGAGAGGGTTGATGATCTGGATCGCTTCGATCCTGCAGGTTTCATCTCGAGGCTCCTCGGGATGGGAGACATAAAGGCGCTGCTGGAGAAGATAGAGCGGATAACTCAGGAGGAAGAGCTCGATCCGGAGAAATTCCTCAAGGGTGAGTTCACGCTGAAGGATGTCTACAAGCAGATCGAGGCCATGAACAAGATGGGGCCGATAAGGAAGATATTCGAGATGCTCCCCTTGGGCATGTCTGTGAAGGTTGACGACGATGCTCTGGAGATGACTCAGGAGAAGATGAAGAGGTTCAGGGTGATAATGGACTCGATGACTGAAGAGGAGCTGCTAAACCCGAAGATCATAGACGGCTCGAGGATAAAGAGGATAGCAATCGGCAGCGGAACATCTCCGCAGGAGGTCAAGGAGCTGCTGAAGTACTACAACACCATGAAGAGCCTGATGAAGAGGATGAAGAAGGGCAGGCTGCCGATGAAGGGGCTGAAGATGGGGTTCTGACGTCTTGTCACCATCTTTTTTCTGGGTTGGAAATATTTAAGTATTAATTAAATGCTACTTAATTATATGGGTACAATTACGATATCTCTGAACGATGAAATTGAGAGGAAGCTGAGAGAGCATGCAAGGAATGGTGGTAAAGGAGCGCTGTCAAAAGTCATAGAGCAAGCTCTCAGACTATACTTCTCAAAAATTGAAGAACGTAAAACAGTTTTCAGAGCTTTTAAGGGAGATGAGCAGGTTGCAGAGGCAGAAAATCTGGAAGAGCTGGCAGAAATCCTGAAAGCAAAGAAGATAGATCCGAGAGAAGTAACCATTCTGTCCTCAAAGCCGGTAAAGCCCGTGGTGAGGAGAGGATGGAGATAGTCGATGGCACACCGCTGATAGAGATTCGCATAGAAAACCCCCTGCTTTCTACGTCATTCCCAGAAGATGGCAGCGTTCTTGCACTGATTGATACTGGCTTCGAGGGATTCGCAATCGTTCCGGAGGAGGTGTTCAGAAATGCCCGTTTCAGCGAACTCAAGCTCATCGAGCGAAATCTGTTAATGCCGGACAAGCGACTCATAAAGTCTGTTGGAGCATTTGGCAGGATAATTGTGACTTCCCTCAACACTTACAGGGATGGGTTTATCGAAACGTCGGAAAATGTTGAGGAAGTGGTTTTGGGGGCCGAATTTCTCAGAGGGTTCAGGATAACTCTCGATTACTGTGCAGCTTCGGTTTCCATCGACCAGTGCTAAAAGCCAACAATAGTTTTATCTTCCATCACACCAGAACCCTTTCGAATGAGAATTGCAGGAATTGACGAGGCTGGAAAGGGCCCGGTTATTGGCCCACTTGTGGTTTGCGGTGTTGCGTGTGATGAGGGGCTGCTGAAAAAGCTTTCTGAGCTTGGAGTCAGGGATTCGAAGAAGCTCACACCTAAGAGAAGGAAGGAGATTGCTGAAAAGCTGAAGGAACTGCTCGACTGGGAGACTATAGTGATTCAGCCGGCAGAGCTCGACAGAATGATGGAGAAGAAGACGATAAACGAGATTCTGAAGGAGGCATGCGTCAGAATAATTTCGAAGCTCAACCCGGACGTGGCTTTCGTGGACAGCTTCGACGTGAAGCCCGAGAGGCTTGCGAGAGAGCTCGAGCAGATGACGGGATGCAAGATCGTTGCGAAGCACTGTGGCGAGGAGGAGCCTGTTGTTGCCGCGGCATCGATCATGGCCAAGTGCCTCAGAGATGAGATGGTTGAAAGGCTGAAGGAGGAGCACGGCGATTTTGGAAGTGGGTACGCTTCGGACGAGAGAACGAGGAGGTGGCTGGAGGAGAGGCTGAAAGACGGTGAGGTTCCGGACATAGTCCGGAGAAAGTGGAAGACTGTTGACAGGATGATGAAGGGTTTGAAGCAGAGGAGCCTGTTCGAGTTCTGATTGTTATCTATCGAGCACCGTGACCTTTATACCCACTTCCTTCAGCTTCTCAAAGTCCCTGTCGAATGTGAGCACCTCGCAGTCTGGATCGCTGCAGGCTATGAGAATGTCTATGTCCGGAACGTCTATGCCCTTTAACATGAGCGTCGCCCTAACCTCGGCTGCTCTCTCAACAACTTTCTCATCAACCGGCACTTTCGTCAGCGCCTTCAGCATCTCACCTATTTTAATGAACTCCTTCGCGTCTCCGTGCTTCTTCCAAACAAACTTCGCACCAACCATGAGCTCGTAGACAGTTATTGCGCTCACCAGCAGGTCTTCGCAGGCATTTTTCCGCTCCTCAAGCGCTCTGATTGCCTTCTTGTTTCTCTTTTTGAGCTCTATTAGAAATGAGGTATCAAGCAGAAGCTTCAAAGTCTCACCCTGAAGCTCTTTCTGATCTCTCTGGATACTTTCTCCAGCTCTTCCTCGTATCCCGCCTCCTCCGAAGCTCTGATGAGCAGATCTACCCTCTTTTCCACGTTTCTTGATATCAGCTCGTCTATGATTGCGCTGAAGCTCTTCTTTCCCTTAAGTCTGAGAAGCTTCTCGTAAACATCATCCGATATTGTTATTGTTTTCATATTTCGTGTGTTGTACACGAAAATATTTAAGCTGTTCTGCTGGCAGATAGGTTCGAAATGCATTCGACAACATTTATAACTCTCCTACCAAAAATTTCCCATGGCCTACGAAGACCTCAGAGAATTCATTGCCAGACTCGAGCAGGAGGGCGAGCTGGCGAGGATAAGCAGAGAGGTTAGCGTTGAGCTCGAAATCACCGAGATTGCTGACAGGGCTGTCAAGCAGAACGGGAAGGCTCTGCTATTCGAAAATCCAAAGGGCTATGACATTCCGGTTCTGATAAACGCTTTTGCGAGTGAAAGGCGAATCAAGCTCGCCCTTGAGACTGACAGGCTTGAGAGCATTGGAGAAAAGCTGGTTGAGCTTGCGAGAATGAAGCCCGAATCAGTTCTCGACGGCCTCAAGGCATTGTCCTCTGCAAAAGACCTGGTGAGCTTCATCCCCAAAAAGGTGAGGAGCGGGCCGGTTAAGGAGGTCGTGGATCACAACCCCAACCTGCTGAAGTTTCCGATTCTGAAGTGCTGGCCTCAGGATGGCGGGAGGTTCATAACTTTCCCGGTTGTGATAACCAAGGACCCAGAGACTGGCGTATTGAATGCGGGAATGTACAGGATGCAGGTTTTTGATGAAAGAACAACGGGAATGCACTGGCAGATCCACAAGCACGGAGCCCTGCACTACAAGAAGCTGAAGGAGATGGGAGTGGACAGGTTAGAGGTTGCGGTTGCGATTGGCGTCGATCCCGCCACGCTTTACGCCTCAACCGCTCCATTGCCAGAGAACATGAGCGAGTTCATGTTTGCAGGTTTCATCAGAAAGAAGAGGCTGAAGATGGTTGACTGCGAGACTGTCGATCTGCAGGTTCCTGCTACTGCTGAGATCGTGCTTGAGGGCTACGTGAAGCTAGACGAGTTCAGAATTGAGGGGCCTTTCGGCGATCACACCGGCTACTACACCCCACCCGAGCCTTATCCAGTCTTTCACGTTGAGTGCATAACCCACCGTGAGAACCCGATTTATCATGCTACAGTGGTCGGAAAGCCCCCGATGGAGGATGCGTGGCTTGGAAAGGCAACTGAAAGAATCTTTCTGCCCATGATTAAGATGATCCATCCCGAGATCGTGGACATGAACCTGCCCATTTCTGCTACATTCCACAATCTGGCAATAGTCTCCATAAAGAAGCGCTATCCGGGACATGCGAGGAAGGTCATGTTCTCGATATGGGGCACGGGGATGCTCAGCCTGACCAAGGTCGTGATTGTGGTGGATGATGATGTGAATGTGCACGACATGAATGAGGTCATCTGGGCTGTTACGAGCAGGTTCGATCCTGCGAGGGATGTGGTGGTTATCCCGGACTCACCTCTCGACAGCCTTGATCACGCGTCTTACAAACCAAACCTCGGAGGAAAGCTGGGTATTGACGCGACGAAGAAGTGGAGGGAAGAAGGCTACGAGAGGGAGTGGCCGGACGTCGTCAAGATGGATGAAGAAACTAAGAGGAAGGTGGATGGGTACTGGGATGAGATAAAGAGGCTGATATTCGGCTAAAGCCCATTCAGCCGGTATGTTACAAGGAACCCCTCATCATCTTCTTTGTAATCCACAATCTCCGCATCGACCTCCTGAATCAGGTCTTCGAAGTAGTCGTAAACTCCACACGTCGTGCACATGTATCCTGAGAACCTGACCCTCACGAGTCCGTCCTCGTATCCCGCATACCTCGCGACAGCTTCTGGCTCGTGGTAGCGATTGAACACCTCGGTCTCCTCCTTGAACCTGAGCAGCTCGGTGAACTTGATCCTTTCGCTTCTGTAGCCTCTCTTCTCGATCCACCTCTTTATGTACGGGCAGGAGATGAGAATCTCGTCGAATCTCTCGGCGTACTTCAACGCGAACTCCACCAACTGTCCGGCATACCCCTTTCCACCGAACCCCTCGGCGGTGTGGGTGTCTATCAGGTGGATCCTGCCCTCTTCAGCCTCATAGTTCAGCCATGAGACCGTTTTTCCATCCACTTTCAGCTTGATCTTCCGATCGGAAATTTCGAAATCCATGCCAGAATTTTACTTGGATCGTAAAAAAGGTTTCTACTCCCTTATCATTCTGATTACTTTCCCTATTTCTCTCGCGAGGTCTCCGTTGAAAACTATCTTCACCGAGCTGTCCCTGCTTTTCACGACGAGCTCGATCCACTCGTCCCCAGCCTCACCTCTAACGGAGTTTATCTCGAGCTTCTCCATCTCGTTGCACCAGCTCACATAGGTTTCCGGGCTGGATGACCGTATTTCGACTGAGACGAACGGGATGTCCCAGTCAGCGCCCTTCTCGAGCTCCTTGGCGTAGCTGTGAAGTCTCTCCCTAACTATGACGCACTTCACCCTGAAAGCTAAGCGGGGCTAATAAAATACCTTTTCTGGTTTTGTTCACCTCTTCAAAATCACCGGGAGGGCTATGGTTTTTAAGCAGTCATCCAGACTATGGCCGATGATTAACTACCTCCTCCTGACCATTGCGGTGATGGCGGTCTCATCTGCCTCCATACTCGCGGTTCTCGCCGGTGCCCCCGGAACTGCAGCGAGCTTCTGGAGGTTCCTGATCTCTTCCCTGATAATGCTCGCAATTTACAGAACACTTCCAGCAAGGAGGGTCATGAGGTACTCGCTGATCTCGGGCTTCGCCCTCGCGCTTCACATGTCCGCATGGATTGAATCCCTCTTCCACGCCTCCGTTGCGCTCAGCACGGCGATAGTGTGCACGCACTCAATATTCTCCGGGATCTTCGCGTCCCTTCTCGGGGAAAGGGTAAGGCTCAGGGAGGTGCTCGGGATACTCGTGGCGATAGCGGGCATTTACATGCTGAGCGGAGCTGACTACTACGCAGAGCCAGTCGGCGTTGCGCTCGCGTTTATTGGGGCGGTGGCCGGTGGTGTGTACTTTGTCTCCGCAAAGTTCTCAGCAGGTGAGAACTTTGGGGAGTACGTGGTCTCCACTTACATAACCGCGGCAATCTTCGCTGGCATATTTGCTGTGCTGAGGGGAGACGCTCTCACCGGCTACTCTCTCGAGACGTTCACGTACTTTGCCTTGCTCGCGATCATACCGATGTCTGCGGGCCACACGATACTCAACTACCTGATAAGGAGGATGAAGGTCGTGACTGTAACGGGGAGCGTTCTGGGGGAGGTTGTGGGCTCCACAATCCTCGCCGCCCTAATTCTCGGTCAGAAGCTTACGGTTGAGGCCTACATCTACCTCTCGGTGATTCTGCTCGGGATATTCATCGCGGTGGCAAAGGTGGATTAGAGCAGGGCTCTCCCTCTCGTTTTAAGCTGCTCCTGATTTCTGAGCCACTCCCTCTTCCACCTGTCGTAGCACTGTCTGCTGCAGAACGCCCTTGGCTTGTTGTTGCAGCAGGTCTTGACGAACATGGGCTCCTTCACTATCTTCCCGCAAACGTCACATCTCAGCGCCCTTGCACCGGAAATCTCCATTGGCACGTTCTGGAGTAAACGACGTTAATTAATATACTTTTCCATCTCTCCCTCGAGGAACAGCCTCTTGATGACCTGCATGTGGTACTCCTCATCCCTGCTCTCGAACTCAACCCACACAACCGCGTTCTCGAAGCTGAAGAAGTAGTGAACCCTGCCGTTGCCGTAGACCCTGTAGGTGTCCAGACCACCAACGCTCACCTTCTCCGGGCTCGAGAAGAACTTTCCAACGTTTTCCGCCATCTTCTCTGTCAGAACGCGAGCCAAGTCGGTGCTGTTGGCACGTGCAATCCACACCCTCATCTCCCCTCCGTTGAACTCCACGATCGCCGCGCTCTCAACGTCGAACTTCCCTATGTGGATTGACTCCACCATCCTGACGGCCTCATCGCCCTCTATGACCTTGGTGACGCTCAGCTCTGACTGTCTGGGCATCAAAAATGATGCCGCGATGACAATGACCCCTGCCAGTATGAGCGCGAGTCCGGCTTTTCTGAAGTCCATGCCCACCCTCTCCTACAAAACACTTAACACTTTCTGTAAAACAAGAAAAGCTGATTGCTTTTAAGTAAATTTTTATATCCTCTGCTCTCTCCCCAACACGAATGGTTGGGAAGGTCTACATAATCGGCGCTGGCCCCGGAGACCCGGAGCTCATAACCGTTAAGGGAATGAGGGCGCTCGAGAGCTCTGACGTGATTCTGCACGACGCCCTTGTGAGCAGAGCTTTGATTGAGAGGTTCGAGAAGCTCGGAAAGGAGATCATCAACGTGGGGAAGAGGGGGAGGCATGGAGTCAGGCAGGATGAGATAAACGAGCTCATGCTCCTGCACGCTAAAGCCGGAAGGACTGTTGCGAGGCTCAAGGGTGGAGATCCGCTGATCTTTGGCAGGTGTGGGGACGAGATCGAGTTTCTCAGAAGGCACGGCATACCCTTCGAGATCGTACCGGGTGTCAGCTCGGTTAACGGAGTCCCGGCTTCTATCTCCCTTCCGCTGACGGACAGGGCTCTCTCGTCCTCTCTCACAGTCATTTCCGGCAGGGAGGATCTATCGCTCAGCACGATCCTCGGGGGAACGATAGTCGTTATGATGGGCAGGGACAGGATGGATGTCGTGGCTGAAAGGCTTGTGGAGATTGGCGTTGACCCGGAAACGCCTGCTGTTGCGGTTGAAAATGGCACGATGAGCAATCAGAGGGCTGTTGCAGGCATCCTCAGGAACATTGGGGAAAAAATTGCCGAGGCGGAAATGTCAGGGCCGGTGCTCGTGATCATCGGGAGGGTTGCCGGGAGGTTTCACCCACCCTGAACACGGAGTTCAGCACCGCGTAGGTCAGGAAGATGTCCTCCCCTATGGGCTCGCAGATGATCACCCTCTTTCCGTCAAACTCGCCCTCCTTCACGCCCTCTCTCCTCTCGAACCCGAAGAAGTCGGGCAGGTCTTCCGTTACGTGCAGACCGTAGGAGATGAACAGGGGCACGAGGTACACCACGTCGCAGTCCATCCCCCTCACGGCCTCGTCTGGCGAGGGCTTCCTGTTCCTCGCCACGAACGCGATCTCCACCTCGTCGAATATCCCGAACTTTCTTATCCTCTCTGCATGCAGCTCCATCACCCTGTTGTAGTGGGGGAGCTGGCTGCCGTGCCCTACAATAACAAGACCCTTCCTCATTCCACCACCTCTACAAAGACTATCGTGTAGTCGTCCTCAACCAGAAAGTTCCCATCAACCTCAAACACCCTCTCATCCTCGCTGCACAACCTTTCGAGCACCACGATCCTTTTACCGGGAAATTCCACCCTGACTCCCTTCCTCGCGAGAATGAGCAGGTTCCTCCCCGGCACAGCTTTCACATCGTTCCTGCTGTGGGCGTTTACAACAACGACATCGCACAGATCAACCCCGAGCCTTGAAAGAGCGATTTGCACGCTCGAAATTCCCGGCACAATCCTCGCATTTCTGAAAAACCTCCCCATGCCGGCAATCATCGGGTCTCCGGTGGAGAGAACAGCAATCTCCGATTCTCTCCCCTCTTCCTCTATTTTTCTGTAGACCTCTTCGCCGAACCTCTCCATAACTCTGATATCTCCTCTGATGAACCTCTTGGCCACCTCTACTGCCCTCCTACTCCCGTAAACAACATCTGCCCTCGATATTGCTTTTTTGCCCTCCTCTGTTATGTGTTCCTCCCTGAGACCCACTCCCACGACCCAGAGCACGTGTCAAGTTTTCTGGACACAATATAAAGTTTTCAGTGTGATATGAGGTGGCGGATCGGCATCAGCTTTCTGTAATCCGCGTACGTCAGGGCTGTTTCCCAGTGACCCGTGAGCTTGGCCACCACGAAGAACCCGAATATTATTCCTGCAATTGCGAGGGCGTAGAGCTCTTTTCTCACACTCTTCCCGGCTATTGCTGGAGTCAGGTAGCCGTAGGGGCATGATTTCACGCACTCGAAGCACATTATGCACTCCGGACTTTTCATCTCATCAACCTGACTCGGCTTCAGCCCGGAGGGGCAGGTCTCATCGCACCTCAGGCACCCAACACAATCACTCTTCTTTATTGAAGCTGGTGACAGGTAGGAGAGCAGTGCGAGGAGGGCACCGTAGGGGCAGAGGAACCTGCACCACACGTTCCTTACAAAAAGCGTTGCGATAACGATGAGCCCCGTCACGAGGATCGTCAGCGTTCCGGGCTTCAGCCAGAAGTCCAGCAGCTTCACGTCTGCTATCGCCCAGTATGGGGAGAAGAGGAACGCGGCCGTTGAGGCGGCGTCCATCGGCAGGATCAGGTAGAGGAAGAACGCCAGCAGGAGGTACTTGATAACCGCGAGGTATCTGCTTCCGAGCATGACCTTACCGGTAAGCCTCTCTCCGGTTTTCGTCACGACCTCCGAGATGAACCCTATCGGGCAGACCCACCCGCAGAACCCTCGCTTTAGGAGGACAGCGGTCAGCAGTATTGACGTGAAGATGACGAGCGCTGCGGGGTGGATCGGGTCGATGAACCCGTTCTGGATCAGGTTTTTCAGCGAGACGAGAGCTCCTATAGGGAGGAAGGCCTCAATGGACGTGGGTCTCTCAACGTATGGCGTGCCGTAGTCGAAGTGGCTCACGAAGAGGTACAGCCTGATCCACGCATAAGCGGTGATTGCAAAGAAGAACAGCTGGGAGATTCTTCTTAAATGATTATTAAGGAAGTTTCTGGCGCCGTTCAGCTCCATGGTGTCATCTCTGGGCGAGATGTGAGATATTGATTCTCCCTAAGTTCTTAGGGGAGTTTTCATCCGGTGAAGAATAGCAAAATATTAATACTTCACGTCAAGCAGATTTGATACTCGAATGGAGAGGGGGAAGTTCACGAAGGATGAGGTCGTAGGAGTCGTGTTCTCGAAGCTCAGGCCAGATAGGGATTGGGTTGTGGCCGACATAGGCAGCGGGAGCGGTAGGGTCGCGGAATTTCTGTCAGAATACGTCAGGCTTGTGTACGCGGTTGAGCTCGACCCAAATCTCTCGGAAAGCCTCAGGCAGAAGTTTGCCGGCTCAAACGTGGAGGTTGTCAACTCGCACGGGTACGACTTTCTGGTGGATCACGAGGTTGATGCCGTGTTCTTCGGGGGAACCAAGGGGATAGAGAGGATGCTGGAGGTCTGCAGGGCCAAGAGGGTTGTCGTAAACTGCGCGAGGATGGACGTGGCGGTTGCGGTGGTGAGGAAGATGAAGGAACTCGGAATTTTCAGGGAGGTGGTTATGGTGAGCGCCTCCCATGGCTACGAGCTTGCCGGCGGTATAGCATTCAGGGCGATCAATCCAGTCTTCGTGGTGGTTGGAGATGCTCTACGGAGTTAGCATTGGCCCCGGAGATCCAAAGCTCCTCACCGTGAGGGCAGTTGAGGTTATCAGGGGAGCGGATGAGGTCATAGTTCCGGGGAAGCTTGCAGAGAGGGTTGTGAGGGAGTACAGGAGAGATGTGAGGGTTGTGGAGTTCCCGATGGGGAGGGCAGACGAGGTTGTTGCCGAGCTGTCTGAGGAGCTTGCAGAGAGGTGTATCAGCGAGGACGTGGCCTTCTGCGCTCTCGGTGATGTTATGTTCTTCTCGACGTTTCAGGACATCTTCCGGGAGGTGAGGAGGAGAAATCCATCAGCCCCGGTGGAGATGATTCCGGGGGTTCCGAGCTTCACTGCCGTGTTCTCGAAAATCGGAGTCTTTGTGGACGCGCCCCTCAGAATGGTGACTCAGGACGAGTGGGAGGAGAGGTTTGTTGTGGTCATGAAGGCCAAAAATAGCGGAGAAATCGCAGAGAAACTCGAAGAACTCGGTTTCAGGGTTGTTGAGGCTGAGAAGATGTACATGGATGGGGAGTACATAGGGAAGCCGAAGGAGAAGTCGTCCTACTTCACGCTTGTGGTGGGGTGGAGATGAAGGTGCACTTCGTGGGCTTTGGCCCGGGAGACCCGGAGCTACTGACGGTTAAAGCCTACAGGCTCCTGAAGGAGGCGGACCTGATAATCTACCCCGGCTCCCTCATTGACGAGGAGTTCCTGTCCGATTTTGAGGGGGAGAAGGTGAGCAGCTACGGCATGAGCCTTGAGGAGATCGCTGACCTGATCGAGGAGGCCGTAAAAAGTGGCAGGAGGGTCGTCAGGGTTCAGAGTGGGGATCCGAGCATTTATGGGGCTATAAACGAGCAGATACACGAGCTCAGGAAGAGGGGGATTGAGGTGGAGGTTGTTCCGGGTGTCAGCAGCATCTTCGCATCTGCCGCAGCCCTGAAGAGCGAGCTCACCTCTCCGGACATTCCGAGCGTTGTTATAACCAGACCCGCCGGAAAAACGCTTGAGAAGGATGAGATTGAGGAGTTTGCGAGAACGAACTCCACGCTCGTCATTCTGCTCGGGATTGACAGGATAGAGGACATAGCGAGGAGGGTTGCGAGAATAAGGGGTGAAGATGAACCGGTGGCTGTCGTCTACAGGGCGAGCAGGGATGATGAGGTCGTGATTGTGGGGACGCTCGGCGACATTGCTGAGAAGGTGAGGGAGGCTGGAATAAGGAGGACGGCCACCATAATCATTGGCAGGGCGATAAAGCAGGCGAGGAGGTCGGTACTATACGCGTAGCAGTCGTGGGCTTCGAGAAGGATATGGAGAAGCTTGAGAAGATAGCCGGGTTCCTCGGGGGAGAGGTTGTTCTCTACCGGAAGGACGTGTGGGGAGACCTCCTCGCCTACGACGTCATCGTCGCCCTTATGCCGTCTGGAATCGTCGTCAGGGGCATGTGCGGGCTGCTGAGGAGCAAGTGGGAGGATCCGGCGGTGGTTGTGGTGGACAAGGGGATGAGGTACGCTGTGCCGGTGCTTGGAGGCCACCATGGTGGAAATGAGGTGGCGATGAGGCTCGAGGGGCTCGGGATGAGGGCGGTGATCACAACGGCCATGGAGTACGAGGACGGACTCTCCGTGGGCGTTGGCTACAGGAAGGGGGTGAGTGCTGAGGAGATCATCTCCGCAATCGAGAGGGCTTTCTCGGAGATCGGGGAGAGTCTGGATGAAATCAGGGTTATCTCCACGTGGGAGGGGAAGAAGAGGGACGGGGTGATGGAACGGGTGGCAGACCACTTCAAACGGCCGCTGATGTACCTTGGCAGTGAGGAGATAAACAGCGTGGAGGTGCAGTCTGACTCGAAAGCAAAGGCTCTCGGTTTGAACAGCGTCAGCGAGGCGTGTGCACTGTATTTTTCAAGGGAAAGAAAACTCGTACTTCCTAAGAGGGTTTACGGAGGTGTGACGGTTGCCATCGCAAGGTAAGCTCTACGTCGTCGGGATAGGCCCGGGCTGCGAGGAGATGCTCACTCTGAGGGCCAGAAAGGTCTTGGAGTCCTCGGACTACGTGATCGGGCACAGAACCTACCTGAACTTTGTCAGACACCTTGTTAGGGGCAGCATCGTCGAGAGCGGGATGGGCAGGGAAGTGGAGAGGGTAAAGATGGCCGTTGAGCTCGCAAGCGGTGGCCATGTGGTCAGTCTGGTCAGTGGAGGGGATCCGAGCGTTTACGGGCTCGCATCCCTCGTGGCTGAGCTTGTGTACAGGAACGGGCTCGAGCTGGACTACGAGATAGTTCCGGGAATATCCGCCCTGAACTCAGCCTCACCTCTCTTCGGCTCTGCCATAAGTGGAGATCATGCTGTGATCAGCCTGAGCGATCTGCTCACCCCCTGGCAAGTTATCGAGCGGAGGCTCAGGAAGGCGCTTGAGGGGGACTTCGTAATCGCGATCTACAACCCCTCCAGCAGGAGGAGAGCTGGAAACCTCAGGAGGGCGATGGAGATAGTCATTGAGTACAGGGGGGACTGCTTCGTAGGCGTTGCAAAGAACGTGTGCAGGGAGGGGGAGCAGGTTCTCGTCATGAGAGCGAGCGAGGTGGCTGAGAGTGGAGTGGTGGACATGCACACCCTCCTGATCATCCCCAGCACTGAGTCAATTGTTGATGGAAACTGGATAATCACCCCCCGCGGGTACTCGAGGAAGTACGAGCTTGAGGTGGAATGATGCAGGACATGGGCAACTACACCCTCGATGCTGATGAGATTGTGAGGAAGAGCTACGGGATAGTCGGGAGGTACGTGGAAGGAAGGACTCCTGAGGAAAGGATCGTCCAGAGGTGCATAATCGCAACGGGCGATCCGGAGGTCAGGAATCTCATAGCATTCAGGAATAACGTCGTGGAGGAGGGAATCAGGGCGGTAAGGGATGGTGTGGATGTTGTGGTTGACGTGAAGATGGTTGCTGCCGGACTAAACCGCAGGAGGTTTCGGGGGGAAGTTCTCGTTGCCGTTGAGCACGCAAGCAGCAGCAGAATGACGAGAGCAGCGAGCGGGATGTATGAGCTTGCAGACAGGATCGACGGCGGAATGGCAATCATTGGCAACGCCCCATCTGCAGCCCTCGCACTTGCCGACCTCATAAAGCGAGGAGTGAGGCCGAGGGTTGTGATCGCAACCCCCGTTGGCTTCGTGAATGCCGCGGAATCAAAGGAGGTCATAAGGAGCCTCGACGTCCCGTCCATAACGTCCGTGGGGACGAGGGGAGGGTCTACTTGGGCTGTTGCGATATTCAACGGTCTCGTGCATCTTGCCTATGAGGATCAGCGATCCGATTGAGCTCTACACCTATCCCGAGGAGTGGGTGAGAGGGCAGGCGGAGATACATGGAGTGGGCTTCGTCAAAAGCAGGATCTCGAGCGGGCTGTACATCTTAACCGAGAACGGGTGGCTCAGGAGGGGGATAACCACAGGAACGACAGCCACGGCAGCTGCTGTTGGGGCGATATCTTCCCTCTTCGGGGAAACGGAGAGCGTGAGGGTCAGGACGCCTGCTGGCATAGAGGTAGAGGTTGCGGTGGATGCTGAGGACGGTTACGCGAGGGCGAGGAAGTTCTCGGGAGATCACGAGTTTGACGTAACCGACGGCATCGAGATTCATGCCAGAGTTTCTGAGGATCTTGAGTTCGGCGAGGGTGTTGGAAGGCTGAGGGGCAGGCCTGCCGTCAGCAGGGCTGTGGTGGAGCAGTTACTCGAGAACGTTGAAACCGCTCGCAACCAATGGGGCTACGACGGTTCTGTGAGGATATGGATTCCTGCAGGCGAGATGGTTGCGGAGAGGACTGACAACGCGAGGATGGGAGTTACTGGTGGAATATCTCTGCTCGGGACAACGGGCTTTGTTGAGCCATGGTGCAGGAAGCTGGTTGAGACCAAGGTTGAGATTGCAAAGCAGTACGACAGAATCGCTATTACGACGGGCAGGAAGGGCTGGAAGTGGGCTCTGGAGAATCTGAGGGAATACCAGCCTTTCGTCTTCGGCGTGCATTTAGACGAGATTCTGAAGGCTCATGATGGTGAGATAGTCATTGTTGGCCTGCCGTCTCTGCTCGTAAAGTGGGCCGTGCCGGAGCTCAGGGGAAAGGTTCTGAAGGGGAGGAGGCTGGAGGGCTACAGGAGCAGGGTTCTGGAGAGGGCAAGGGAAATCAACGAGGGAGTTGTGGACGTGATTCTGCTGGGGTAGTCACTCAAAGCCATTCAGAAACGCCCTGACGTTCTTCCCGAGAACCGCGTGGTTGTAGCCGCCCTCGAGCACAGCAAACCTCCTGCCATCACACCTCTCCTCAGAGTAATCCCTGATTATCCTGCCGATCTCCACGTAGTCCTCTCTCGAAAGCAGTCCTCCCCAGTCATCCTTTGCCCTGTCGAATCCGGCGGAGACGGCTATTATGTCGTACTCAGCCTTTTCAAGAAACTCCGCTATCCTGTTGACGTCTCTCCCGCTCATGTGGAAATACTCGACCCTCTCGTCCTCCCTAAACGCGTTGGCCGTGCCGTCTCCAAAGTGGAGGTCGAAGTCAACGACCACTGCCCTCTCGATTTTACCCTCTGCGAGGAGCTTTCTAACGGCTATGGCCACGTTGTTGAAGTAGCAGAAGCCCCATGAGCTGTCGGGGCTTGCGTGATGGCCGGGCGGTCTTATTGCTGCAAATGCAGGCTCGCTGAAGGAGATCTGGGCTGCGAGGATCGCCCCACCGGCTGCGAGAAGAGCAATCCCATAAACCTCATGCATGCCCTTCACCCACTCGAGGTGCCTTGGCGTGTGGACGAGCAGGATGTCTTCTTCTCCAGCAGGCTCAGGCTCAACAAACTCGTAATCCTTGATCTCCTCGACAATCGCCTCCATCCTTCCAGCCTCAGCTGCAGGATCGGAGGTGTACACCCTGTAGAACTCGGGGTGGAAGACAACCTTCATGCTGAACTCTATGCTCACACGGGCTTAAGCTTTCCGTAAAAAATCGAAAACGTTATCGTCCCTTCTCCTTCCAGCATTACCATGACGTGGCTGTCTGAGCTTCTGGGCTCGGAAGAGGTCTCGTCAATAGAGCTCCTCAAGTGGTTCAGGGACAGGGCTGCTGGCATCAAGTGCCCCCACTGCGGAGCGGACTTCGGCAGGGCGGTGTGGTACATCGACTACAGGGAGGGTGACGACATAAAGGTGAAGGACAGGGGAAGCGTTGGAGTTTTCGTGGTCTGCTGCAGCTGTGGAAAGGAGATCCCCCTGAAGGATCTCGTTGGGTAGCTCACTTTCTGAGCCTGATCCTCACGTCCACGACCTCAGAGCCGTCCCTGCTGACCATGACCGGGTTGCAGTCCATCTCGGATATCTCCGGGAAGTCCTCGATCAGGCAGCAGATCCTCAGTATCGTCTCGATGAACGAGTCGACGTCGACTTTCTCCCTCCCCCTGTATCCTGTCAGCAGCGGGTAGGACTTCAGCTCATGAACCATCTCGCGGGCCTCGCTCTCAGTGATTGGCGTAACCCTCACCGAGACGTCCTTGAATATCTCCACCAGCGTGCCACCAGCACCGCAGGTTATGAGCGGCCCGAAGTGCGGGTCTTCCACGACACCCACGAACATCTCCACGCCCTCAGACATTTTCTGGACAAGGAACCCGTCAACATCACCGAATTTCCTGAGCATGTCCTGAGCAGCTCTGTATGCATCTTCCGGAGTGAGATTCAGCTTAACGGCTCCGACGTCACTTTTGTGGACAATCTTTTCCGACACGGCCTTGAGTGCAACTCTTCCACCAATCTCCCTCGCCGCATATGCAACCTCCTCTGGTGTCCGGGCGAACCTGTACTCCGGGAACCTCACCCCGTAGCACCTGAGAAGCTCGAAGGCCCTGTCCATCCTGAGCCACTCCTCGCCTCTTGAGAGGGCATCCGCAATTATTGACGCCGCCCTTCCCCTGTCAACGTCGAACTGCGGGTAGGGCTCCTCGGGCCTCATCCTCCACTTCGCGTACTCCACGACCTTGCCGAGAACCTTCGCTGCCGTGTTGGGGTATATGTAGACGGGAACCTTCACCTTCCCGTTACCGAGCACGCCCTCGCTCGCGTCCTCGCTTATGTGGATGTATATGACCGGCTTTCCGAGGTTGTTGGCGTACTCAGCACCCGAGAGAATCGCCCGGTGTATGACCTCTGAACTCTCACCGCTGACGGCCTGAACGAAGACGACTATTATCGCGTCCACAGACTCATCGTCTGCTATGGTTTTGAGCACAGCCTCGTAGTTCTCCATTTTCGCCGCAGGAGTCATGTCGACAGGATTTCTGACGCTCGCTATGTCTGGCAGGAGCGCTCTGAGCTTCTTCTGCGTTTCCTCGCTGAGGTCTGGGACACTGAGGCCGACCTTCTCGCACCAGTCAGACGTGACGGCTCCAAGACCGCCCCCGTTCGTCATTATGCACACGTTCCTACCCTTGGGCAGGGGCTGGTGCAGGAGGAACGAGGATATGGCGAAGAGCTCGTCGAGGGAGCTGGCCCTGATAACGCCGGTCTGCCTGAACAGCGCCTCCACCGCGATTCCGGATGACGCCACGATCGAGCCGGTGTGTGAGGCAACCGCCTTGGCCCCGGCAGGGGTGAGCCCGGAGGCGAGCGTCAGTATGGGCTTCTTCTTCGAAACCCTCTTGGCAATTCTCGCGAACCTCCTCGCGTTCCCGAAGGACTCGAGGTAGAGCATTATGAGCCTCGTCCTCTCGTCCTCCTCCCAGTACTCTATCAGGTCGTTGCTGGATATGTCTGCCCTGTTGCCGAGGGAGACGTAGGCGGAGAGCCCGAGGTCGTAGTAGTTTGCCCTGTCCATTATGGCGAGCCCCATCGCACCGCTCTGCGACGCGAACCCTATGTGCCCCTCCACAGGGGGGTTGGGGGCGAACGTCGCGTGCAGCCTGATCTCTGGGTCTGTGCACAGAATTCCCATGCAGTTCGGCCCTATCAGTCTCATGCCGTACTTCTGACAGATCTTTAGGAGCTCCTCCTGCCTTTTCACTCCATCCCCGCCAACCTCGGCAAAACCGCTGGTGATGACGACAAGCGCCTTCACACCCTTCTTCCCGCACTCCTCAGCCACACTGAGGACGGCATCGACGGGAACGCAGATTATGGCGAGGTCAACCTCATCCGGGATCTCGGAGACAGATCTGTAGGCCTTCACGCCCATAACAGCTCTCGAGCGGGCGTTTACCGGGTAGGCTACACCCTTGAAGCCGTACGTGATTATGTTGTAGAACGTCCTCCCTCCGACCTTCTGGGGGCTCGTGGATGCCCCGATCACCGCAACTGACTTCGGGTAGAAGAACCTCTTCAGGGCGTTGAGGGTTGCCAGAACCTCCCTCCTCTCGAAGTACCTCATGACCTCCTCGGTTATGGCCGTGGGCATGCTTATGTAGATCTCACCGGGCATCGGCCTTATGCTCACCGGGAATCCAGAGTCCTTGAACACGTCGACCATCCTGTAGTTGTCCGATCTGACGTACGCCTCGAACATCTTTATTCCGTTCCTCTCCGCCTCCTCTGCAAGAGCTCCGAGCATTATCGTGGCGAGTCCTTTGCCCTGAAAGTCCTCGCTCACAACGAAGGCGACCTCCGCCCTGCTGTCTCCACTGGCCCTGTACTCGGCATGACCGACGATCCTGTCTCCAGAAAGGGCAACGATTCCGAAACCCTTCCTCCTGTCGTCGAGCTCGACAGCAGTCCTGAGGTACTCCTCTATCTCCTTCTCACATGGCAGGGTGAAAAATCTCATGAGAAGTGATTCTCTTGACATCGAGGTGTAGAGCCTGCACAGGTCTTCAAAATCTCCCCTCCTGACGGGCCTGAGCGTGACGGCACTGCCGTCCTTCAGTGTGACCTCCACTTCAGACTCGGCATCATACAGCTCCACCATGATAATATATTCTACCTCAAGATACTTAAGTTTGTTCCAAAATACTTAAGTAGTGATGCCATTGTTTGGTTAATGTTGGCAGGAGACGGGAGCGCGGTTACGGGCTGTGTGAAAAGGAGTGGAGTAACATTGCAGCTCTCCCCGCAATTCTCAACGTCGAAACGGCTAAATACTAATGTCATGATTTTACATTATGGACAGACTTTCCCTTCTTGTCTCCAACATTCAGAAGCCCGCCAGACTGAGCATTGAAAGGGCAGTTCTTTACACTGAATCTATGAAGGAAACTGAGGGGGAGCCGATGCCGATCAGGCAGGCGAAAGCTTTGAAACACGTTCTCGAGAACATTCCGATTCAGATTCTGCCCGGGGAGATCGTTGTCGGAACGATGCTTCCTGATCCTCCGGGGGCGATCCTCTTTCCGGAGGGCGTTGGTCTCAGGATCATAAACGACCTTGAGAGCCTTTCCGAAAGGGAGACGAACCGTCTGCTGGTCAGCGAGGAGGATGCGAGAGTTCTCGTGGAGGAAATAGCTCCGTACTGGGAGAACAGGAACATCGAGGCCTTCGCGTCAAAGCTGATGCCCGACATAATGGAGGTCATGCTGTCAGGCTCGCTATTCGTCCTCACGGAGCTGGCCGGGATATCGCACGTCGCCGTGAACTATCCATATCTGCTCAAAAGGGGCTTCAGGTGGTTTGTTGAGGAAAGCGAGAGGAGGATAGATGAGATTAGGGAGAGCGGGTGTGAGGATGCAAGAAAGCTCGTTTTCTACGAGGCCGCAAAAATCGCCGCAGAGGGGATCATCAGGTTTGCTGAAAGGTATGCTGGGCTTGCGAGGAAGATGGCCGAGGAAGAGGATGACGAGTCGCGTAGAGAGGAGCTCCTGAAGGTTGCGGAGATCTGCGAGAGGGTTCCTGCTGAACCGCCAGAAAGCTTCCATGAGGCGGTGCAGTTTGTGTGGTTCGTTCAGTGTGCGCTGCATCAGGAGAACTACGAGCAGGGCATATCAATGGGCAGGATAGACCAGTATCTGCTTCCATACTATCTGAGGGACGTCAGGGATGGGAGGCTCAGCAAAAAGGAGGCCTTTGAAATCCTCGCGAACCTGTGGGTTAAGCCTAACGAGATCGTGCCCCCGTTCGACTCGCTCTTGGAGCTCTACTTCTCCGGACAGGCCACAAATCAGGCCCTGACTATTGGCGGTGTGGACAGCAGTGGCAGCGATGCGACCAACGAGCTGTCCTACCTCATGCTTGAGGTTACGAAGGCTGTCCCCCTCAGGCAGCCCAACGTCCACGTCAGGGTGAGCTCGAAAACGCCCGACAGCTTTCTCGATAAGCTTGCCGAAATCATCGCCGAGGGGAAGAACAATGTCGGGATATTCAACGACGAGGCAGTATTCAGGGCGCTCAGGTTCGCAGGGGTTAAGGAGGGTGATGCCTGGAACTACTCAACCATCGGGTGCGTTGAAATCTCTCCCTTCGGAAACGCCTTCACGTCGAGCGATGCGGCGCTGATAAACGTTGCAAAGGCTCTGGAATACGCGCTCAACGGCGGACAGGACATGGTTTTTGGCTACGAGTTTGGTGTGAGGTCTGAGAGAAGCCTGCAAACCCTTGAAGATGTCATCTCTGCATTCAGGGAGCAGCTTTCTCACATCATAAGGCTCGTGGTCACAGGCTCGAACATTCTCGAGTATGCAAACGCCTGCGTGAAGCCAACTCCCCTGCTCTCCCTCTGCATAGAGGACTGCTTTGAGAGGGGGAAGGATGTAACTGAAGGTGGAGCGAGGTACAACTTCACAGGGATTCAGGCCGTGGGAATTGCGGATGTTGCCGACTCTCTCGCTGCGGTAGAGCATGCTCTGAAGAAGGGTTACACGCTCGAGGAAATCATCGAGGCGTGCAGGAGAGACTTTGATGGGTATGAGGAGCTGCACTCCGTCCTGCTCAGCGCTCCGAAGTACGGGAATGATGGCGAGGCCGACAGGTACGCGAGGATGATTCTGGAGATGTACTGCGATGAGGTCTCCAGATACAGGAACTTCAGGGGCGGGAGGTTCACCGCTGGCTGCTACCCGATGACCACAAACGTGGCCTTCGGCTTCATGACTTCAGCACTGCCATCGGGCAGGAAGCAGGGAACGAGCCTGAACAGCGGAGTCTCTCCATCGACAGGAATGGACAGGGAGGGCGTGACGGCCGCGATAAAGTCCGTCAGCAAAATCAACTACGATAAGCTCTCGAACGGGACCTCTTTCACCGTCAACCTCGACTCGGGAGTTCTGGGAGGCAAGGGGAAGGATGTGATCAGGGCCCTGATCAGGAGCTTCGTCGAGCTCGGAGGGATGCACATACAGTTCAACGTGCTCAACGAAAACGTGCTGAGGAAGGCTCAGGAAGAGCCGGAGAAGTACAGGTGGCTGCTCGTCAGGGTTGCAGGGTGGAGTGCATACTTCGTGGAGCTTTCGAGGAACGTTCAGGACGAGCTGATCGCAAGGATCTCCTGCAGGCTGTGAGCATGAAGGGTAGAATCTTCAGAATCCAGAGGTTCTCGATCCACGACGGCCCGGGAATAAGGACGACTGTCTTCCTGAAGGGCTGTCCTTTAAGCTGCCTGTGGTGCCACAACCCTGAGTCGCAGAGGTTCGAGGTGGAGCTGGCTTACAGGAGCGAGAGATGTATGTCATGCCACAGATGCGTGGCCGCATGCCCTGTGGGCGCATTAAGGCCGATATCATCAGGAGTGGAGGTGGACAGGAACACCTGCAACGGCTGCGGCGAGTGTGTGAAAGTGTGCAGAAGTGGGGCCCTTTTTCTCTACGGGCAGGAGGCTGAGCCGTCTGAGGTTCTTGAAGAGGTCAGGAAGGATGCTGTTTTTTACAGAAACTCTGGAGGGGGCGTGACCTTCTCTGGAGGGGAACCTTACTCTCAGCCCGATTTTCTTCTTGAGATGCTCAGGCTGTGCAGGGAGGAGGGAATAGACACTGCTGTGGACACCTCGGGGCATGCGCCCTGGAAGAGCATCGAGGCAACTCTCGATCTCGTGAATCTATTTCTGTACGACCTCAAGGATTACAACAGCGAGAGGCACAAACAGCTTACGGGCGTGGGGAATGAGCTGATTCTGGACAACCTGAGGAAGATTCTTGACACCTCAGATGTTGTGGTCAGGATTCCATTCATCCCATCATGCAATTTTCAGAGCCCTGACGACTTTGACGGCTTTCTCAACCTCCTGCTGAGGCTTGATGTGGGGAGGGTGGATGTGCTGCCCTACCACTCGCTTTCGAGGGACAAGTACAGGTGGCTCGGCAGGGAGTTTTTCGAGGTCGGAGATGGGCCAGATTACAGGGAATTCGTGGAGATGCTGAGGGAGGCGGGGATTGATGTGAGTGTAGGGGGTTACTTTTGATGCAGGGATTGCGATGCATGGGTTAGATCTGCATCGAGTCCGCATTTTATTTAAAGTTGAATTTCATAATTTTAAATCGGAGAACCATGAACACTCTTGAAGATATCAAAAAGACGCTGTCCAGCCAAAAAGAGGAAATCAGGAGAAAGTACGGGGTAAGGATTATTGGCATATTTGGTTCTTATGCAAGAGGTGAGCAAAGTGAAGTGAGTGATGTTGACGTGCTGGTTGAAATTGAGAGACCCATCGGGCTGAAGTTCTTTGAGCTGTGGGATGAGCTTGAGACAACTCTTGGTGTTAAGGTCGATCTGCTAACCGTAAACGCGGTGAAACAGAAGCGAATGCTCTGGGAGAGCATAATGGAGGATCTGGTTTATGTCTAAAAGGGACTGGAGGTTGTTTTTGATTGACATGCTGGAGTCTATAGAAAAGATTGAGAGCTACATTTCTGGAGTTAGCCGAGATGGGTTTCTGAAGGACGAGAAAACTAAGGATGCGGTTGTTAGAAACCTTGAAATAATTGGAGAAGCAGCCAACCAGATACCGGAGGAAAATCGGAAGAGATATAATGACGTTCCTTGGACTCAAATCGTTGGATTGAGAAATAGATTGATTCATGGTTATTTTGTGGTGGATTACGAAATAGTATGGAATGTAATAAGTGGTGAGTTATCCGATCTGAAGATTCGGATAAAGAAGATTCTGGAAAGAGAGGGGTTATGATCTAAGTGGAGATTCTGTGCGCTTAAATTATGGGTGTTTACTCGTTCTTGGGGGACTGAGTGTTAAGAATTGAGGAGATCTAAGGAAAGTTCATAGTTTTGAGATATGGTTTTCTGGCGAGTTTATAAAGCACTACATCAACATGCCCTCTTTTACAGAGGGTGGTGGGAAGATGGTGGAAAATATTTGCATTGGTGGTAAGAGTATAAATCTTTATATATTTCCTAGAGATATAAATTTTAATGACCACGGCAATTTGTCTTGAAAGATCGAGAGGAGTGGTTTTGGATAACGTCAGTATAGTTGGGTTTGAAAAAGGAATCTACGCGAAAGATAGTGAGTTTCTTGTGAGAAACTGCTATATTTCAGAGAACAAAATTGGAATTGAGTCAGTTAACAGTTTTGGAAGCATTCACAACTCTGAATTTAGAAAGAATGATATCGATTTGATCGTGAATAGGTCGTCAATTCATGTGGTAGATACTATAGCGGAGAAAGTTATGGAAATCACGAGAAATGGATCAAGAATTGAAGATATAGAGGCGCATTGGATAGCTTTTAGGATAATAAACGCTACAGATCCTCAGGAGAAGAGGAGGTTATTCAGAAAACTGATCGAATACTCTCAGTACATCGGGTTAATTTGGACAATTTATCAGATCCTCAAAGAATCGGGAATTCTGAATTAAGGTTGAACTGAAATTCATATCCTTCACGTTTTCAAACCTTAAATACCATTTTTTGACAAATATTTATCTAATTAAACTAAAAAAGCCGGGGAAGCGAGACTATGTTGGCCGGTGATGACTGGATGATCCGAAACGGGTGGAGTTTAAGAGATGCGGAGAGGTGGTGCAGGGAGAACATGGACCTGCTCAGGAGGTTGGGCTACGACAAGGCAAACCCGCCGAGCTACGTGGCGTTCAAGCGCACGCTCAGCTCTATGGATCCGAAGATGATTCAGAGGATTACGGCGAAAATCAAGTATTTGAAGGGAGAGGTGAGGACGCTGTGGTTTTAAGTTTTTAAACCATTTTTCGATACACACAATATGAAAGGGAAAACAGTATTTTGGTTAATCTTAGCTATATCTTATCTCATTAATTACAGTGGTTATTCAGAAGTGAAAGAAAAAGTAGGTGGTATTTACGTGGGAAAAACGAGACTAATAGTGGCTGACCCTTCTGAACTTACTGAAATTGAAAAAGCAAGTTATGTAGACCTGTCATACATATTCGAGAGTTCAGCGTTAGTTAATATTACTGGTTTTGTACTTGCTGTTTTAGCAGCAATAATTTCAGCAAAATGGTAATTAAATTGGCGCCAAGATTCATTTGAGAAAGTCTCAACCGAAATCAAAACTCCCTCAACGCCTCGAGCACCACATCCGAATCGTACCTCTTGTAAACGTACTTCGTCTTCCTCCCCCTTTTTGTCGAAGACGAAGTCCACCAGCCTGAGCCTCTCGAGCTTGTTCAAGGTCTCGTAGAAGCGTTGATGCCATGATGCTAAGAGAGGTCGGTGGTATTCACCTTTCTTAATGGTGAGGATCAGAATTTTAGATAAAAAGCCAGGGCCCGGATTCGAACCGGGGTAAAGCGGATCTGCAGTCCGCCGCATAGCCCCTCTGCCACCCTGGCCTACTTAAGCATGGCCAGCAACGTTTATTTAAAAATTTTGGTCAGCCGAGGAACCTTCTGAGCTTTCCGGTTTCGATTATCGCGTCGCTTATGCTGTTCTGCCTTCTGATGGCGTCTATGGTTCTGCTGCTCGCCTCCCTGTAGTCCTCTCTGCTCTCGAAGTCGAAGAACTCCATTGCCCTCCTCACGTCCTCCTCAAACGGAACTATCTTCAGACTTTCAGGGTTGAAGAGGGACAGGACGAATCTCATCTGCTCTTCGAGGGTAGGAATCACCTCACACAGCTCTTCGTAGTCCTTGTCTGTTAGTGCCGATAGGCCCATGAGCTCTGGTGGAAAGCCTATGGAGTAGAGGACCGCGCAGAACGTTATGGCCCTCGGGAGCTTCACCCTATCTCCCCTCGAATACCCGAAGAGGCCGATGTGGAGCTTCCTCATCCTCCTCTTCGGAACGAACCTGCTGGTCTCATTGACGAACTCCGCTATCCGGGGAACTCTCTTCCTGTACTCGTCGCTCAGCCTCTGTATGATCTCCTCATCCACCTCCACGTTCTGAGGCCTCTCAGGACTGCTGTCCCTGAGCTCCTCGACCGCTTCCCTGACGGTTCTGAAGTCGTAGTCGTACTTGAACGCAGATTGTGCCGTAAACGTCTGCACAGATGGGTATTCAACGAGGGCGTGCATGTTCTCCGGGTCGAAAGACCCCCTGAACGGAGGACAGCCAACTCCTATGATCGGGTAGACGTCGATTTCCAGATCGTAGAGCCTCTGAAGGGCTATTTTGGCCGCAAGCGTTGCAGGTATGAAGCCGTAGTTCAACGCCGGATCGGACCTCGCCAGAAAAACCCTGATCGCCTCGAACCTCCCATCCGCGAATTCCCTGACTATCTCGTCGCACCTCAGCATGGTCGGGATGTCCTCAAATAGAGGGATGATTCCGATTGTTTCCGGCTCGAACTCTCCCAGCCACTCTCCCACTTTTGTTCCATCTGCGAGCACGAGCTTTGACTTTCCCGCGACGAAGTCTCTGTAGAACAGGTATATTCTCTCCAGCTCCTCGCTCTTTGTGACCATCGGGACTATTATCTCGAAGATTGGGGGAGAGGGATCTTTGTAGAACTTCCTCGCATAGTCATGGCTCCTCGGAATCATCTCAAGTGTTTCGGCCAGAAGCTTTGCTTCGTCCCTCTCAACCTCGGGGTTTGGAACCCTCGGAGTGATCCTCACGTCCTCTCCGATAACGTGCTCGCTGAAGAAGTTTGGGTATGCGGTCAGCAGCTTTTTGACCACGAAGTCGTCAACCTCCTTGCCCTCGAAGTCCCACATCTGCTCCTCCATCCCGAAGTGGGAGAAGACGTAGTACGCTTCCCTTATCTCGTCTTCTCCATCGAAGAAGGACTGCTTTGCGAAGAACGGCATCTCCACGTTGTCCGGGTGCTGGGTGCTCATGACCCTCGGAATACGCATGATATACGTTGTCATACGTGTGTATTTAAATATTTACGTAGGAAGTTTTATGGCGTCATCGCCAGAAGGATTCGAGATGTGGCTCGTTCTGGTTCTGGCAATTGCCCTGCTCGTTCTCGGCTGCTCAGGGGAAGAGGCGGCAGGGCCCCAAAAGACTCCAACGGCAGGTGAGAGCACTCCGGCACCCCAGTCACTGAACGGGGAGCAGCTGTTCGAGCAGAAGTGCTCCTGCCACTACAGCTACTACCAGAATCCAGAAGGCTCTCTGGGCTGGCTCGATGTGTGGAGGTCAGAGTACTACGGAAAGCCGTCAGAGAAGTGGAGCGCCGGTATAGATCTGATGGTCGAGAAGAGGTTCACCAGCGTTACAGATGAGGAGAAGCTCATCATCGCGGAATACCTTGCCGAGAGATTTGCTAAGTGAATCAAAAAAGATATATTTCTTTTTTAGAACTCCCGACCATGGATGTGGTGATTGGCTTAGAGGTTCACGTTCAGCTCAACAGGCTCAAGACCAAGCTGTTCTGCTCATGTCCTCTTGACTATCACGGTAAAGAACCCAACACTCACGTCTGTCCCGTCTGCCTCGGGCTTCCCGGGGCCATGCCAGTTGTCAATAAAGAGGCTGTCAAGGCGGCGATAAAGGTCGCGCTCGCCCTCAATGCAGACATCAACCCCGTAATGAGGTTCGACAGAAAGAACTACTTCTACCCTGACCTGCCCAAGGGCTTCCAGATAAGCCAGTACGACATGCCCCTCGCGTGGGGAGGTTACGTTACCATAGAGACTGAGAATGGGGAGAAGAAGGTAACGCTCAAGAGGATACACATGGAGGAGGATCCGGGTAAGCTGAGCTACAAGGGCTCGATAACCACCGCAAGGTACAGCCTCATCGACTACAACAGGAGTGGAGTGCCGCTTCTTGAGATTGTGACCGAACCTGTCCTGAACTCCCCGAAGGAGGCGAGGGCGTTCCTCAACAACCTCAGGATAATTCTGGAGTATCTGGACGTGTTCGATGGGGATCTGGAGGGCGCGATGAGGGTTGACGCGAACATCAGCATAGCTGGCGGAGGAAGGGTGGAGATAAAGAACATTTCCAGCTTCAAGGGCGTTGAGAAGGCGCTGACGTACGAGATAACGCGCCAGAAGAACCTCCTCAGGAGAGGGAGGAAGATAGAGAGGGAGACGAGGCACTTCGACGAGGCGAACAACATAACGGTCTCGCTGAGGAGCAAGGAGGAGGAGCAGGACTACCGCTACTTCCCCGAGCCCGATCTCGTCCCCATCCACACCCACGAGTTCATCGAGGAGGTTAAGGCAACCCTGCCTGAGATGCCGTGGGAGAAGAGGGACAGGCTCATAGCCCAGTACGGGCTTAGCATGGAGAAGGCGAAGATACTCGTCCTCGACCCGAAGATGGCGGACTACTTTGAGAGAGTTGCAGAGAAGATCGATCCCAAGGTCTCGGCGAGCTGGATTGTTGACGTTCTGAGGGGCGAGCTCAACTACAGGGACATGTCTTTTGCTAAGGGAGAGAGGAGGCTCACATCAGACGAGCTAATTGAGCTGCTCGGCTATTTCCTTAAGGGAGAGATAACCGAAAAGGGTGTGGTTGAAGTAATAAGGGCCAAGCTCGACGAGGGTGGAAGTGTAAGGGAGATTATCGAGAGGAAGGGGCTGTTCTCCATACCGAAGGAGGAGATTGACAGGCTCTGCAGGGAGGCGATTGAGAAGAACCCGAAGGCTGTGGAGGATTACAGGGCAGGCAAGAAGCAGGCCGCGAACTTCCTTGTTGGTTACGTGATGAAGATGACGCGCGGCAGAGCTGACCCGGGAGAGACTGCGAAGCGCATCAGGGAGCTCCTCGAGGAGATAACATGAGCAGGAAGTACAGGGTGGCTGTTGGAGGCACCTTCGAACCTCTGCACGAGGGACACAAGAGGCTAATCGACAAGGCAATTGAGCTCGGTGGAAGGGATGTCACAATCGGAGTTACCAGCGACAGAATGGCGAGGCAGAGGATAAGGAGCGTTTTGCCGTTCGTGATAAGGGCCGAGAACGTCAAGTGGTACGTGAGGAGGAAGTACGGCTTCGAGCCCTATGTGGTGGAGATAACAACCCCCTATGGAAAAACCCTCGATTACGACTTCGAATACCTCGTCGTGAGTCCCGAGACCTACGAGATGGCCAAGAGAATTAACGAAAAGAGGAGAGAGATGGGCAAGAAGGAGATAAAGATCGTCAGGGTCGACTTCGTGCTTGCCGACGACAACGAGCCGATCTCAGCGACGAGGATAAAGAAGGGGCTTATAGACAGATACGGAAGAATTATTTAGAAAGGTTTTTGTATTTTCTCAACCTGCACTTGCCATGGAGTTTCGCGTTTTCAGAGAGCACTTCGAGTTTTTCAACCCCGTCACAAAGAAGAATGAGAGGGTCGAGATTGAGGTGAGAGAGGATCCGCTCACCGGAAAGACCTCGAGGGTTATTGTCAAGCCCCTCCCGCTCTCCAAGGAGCCGGAGCTTCCGGACTTCAGCAGAGAGTGGTGCCCCTTCTGCGATGACAACGTCTACAGGGTTGGTGCGAGGGATCTGGCAATCGCCAGCGGTGAGCTTTTGGAGAGGGGAGAGGCTATCCTGATGGCCAACATCTCCCCCTACGCAGAAACCTCGCTGGTCATAAGGCTCAGCAAAGCCCACTACATTCCAATCGACCAGTTCACTCCGGAGATGCTATATGATGCCTTCGCTCTTGCAAGGGACTACCTCGCGAGGAAAGGCTGCGAGTTCGCGAGCGTGACGATGAACTACCTGAAGCCAGCGGGGAGCAGCGTCACGCACCCGCACGTTCAGGTTCTCTCCTCTCGGAGGCTGATGGACTATCAGGAGAGGATGGTAGCCTCGGCCGAAAGGCACTGGAGGGAAAAAGGGAGGAGCTTCTGGGATGACTTCTGGGAAAGCACAGAGGAGCTTAGGGTAGCAGAGGGATCATGGAGGTGGTTTGTGCCATTTGCCCCGAGGGGGTTCGAGCACGTCAGCGCTTACCTGCATGCGGGCTTTGGGGATATGGATGGGGAGCTGATGGAACTCGCTGAAGGTGTGGTTAGGGTGCTGAGGTTCTACCACTCCCTCGGCTTCAACTCATTCAACTTCGGCCTGTTTGCACCCATGGAGGGCAGAGATGACATGCCGGCTGTGTTCGACATGGTGGCGAGGAGCGTCATGGACAGGTACTACTGGAACGATGTCTTCGCGATAACGAAGCTTTACGACGAGGCTTACACGAACAGGAAGCCAGAAGAGACTGCAAAAGAAATAAAAGAGTTCTTTAACGCTTAGACCTTCCCTTTCAGCTCCTCTATTAGCTTCTCTATGTCCTCAAGCTCCCTGAACTCCCACTCCTTTTCGCCAACTCCGGCGAGGGCCCAGAGGAGTCTTGCAGTCACGGCCATCAGCTTGCCCGCGTACCCCGGGCTGTGGGGGAGTAGGTAGGATGCGAGGTCGCCAAGCTTCTCGATCGTCTCCTTGTCCAGCTCGTTGATCTTCTCACTCGCTGTGCCAAGCAGGGAAATGCCATTTCCGAGTATCCTCTCTCTCATGGCGTAATACTTCGCAGCCTCGCTCGTTATCCTGTGAACACCCATCTTTATCACCTCAATAATACTCTGTGAGTTCTCGTATTTATTATTTCTGCTTTTTTATGAATTTTTACCAAAAAATTGGTTTCGCGAAGGCTGGTTTAGAAAAATGCTGAAAACGGAAAAAATAGTAAAATTTTATTAAATGTCCAGATACTTCATGTACTCCCAGGGCGTGATGTAGAGGCAGTACTGGTTCCACTCGTCGATCTTGATCTCCATAAACGCGTCGAAGATGTGGCTTCCGAGCACGTCCTGAATGACCTCGTCTGTGGCGAGGTGGTCGATCGCATCTCTGAGGGTAGTGGGCAGCTCTCCGATTCCGAGCTCCCTCTTCTTGCTCTCGCTCAGCTCGTAGACGTCCTCCATTATCGGGTCTCCGGGCTCTATCTTCTTCTTGATTCCGTCGAGACCGGCGGCAATCATTGCTGAGAGCGAGAGGTACGGGTTGGTGCTCGGGTCAACTCCTCTGTACTCGAGTCTGATCGCAGATGGCTTCCTGTGGTACATCGGAACTCTTATGAGGGCGCTCCTGTTCCTCGGGCTCCAGCAGATGTATATCGGAGCCTCGAAGCCCGGCACGAGCCTCTTGTAGCTGTTCACGGTCGGGGCGCAGAGGGCCGTCAAAGCCTTGGCGTGCTCGAGGAGACCACCGATGTAGTACCTCGCCTTCTGGCTGAGCATGTACTCGTCATCCGGATCGGCAAAGATGTTCTTGCCCTTGAACGGCTCGCCCTCCCAGAGGCTCTGGTGGACGTGCATTCCGCTTGCGTTGTCGAGGTAGAGCGGCTTCGGCATGAATGTGGCGATCATGCCGTACATTGCTGCGAGGTTCTTGGCGGCGAACTTGTAGTAGTAGAACGCGTCACCAACGTCGACCAGCGTCTTGGGCTCGAAGTCAAGCTCCACCTGACCTGCGGTTGCAACCTCGTGGTGGTGGTACTCCACCATCACTCCGAAGGACTCAAGTATCTCGACAAGTTCGTTTCTGTAGGCCACAGTTGTGTCCTCGGGTGGAGGCCTGAAGTAGCCCTCCTTCGGTCTTATCAGCAGACCACCGGGTGTCATTTCTGGGCTCTCCGGCATCACCCTCGGCGGGCCCCAGCTGTCCCCTGCACCTCCGTTGGGGGAGACCCAGAGGTCGTAAACGAGGTTAGTGGGATCAACATTCTCGAACAGGAAGAACTCTATCTCAGGCCCGAAGATTGCGGAAAGGCCCTGATCAGCGAGCTTCTTCTCGACCCTCTTTGCCACATAGCCTCTCGGATCAACGTCGCTCTGCTCCCTGCCCCACGCCTCGTAAACGTCTCCAAACATTATCGCGGTCTTCTGAACCGGATCGGTCTCCCATGGCACGATTCTGAGGGTCGAGACGTCCGGCATCCAGACCATGTCGCTCTCGTTTATGGACTTGAACCCCCTGATTGACGATCCGTCGAATCCAATTCCCTCAAAAGCGCTTCCCTCAATGAACTTCCTCGCGGGGATGCTGAACGTCTGCATGTATCCCCTAACATCCGTAAAAGCGCACAGAACCTGCTTTATCTCATTCTCCTGCAGGAATTTTTTGGCCTGCTCAACGTCCATCCACACCACCTGAAGATTTTTTAACGTTCCTCCCTAAACGGTTATATAAATTTTTCTGATATTTGTGTGTTGGTTAAAGATTTTTAATAGCACTTCCGGTGTGCAGGACGCACTCGACTCCGGTCGCCCTAGCTGGAGTCTCAGGCCGCAACTGATGATGAACTCCTTGGCGATTCATACAATCCTCGGAATGAACTGAACATATTTTCTGCAACCTGCAGCCTCCTCTCGAACATAACGCAATTCGAATTGCTGTGTAAATTAACAGTTTGTCAGTAGGAAGGGATATATAATCACACAGCATAGTATTTAGATGGAAGCGTATCACATGTGGCCATTCGGCTTCGGATTTTTCGGATTCAGCATGGTGTTCTGGTGGGTGCTCTGGATAATTGTGGCGTACCTCGTGTATCAGGACGCCGAGAAAAGGGGGATGAACGGTCTGCTCTGGTTCATACTCGTCCTGATACCCATGGCCGGAATCATCTTTCTGCTCGTCTATCTGGCAATAAGAGATCAGCACAGGGCTGAAGAGAAAGGAGAGCGGAGCAAGGCTCTTGAGATTCTGAAGGAAAGGTATGCGAAGGGCGAGATTACGAAAGAGGAGTTTGAGAGGATGAAGAGCGAGCTTGAGGAGTAGATGCCCCATGAAGGAGCATGAGGGGCATGCAGAGCACGAAAAGCACGAGATGACATCCGTAGATCATCACGGGCATGACACGCCTGCCGGAGAGCATGGAGCCGAGCACAGCAAGGAGAAGGGGCATGCTCACGACCACCACCGGCACATGATGGAGGACTTCAAGAGGAGGTTTTACGTATCACTCCTGCTCACAATCCCGATCCTCCTGCTCTCCCCCCTGATACAGTCCCTGCTTGGAATCACAGTTGCCTTTCCAGGGGACGACCTTGTACTCTTTGCCCTCTCGTCCATCGTGTACTTCTACGGAGGGTATCCGTTTTTCAAGGGGTTCATTGAAGAGAACCGGCAGAGAAGGCCGGGGATGATGACCCTTATAGCCGTCGCCATCTCTGCGGCCTACATCTACAGCAGCGCGGTCGTTTTCGGGCTCAAGGGGAAGTACTTCTTCTGGGAGCTTGCCACCCTGATCGACATCATGCTTCTCGGCCATTACATAGAGATGAAGTCTGTCCTCGGAGCTTCAAGAGCACTTGAGGAGCTGGTCAAGATAATGCCCTCCACCGCACACCTGATGAAGGGTGGTGAGGTCGAGGATGTTCCGGTGGAGAGTCTCAATCCGGGAGACAGGGTTCTCGTGAAGCCGGGAGAGAAGATTCCGGTTGATGGGGTTGTTGTGAAGGGGCAGAGCTACGTGGATGAGTCGATGCTCACCGGAGAAAGCAAGCCTGTCCTCAAAAAGGAGGGGGATGAGGTCATAGGCGGCTCGATAAACATGGAAGGGTCTCTCATCGTTGAGGTTAGAAAGACCGGAAAGGAAACCTACCTCAGCCAGATTATCGAGCTTGTGAGACAGGCTCAGGAGAGCAAGTCGAGAACTCAGGACCTCGCAAACAGGGCTGCGTTTTACCTCACCATCATCGCCCTCAGTGCCGGAGCGGTGACGTTCCTCGCGTGGATAACTCTCGGCAAGGATCTGGCATTCGCGGTGGAAAGGGCAGTCACGGTCATGGTCATCTCCTGCCCTCACGCTCTGGGGCTTGCGGTGCCTTTAGTTGTGGCAGTCTCGACATCCCTCGCTGCGAAGAACGGCCTCCTAATAAGGGACAGGCAGGCGTTTGAAAGGACGAAGGACGTTCAGGCCGTGGTGTTCGACAAGACCGGCACACTCACTGAGGGGAAGTTCGGCGTTACAGACGTGGTTGCCGTAAATGGAGACACTGACGAGGTTCTGAGAATTGCGGCAAGCATTGAAACACTCTCCGAGCACCCAATCGCGAGGAGCATAGTTGAGGAGGCTGAGAGGAGGGGGCTGGAGCTCGAAAAGGTGGATGACTTCAGGGCAGTTCCGGGCAAGGGCGTTGAGGCGAGAATTGGCGGAGTGCTGTACAGAATCGTCAGCCCCGGGCATCTGAGGGAAATGGGTCTTGAGGAGATTGACGAAGCAAGAAGGCTGGCTGAGCAGGGCAAGACTGTTGTGTTCCTTGTAAGAGAAAACGAGATGCTGGGCGCAATAGCTCTCGCAGATATCGTCAAGCAGGAGTCCAAAGAGGCAATAGCAAACCTGAAGAGGATGGGGATAAGGTGCATGATGCTGACCGGCGACAACAGGCTCGTTGCGAAATGGGTTTCAGAGGAACTCGGACTGGACGAGTTTTTCGCAGAGGTGCTGCCGCATGAAAAGGCCGAGATAATAAAGAAGGTGCAGGAGAGGTACGTGACTGCCATGGTGGGGGACGGCATAAACGACGCCCCTGCTTTAGCTCAGGCCGATGTGGGAATAGCGATTGGTGCAGGGACTGATGTTGCGATAGAAACGGCAGACATAATTCTCGTCAGAAGCGATCCGAGGGATGTTGTGAGGATCATCGAGCTGTCCAGAAAAACCTACAGGAAGATGATACAGAACCTCCTGTGGGCCACGGGCTATAACGGTGTAGCCATACCCCTCGCAGCGGGAGTTGCATACGGATTTGGAATCCTCCTGACTCCGGCAATAGGTGCAGCGCTGATGTCTCTGAGCACAGTCATAGTGGCGATAAATGCAAGGCTGCTGAAGTAACATCATGGCATTTTTCTTTTCTGATTTTTAACATCTTGTTCTTAGTTACCCTTTTATCTTTCCCGGTCGGACTTAACATTGTGAAGGAAAAACAGGCCAAGTTGAAAATTGGTGGAATGACGTGTGCATCTTGTGCGAGGAATGTGGAACTCGCGGTCTCCCAGTTAGAGGGTGTCAAAAAGGCGAGTGTGAATCTCGCAACTGAAACCCTCCATCTTGAGTTTGACCCTGAGCTGGTCAGGATTGAGGATGTGAGAAAAGCTGTTGAGGAGATCGGATACAGTGTTCCCGAGAACGAGACTACTGTGAACGTAAAAATTGGCGGAATGACCTGCGCGTCATGTGCCAAGGCCATAGAAACGGCAGTTGGAGGCCTTCCCGGAGTTAAGTCGGTCAGCGTAAATCTCGCGACTGAAACTGCGAGGATAACGTACGTTCCAGACATTACAGGACTTGATGAAATCAGGAAGGCTGTGGAGGAAATCGGGTACAGGTACTTGGGTGTAGGGGGCGAGAAGTCTGAAAAAGATGGGGCGGAGGAGTCGGCTGTAGGGGAGATGAAAAAGAAGCTCCTTGCCGCTGCAGCAGTGGGCTCGGTGCTGCTTTTCCTTCAGTACGGGGGATACATGGGTGTTCCAGAGATCCCATACAACAGCCTGATTCAGTTTGCCCTCGCGACGCCTGTGATGATCTACTCGGGCAGGAGCATGTTCTCCTCTGCTCTTCGGGCTCTGAGGCACAGGATGCTCAACATGGACGTGATGTACTCGATGGGTGTTGGGTCCGCTTACGTAGCAAGCGTCCTGTCAACAATAGGGCTCCTTCCCGAGGACTATCTTTTCTATGAGACTGCAGTTCTGCTTCTCGCTTTCCTGCTGCTTGGCAGAACTCTCGAAGCGATAGCCAAGGGAAGGACGAGCGAGGCGATAAAGAAGCTGATCGGGTTGCAGGCGAAGACGGCCATTGTTGTCCGAGATGGCAGGGAGATCGAGGTTCCTGTGGAGGAAGTGAGAGTTGGAGACATCGTCATAGTGAAGCCGGGAGAGAAGATTCCGGTTGATGGGGTCGTTGTGGAGGGGCAGAGCTACGTGGATGAGTCGATGATTACCGGAGAACCGATTCCAGCACTGAAAAAGAAGGGCGATGAGGTGGTTGGAGCGACCATAAACAAAAATGGCGTGCTGAAAATCAAAGCCACGAGAGTTGGCAGCGACACGCTGCTTGCCCAGATAATCAGACTGGTTGAGGAGGCGATGGGAAGCAGACCTCCGATTCAGAAGCTGGCAGACAAGATTGTCGCGTACTTCATACCTGTGGTGCTGACAATAGCGGTAACCTCGTTCATCTACTGGTACTTCATAGCGGGCGTACCGGAAATCTTCGCATTCACCACTCTTGTCGCCGTGCTTGTGATAGCCTGCCCCTGTGCTTTTGGACTTGCGACACCTACAGCTCTGACTGTTGGAATGGGCAAGGGTGCTGAGCTTGGAATACTCATCAAGAACGGAGAGGCACTTGAGATAGCGAGAAGAGTAACGACCGTCGTTTTCGACAAAACCGGAACGCTGACGAAGGGCAAGCCGGAGGTTACGGACATCATCGCTTTCGAGGGCGATGAGATGGAGGTGCTGAGGGTTGCGGCGATAGCAGAGAAGAGGAGCGAGCACCCTCTGGCTGAAGCGATAGTCCGGAAAGCAGAGGAAGCAGGAATGTCTGTTGAAGAACCGGAGAAATTTGAGGTTATTACCGGAAAGGGAGTTATTGCTTCGGTGAACGGAGAGAAAATACTGGTTGGAAGCAGAAAGCTTATGGCGGAAAATGGAATGGAAGTGAGCAGAGAGGTTGAGGACACCCTTCAGAGACTTGAGAGCGAGGCGAAGACTGCCATACTTGTGTCCCACAACGGCAGAATTATCGGTGCGGTAGGCATCGCAGATAACATAAAGCCGTCTGCGAAGGAAGCCATAGAGGAGCTTCACAGAATCGGCAAGAAGGTTGCGATGATAACGGGAGATAACAGGAGGACTGCCGAGGCGATTGCCAGAAGGCTTGGAATAGATGAGGTTCTTGCTGAAGTTCTTCCCCACCAGAAGGCTGAGGAGGTTAAGAGGCTTCAGGAGAATGGTGAAGTGGTTGCGTTCGTCGGAGATGGCATAAACGATGCCCCAGCTTTAGCCCAGGCAGACCTTGGCATAGCGATTGGAAGTGGAACTGATGTTGCAATAGAGAGTGGAGAGATCGTGCTCATGAGGGATGATCTGCGGGATGTTGTTGCTGCAATACAACTGAGCGAAAAGACGCTGAGCAAGATAAAGCAGAACCTGTTCTGGGCAATGATCTACAACACCATACTGATTCCGGTGGCTGCTGGAGCACTTTATCCGGTGTTCGGCATAGTCTTCAGGCCAGAATGGGCTGGTCTGGCAATGGCGATGAGCAGTGTGAGCGTTGTAACAAACTCGCTGCTGATGAAGAACTACGTTCCACCAGCCTCATCTATTTCAGGAAAGCTCAAAAATTGAAGAATTGAATTTTTGGCCTGTTCAATCTCTCCTCGTGGCGAACAGCACCACTGCTCCAAGTGCTCCGAGAATTCCAACTGCTACAGGTGGGAACTCAGGGATTGACGTGCTGACCCACTTCTTGATGGCCTTTGCCCTGTATACGCTGCCGTTCTCAGAATACTTGGCCACGATCACGTCCGTTCCGCTACCACCGCTGCCGGTGTAGCTGAAGGTCGCCTGACCGCTGGCGTTTGTTACGGCACTCTCTGACTCACCCGCGTTGGGGCCGGATATAACCTCGAAGTCGACCGTAACTCCCGAGAGGGGTGATCCATCCTTCTGCACGGTCACAGTTACCGTGTGCGTGTCTCCAACCGTGTTCGTTGCAGTTGCCGGGTCTATGCTGATCGTTATGACAGGCTTGGAGACCGTTATCTCTCCAAACACGGCCAGACCAAACAGGCTGGAACCTCCCTGTCCCGTATCTATGATTGTCTCAGCGTTTCCGGTTGAGATGTTGAACTTGACAAACTTTCCGTTTGAGAAGTCGCCGCTCCAGAAGGACTTTCCGTCTGGATCGAGGTTAAGCGCAAACCACGAGTTGAAACCCGTCAGATCATAGATCTGAACAATTGCCCCGCTCGAGTTCAGTCTCTTCACATTCTCACTGTCTGCCACCAGAACTCCCCCTCCCGGAAGGATTCTCAGGGCGTACAGTGTACCGTAGCTGCTTACAACTGTCCAGTCAGAGAGCTGAGTATCGTTGCACACGTCGTACCTCATTATCTTCCTTCCCTCGCTCGTGTAAAACATCGTGCACTGATCTGAGGCGAGATCTATCCAGTCACTCCCCCTGGACTCGGGAGCAACGTCGTAACTGTCCGTCTGCACTCCGCTCGAGTTGAACTTGCGGATGTCATAGTCTCCACCTGCATGTCCGACGTAGAAGTTGCCAGAGGCGTCGAACACCACCGATTCCGGCTGGGTTCCGGTCGAAATTGTGCTCAGAACCGTTCCGGTATCTCTCTGCACCTTTACAACCTCAGCTTTCGAAAAACAGGTTACGTACAGGTTTCCGTCCGAGTCAAAGGCCATTCCAGTTACGTACTGATATCCACAGACGTCGTACGTGGCTTTCAGCGTTCCATTTGGCGCGTAATGCATTACCTTCCCTCCGTACACTCCGGCAAATACGTCTCCATACTCAAAATCTGCTGCCGAAACGCCACTTACAAGCGCTGCTAGGCTTACAACAGCCACTAACAATATTTTTTTCACGTTCACAATGTCCACCGTTTTAATTGGTCTATGTTATTTATTTCTACTACTATATTAAATTTTTCACAATAGATTATTAATACATGTTTATTAATTTTGTTTAAAAGAAAAAGCTTCACGAACTTTACGGCACATCAGATACGGAGATATGGTGGCTGCAGCATTTCCTGCTATCTCCACACTCAACATCTTCATGCAGTCCAGAATTGCAGGTTCACAGTTAATATACCACAAATTTCATAAACCCTTTCCAACGGAAAATGTGTGAACTCCCGCACATCTCACTCGTTGGTGTGGGGGCCCGTAGCTTAGCCAGGTCAGAGCGCCCGGCTCATAACCGGGCGGTCGAGGGTTCAAATCCCTCCGGGCCCATTTTTGAAAAGCCAGAAGTTGCGCCCCCTCGTTTTGTAGATCTCGTTTGCTTTTCCTTTCGCGTTCTATTTGTAGCATCCATCATACAGTAAACTATATATATGATTAGCGGCGTTAACTAATATTGGTGATTAATCATGAAGGTGTTCCTGACTCTGTGGGGCGTCATTTTCGTGGCCCTGTCGGGAATAAACATGGCAATTCTGTCCTACGCCTACGGCGGCTTCCCGGATCCGGTGGTTCACATCAGGGTCATCGGGCTGACTATAATCGCCTCGTTCGCCTTTGCGGGGATCATTGGAGCCATAGCGGGAGTAACCGGAAACATGTCGCTCAGCAGCCCGAAGAAAAGGGATACTATTTGATCAACCAAATTTTTGTTTTTTAAACCACCTCCACCTCTATTATGTTCCCCTCCGGGTCATAGGCTCTCCAGCATTTTCTGCAGTAGGGGTAGTGAATGATGATGTGCACCCTGCCGTAAGAGGCGAAGGTCGAGAGATCTTCCGGGGATGGAGTAGGGTTCGAGGAGGGATGGCTGTGGACGGTGCCGTAGATCCTCATGCCCAAGGGTATCAGAGACGTGTCGAAGCTCGCGTAGTTCTCGCCCTGCTGGAAGGGGATGTAGACGAACTCCTCTATTACTCCCTTCTTTCCCGTGAGCAGCGCGAAGAACTCGTGGGGGTGGTTCTCCCTCGCAATCTCAAGCAAAGCTTCGAGGAGATCTCTTCTGATCTTCACAACCCGCTCACCACCTCGAGGAACCTGTCGTTCTCCTCCTTCCTCCCAACCGTAACTCTGAAATGCGGCCCATCAAGCCCCTCCAGACCCGTCACATCCCTCACGAGAACTCCCTCTTCCATGAGCCGCTCTGATATGTCTGGAACGTCGTGCTTCACAAGCAGGAAGTTCGCGCTGCTCTCGTAGACGTAGAACCTCTTCTCAAGTTCCCTTCTCATCCTCTCCCTCTCGCTCAGGATCATCTCTGCAACTCTTCTGTAGTATTCAACGCTTTTGAGAGCCTCTACTGCCGCTATCTGGCCGAGCATTGAGAGTGAGAACGGGTTTCTGATCTTCTCTATGGCTCTAACCACCTTCTCGTCAGCTATCGCGTAGCCGACCCTCATTCCCGCGAGGCCAAAAAACTTTGAGAAGCTCCTGAGCACTATCAGGTTGTCGTAGTGTTCGAGCAGGTCTGCACAGCTCGTCCCGGAGAACTCACAGTAAGCTTCGTCCACCACAACGTACTCGAAGTTCTGGAGGAACTCCTCGATCACCTTTCTCTCCACAACATTGCCCGTGGGGTTGTTGGGACTGCACAGGAACGCGAGCTTTCCCCTCTCGTAGCACCCGTCGATCCTGTAGCCCTCATAAACTCTCGTCTCCAAGCTTGCCTCCCTCAGCATAGAATACATGACGTACATGGTGTAGGATGGCATGGGCACGAAGACCTTGTCGAGCGGGTCGAGCAGGATGTCTGTGACGAGCCTGATGATGTCTGATGCACCGGATGAGACTGCTATGTTTTCCACACCAAAGCCCGTGTACTCGGAAATGGCTTTTTTGAGCTCCCGGTAATAGGGAGAGGGGTAGCGGTTTATTTTGAAGATGTTGTTCTTAATCGCGGCTATCACATTTTCAGCCGGAGGATACGGGTTCTCGTTGGAGGCGAGCTGAATAACCTCCCTGTCAAAGTCCTCGGGAAATGGACCGGGATCGTATTCGTTGATAAAGTCAACAACTCTGCGCATAGCACTACTCGCTTTAGAGGGTTTTAAGCGTTGCCATACAAAGATGCACGTGTGGTTCTGTATGCGTATAATTCACAATATTTAAATAACCTTCCCGAGTGTTTTAGCCGATTGTTATGTGCGGGATAGTCGGCATACTCTCTAAGGAGAAGAGGGACGACCTCGGCGCAATCGTCATCGAGATGATGAACAGGCTGCAGCACAGGGGGCGAGATGGGGCCGGTGTTGCGCTTTACGGAGGCCTTGACCTCAAAGAGAACGAGTACCTGATGAGGGTCGAGATTCAGGGCGAAGAAGAGGACAGAAAGGAGCTGATTGATGCAGTTCAGGAGCTCGCGAACCACTACGGGAGCGTCAAGTCAATCCAGAATATTGTGGAGGCTGAGGATTACTACATCACAGACTTCCTCGTCGACAAAATGGACTTCAAGAGGCTCAAGAAGCTCGCCCTCGAGGTTCAGGGGATCGAGAATGTTGCTGTTCTCTCTGCAGGAAAGTTCGAGATGTTCAAGGACGTGGGGACGATAAATCAGGTGGACTCGATCTACAGGGTGTCGGAGAAGAGCGGAACCCACGCGATCGGCCACATAAGGTTCTCGACGGAGAGTGGTGTTGACAGGTATCACGCTCATCCCTTCCAGAGTTTCCTCTATCCGGACATAACGGTCGTTCACAACGGGCAGATAACAAACTACTGGAACACGAGGAAGAAGCTCGAGGCGAAGGGCCACTACTTCACAACCGACAACGACACGGAGTGCATAGTGCACTACATAGCCGACAAGCTGCTCGAGGGGTACAAGCTGGAGGAAGCTCTGGAGAGTGCCGTCAGAGATCTTGACGGCCCGTTCGCGTTCATAATCGCCACTCCAGATGAGATTGGTGTAGCAAAGGACAAGCTCGGTTTGAGGCCAGCGATGGTTGCGGAGGGAGATGGAATATTCGCCATCTCGAGCGAGGAGGTTGCTCTCGAGCCCCTCGGTCTTGAAACCGAGTATCTTGCTCCGGGTGATTTTAGAGTTTACAGGAAGTGATGAAGATGGAGATAGACTGCAGAGATTTGAGCGTTAGGGAGATTAACAGGACGATAAAGGAGGCGGTAAAGAACGGGGAGAAGAGAATAGTTCTCCTGAACCCCGGCGCTAAGCACTACCTCGCAGCCGGTGTGGTTGGGGATGTTGAGATAATCGTTAAGGGAAGTGCGGGCTACTTTGCCGGGACGATGATTCACGGCGTCAGGATGATTATCGAGAAGAACGCCGGGTGGTTTGCTGGAGACAACATGACAGACGGCTACATAGAGATACAGGGGACTGCAGGGGACGGAGTGGGGCAGGGAATATACGGAGGAACCATCGTTGTGAGGGGCAATGCGGGTGCGAGGACTGGAGAGATAATGAAGAACGGAACGATCATAATCGGAGGGAACAGCGACTTCATGACCGGGCTCTACATGATGGGCGGAAGGATGATCGTTCTCGGAAACCTCAGGGGGATGGCGGGAGAGAGCATAGTGAGGGGCGCGATATACTTCAAGGGCGAGGTGGACAGCCTCGGGAAAAACGCGAAGATCGTTGAGATTGACGAGCAGGATGAGGAGTGGCTCAAGGAGATCCTCAAGGCTCACGATTTTCCTGCCTTCACGGAGAAGTTCAGGAAGATTGTCCCGATAAAGAAGAGGTTTGTTTACGGTAGTGCTCCATCGGAGGAGGGTTAAATGGTATTCGAAATAACGATTGATAGGGACAGGTGTATAAAGTGCCTCAGGTGCGTCAGGTACTGTCCTACCGGCGCGCTTGCAGAGGAAGACAGGATGCCCGTTGTCAAGGAGCAGACTGCATGCGTTGGCTGTGGAAACTGCGTTGATGTGTGTCCCGCATCTGCAATACAGGTTTCCGGCACGTCAGACCTCGAGGACAGGGGGATCTGGAGCAGGAGCGTGGTTCACGAGATCTGGAGGAAGGCTGAGAGCGGAGAGTACCTTGTCAGGGGTACTGGAGCGACGAGACCGGTTCCTCACTTTGACGACCTCGTAATTCTGCCGGCCCAGACGTCAAGGCCGCCCATAGACAAGTACAGGGAGCCGTGCGACACGAGGGTTGTGCTCGGAGACAGGTTTGCCGAGCAGCCACTTGTCCTCGAGACGCCAATAATGGTCGCGGCGATGAGCTACGGTGCGCTGAGCCTTGAGGCAAAGGTGGCAATAGCTAAGGGCACGGCCATGGCTGGAACAGCGACAAACACTGGAGAGGGCGGAATGCACCCGGAGGAGAGGAAGAACGCCAAGCTCCTTGTTGCCCAATATGCGAGCGGAAGGTTCGGAGTTTCGAGCAGGTATCTTAACTCTGCTGACGCGATAGAGATAAAGATAGGGCAGGGTGCAAAGGCAGGAATGGGTGGACACCTGCTCGGAGAGAAGGTTACAGAGGATATCGCGAGGATAAGGGGGATTCCACCCGGGACAGATGCGCTGTCTCCGGCAAGGCACATGGACATCATCGGGCCTGAAGATCTTGCGATGAAGATCGAGCAGCTGAGGGAGATCACCGACTGGAGGATTCCGATTGCAGTCAAGTACTCTGCAGGCAGGGTTGCGGATGACGTGAAGATCGCAGCCAAGGCGGGGGCGGACATAATCGTGGTGGATGGAATGCAGGGCGGGACAGGTGCAACTCCTGATGTTGTCGCCAACCACGCAGGCGTTCCGACGATAGCCGCGATAGTTCAGGCAGATGAGGCGCTCAGGGAGATTGGGCTCAGGGACGAGGTCAGCTTGGTGGCTGCGGGAGGTATAAGGACTGGTGCTGATGTTGCAAAGGCTCTGGCCCTTGGAGCGGATGCTGTACAGATCGGAACAGGGGCTCTGATCGCTCTGGGCTGCACCGTCTGCAGGCAGTGCCACATGGGCAAGTGTCCGAAGGGTATAGCTACGCAGGATCCGAAGCTCAGGAGAAGGCTCGATCCCGAGAAAGGAGCGGTTAGGGTTTACAACTACATCAAGGCAATGACCGAAGAGCTCAAAATCCTGACCCAGCAGGCAGGAAAGACTGACGTGAGAAACCTCGAAAAGGAGGACCTGAGAGCCCTCGACATCAACACGTCCGCAATAACGGGTGTGAAGCTGGCAGGGTGGGACAGGCCCTTTAGATTCTGAAAGTGGAATATCTGTCCCTTTATCTTGTTTTTGGTTTTCTTAATCTCCCTTATTGTTGATAATTCATGCGGGGGGAGGGATTTGAACCCTCGAACCCCTACGGGACGGGACCCTGAATCCCGCGCCTTTTCCTGACTCGGCAACCCCCGCACTGTAGGTGGTGCTAAATTTTCCGGGCAGAATATAAAAATTCTGGTGTGTGGAGTATGTGCAAAGCAATCAAATGGAAAAGTTTAATTATTATGTATTTTCAAAAACAGAACCTGTGAGGATTTCAGAGAAAGATAAAGGTTCAGCACACATGATTGGAATATTGCTCATCGTGTCTCTAACGGTCTTCCTCGCTTTCACGTTTGCCTCTGGCGTGGATGTGAGGCTGAACGATCCGGATATGGCGGTTCTGAGGATCAAGGATGACATAATCCCTCACAGAACCGGGCTCGGAAAGAGCAGCCAGATCGTGAAGCTCGAAATGCTGAACGGTAAGGGGCTGCGCGTCAGTGACATCCAGATTTCAGTTAAAATCGTGCGAAATGGGGAGGTCGTCGCCTCAGAGGTGTGCAGCGGCTTTCCGGTGGAGAGGTTCAGAGACGCGAGATGCAGCGGAGATGACATCATCGACAAGAGCAATTTGGGAAAGCGTGTCCTCGGAGAGCTGCACTTATCGGGAGATGGCCTGCTCGTTCCGGGAGAGTGGATCGGGTTCAGGATAAAGAGCAGCGGAATTGTTCTCGAGGAAGGCGATGTGGTCGTGGTCAGCATCCTGAATGCTGAAAGCGGGTTGCCTGTGGCTGAGGTCACCAGGAGGGTTTGATCCGACGTTCATCAACACCGTTAACTTTTTACGCCTGAGATCGAAACCAGCAGTGATGGACAGTTCAGATGCTTTGCTTCTGCTTACCGGAATTGGGTTGCTCGTGTTTTCCTTCACCCTCGCGCCATCCTCGCACCACTACATGATGATGGGGCCGTACTACCTCGGAATCCTTCCGTCAATCACGGCCATAGCTGGGATAGTCCTTATAGCCGTTCCGCTGATAAAAAGGGCATCTGAAAGCAGGGTCGCTGAGCATCCAGACATCACCAAATCTGACGAGCTGGAAAGTGAAGCGGGCAATGGAGTCCCGGAGAAGATAGAGGTTGCAGAGAGGGTTCTCGATGGTGACGAGAGAACGCTTTTTAGGCTGATCTACGAGAACGAGGGGATAACTCAGGACTCCCTGCACTTCAGGACGGGCTTTTCGCACTCCAAGATATCCACGCTCGTAAAGAAGCTCGAGGAGAGGGGGCTCATCTACAGGGAGAGATTCGGCAAGACGTACAGGATCTACCTGAGCGACTGGCTCAAGGAGTGAAGCACAGGCGGTTCTCAGAAAAATTTAAAAATTCGGTGGACGGCTTTTTCACTGGTGGTTCCGTTGAACAGAGAGTTGGAAATCCTCAGAATCCTCGAAAACAACTCGAGAATCTCCGCCAAGGAGATAGCGGAAATGCTGAACATGAGCGTTGAGGAGGTAGAGGAGACGATAAAGAGGCTCGAGGATGAGGGTGTCATTCTCAAGTACAAGACGCTCATAAACTGGGAGAAGGCGGGTGTGGAGGAGGTTTACGCGATAATAGACGTGAGAGTCAATCTGACGAGGGAGAAGGGGTACGACGACATCGCGAAGAGGATAGCGAAGTTTCCAGAGGTGCACGCGGTGAGGCTCGTCAGCGGAGACTACGACTTTCAGGTGGTCGTCAAGGGCAGAAGTCTGAAGGACATATCTTTCTTCATCGCTGAGAAGATATCCACGATCCCCGAGGTCAGGGACACGGTCACGCACTTCCTGCTGAGAACTTACAAGGAGGAGGGAGAGCTTCTCTTCAAGGATGAGGAGGACAGGAGGCTTGCCATTGTCCCGTGACATTCTGAACATAAGGGTCAGGGAGCTGAAGCCGTCCGGCATAAGGAGGTTCTTCGAGCTGATAATAGGGAGAGACGACGTCATCAGCCTCGGCGTTGGAGAGCCGGACTTTGCGGTTCCGTGGAGGATAAGGGAGGAGATGATATACAGCCTCGAGAAGGGGATAACCTCCTACACGTCCAACTTCGGCCTCCTCGAGTTGAGAGAAGCTATCGCGGACTACTACAAAAAGTTTGGAGTTGAGACGAGCTACGAGAATGTTCTCGTCACCACCGGGGTGAGCGAGGGGATAGACATTGCCCTGAGGGCAGTGGTGAATCCGGGCGAGACCGTGCTTGTCCCGGAGCCAACATACGTCTCCTACCAGCCACTCGCGTTTCTCAGCGGCGCTGACGTCATTTCCATCCCGACATGCCCCGATTTCAAGCTTACGTTCGAGGATCTGGTCAAATACAGGGACAGAAACGTGAAGGTTCTCATGCTCAACTACCCGAACAACCCGACTGGTGTTAGCTACAGGAAAAAGGAGCTTGAGGAGATTGCGGATGCTGCCGTTGAGCTGGACTGCATTGTGATTTCCGACGAAATCTATGGGGAGCTCAGCTACAACTTCAGGCACGTGTCCATAGCCTCCCTGAACGGGATGGAGGACAGAACCGTGATCCTCAACGGCTTCTCCAAGGGGTTCGCGATGACGGGAATGAGGGTCGGCTACGCGATAGCCCCTGAGCCCATACTCGATGGAATGCTCAAGATCCACCAGTACTCGATGCTGTGCGCTCCGGTTACCGCGCAGATAGGTGCCCTTGAGGCGCTGAGGAACGGGGAGGATGAACTGGAGAGGATGAGGGCAGAGTACATGAGGAGGAGAAACTTCTTTGTCAAGAGGCTCAGGGAGATGTTCGACGTGGTCATGCCAGACGGGGCGTTTTACGCCTTCCCGGACGTCAGCTCCACAGGCCTGAGCGGGGAGGAGTTTGCCGAAAGGCTGCTCATGGAGAAGAACGTAGCAGTCGTTCCCGGCAGCGCCTTTGGGGAGTGCGGGAGCGGACATGTGAGGTGCGCCTACGCAGTCTCGATGGAGAAGCTCAGAGAAGCTGTGGACAGGATGAGTGACTTTGTGAATTCCCTTTAAATTTTGACAAAAATTTTATATCTGTCACATCCACATTTTCACCAATGAACGCAGAGAGCACAAAAAGACGAGCATTTATCTCTCTTCTGAAGTACGCGATAATTGAGGAATACTACACCTCAAGGAGAATTTTCGCCATCCTGAGAGAGTACGAGAATGAGGAGGTTTGGGACACCCTCTTCGGGATCCTAATAGACACGGAGAAGCACAAGATAATGCTGAACGACGTGATAAACCTCCTGAATTTCGACGAGAAGGTTGAGCTGGAGGACGCCAACCTCGTGGCGCTCGCTTCAGAAACGCAGGGGAAGGTGTCCGACATTCTCGAAGACCTGCTGGCGACTGAGAAGTACTTCCAGAAGACCTACAGGCAGATTCTGAGGTACTTCGAGAACGAGATCGAGCTCATCCTCGACATAGAGACTTCGGACATCATCAGGAAGAAGCTTGAGGACATAATAGATGATGAGACGAGGCACGTGGACATACTCTCAGGCCTGATCATGTAGCATCCTCGTCATCCTCACCCACTTCCCCATCTTCCCGCTCTCCCTGAACCCGTGCTTCCTGTAGAACTTCTTTGCCGGCTCGTTTTTCTCACCAACCCACAGCCCCATTATTCTCCTTCCCCTTTCGATCCCATACTCCACGGATCTCTCCATGAGCTTTGAGGCAATGCCCTTTCCCCTGAACTCCTTCCTCACGAAGAGCTCGTGAAGCTCCGCTACCTTTGTCCTCTCCATCGAGCTGAACCAGTTCGTATCGCAGGCTGAGAAGCCAACCGGCTCCTCAATCTCGGCCACGAAGAACCCGTCCCTGTCCCTGCCGTAAAGCCACTTGAAGTACCCCCTTATGTCCTTCAGGCTGGTGTACGCGTACTCCTCGTAGCCCCTGTAGGCCTCGATGTAGATCTCCACGAAGTGGTCAATGTCACCTCTCTCAACCCGACGGATAATCACAGATGGATTTTTAATCTGCAGCGTAAAAAATCTTCTGATGCTGAAAATTCTCGAGGAAATCACGAGGATAGACTCCACCTCCGGAAATGAGGATGAGATCAAGAATTACGTTTCTGACTGGTTTGAGGATCTCGGTTTCAAAACCAAAACAGACAGCGCCGGAAACCTGATTGTGAGGGGAAATTCGGACCTCTGGTTTATCACCCACCTCGATACGGTGCCGAGAATATCCGATTTCAGGGTTGAAGGAGAATATGCATATGGAACGGGCGTTGCGGACGCGAAGGGGAGCATAGCCGCGATTCTGCTTGCCGCAGAAGGGATTGAGGAGATGAACCTCAACTTCGCCTTCCTCGTAGACGAGGAGGAGGGTGGAACCGGATCAAAGCACTTTGCCAGAAACTACTCCGGACGGGCGGTGGTTATGGAGCCCACGGAGATGAAGCTCGCAGAGAAGCAGCTTGGGAGCGCAGAGGTCGTTCTGGAGTTTCGGGGAGTCTCTGCCCACGGAGCGTACTGGAACGGAGGGGTGAATGCCATAGAGCTTGCAATGAGGGAAATCTTAAAGCTCAAGGAGAAATACAGGTTTTCGGTGCAGGAGATCTCTGGAGGGAGCGATCTGTACGCCATTCCCGACTCGTGCAGGGTCAGGCTGAGCTTCATATTCGATTTCGGGGACGATTACGAAACGTTCAGGGAGATGGTGGAATCCCTCCCGGCAGAATTTGAGGTTCTCGAATTCTATGAACCCATCGAGTGCGACAGCATTCCCGAGATCGAGAGGCATGTGGGGGAGAGGACAGTTATGCTGTCATGGACTGATGCCTACAACCTGAAGAAGGCGGGCTGGAAAGTGACGATCTGGGGGCCCGGAAACCTCGAGGACTGCCACACCGATAGAGAGAGGGTGAGGATCGCAGACATTAAGAGGTGTGCCGAGATAATCAGGAGGGTGAACGAAGAGGTGGTCGAATGAGGGTGAGGTTCACGAAGATGCACGGGAACGGTAACGACTTCATCCTCGTTGACGAATTCAAAGGGGTTGTTGTAGTGGAGGAGAGAAAACCGGAGTTTGTGAGGGCAGTCTGCCACAGGTACTTTGGCATTGGCGCTGACGGCATGCTCTTTGTTCAGAAATCTGATGTTGCAGATGTGAGGTTCAGGTACTTCAACTCCGATGGAAGCGAGGCCGAGATGTGCGGAAATGGAATAAGATGCTTTTCAAGGTACGTTGTTGAGGAGGGTTACGCTGAAAGCCCATTGAAGGTTGAGACGCTCGCGGGCATCCTCGAGCTCGAGGTCACGAGGGATGACGAGGGCTGGTGGGTGAGGGTTGACATGGGCAGGCCGAGGCTTGAGAAGGAGGAGATACCCTCCCTCGAGGAAGTGTGGGGGAAGGAGTTCGAGTTTGATGGCAGGAGGTTCAGGGTCTACGCCCTAAACACCGGCGTGCCCCACGCCGTGATATTCGTGGACGATCTGGACTTCAACATAATTCCAGCGGCAAAACACATCCGCCATCACTCGGTGTTCCCTGAAGGGATAAACGTGAACTTTGCAAGGGTTATCGACGCTAAGACAGTTCGCGTCAGGACATACGAGAGAGGCGTGGAAAACGAGACACTGAGCTGCGGAACCGGGAGTGTTGCTGTGGCAGTTGTGGCCAACAGGCTTGGGCTAACAGGGAGAAGCGTGGACGTGCTCACGAAGGGCGGGAAGCTAAAGATAGAGATCGCAGACGACACTGTCTACATGACCGGGCAGGCTTCGAGGGTTGCTGACGGATACATAAACACCGAGGAGCTCAGGTATGATCTTCCCTAACAGGCTCGTACTCTCCGCAATGGCTGGAATAAACGACTGGAGGTTTGTGAGGGACAAGAGGGCAGGCATGGTTGTGCTCGGAGGATTCAACGCGGACAGGGACAGCAATGAGGCTGCAAAAAGGGCAGCGGAAAGGGGGAGGAGGGAGTTCGTATTCTCCGATCCGGTTAGGGAGATAGAGAGGCAGATCTCCATGCTCCACGGGTTCAGGGGTGTGGTCGCGGTGAACGTGAGGTCAAAGAGCCTGGATGGATATGCGGAGGTTGCGAGGGTCGCTGGAGATCACGGGGCGGTTGTTGAGATCAACGCCCACTGCAGGCAGCCCGAGTTCCTCGAAATTGGCTGTGGCCAGTCCCTGCTCTTCAACCAGCATAAACTTGCGGAGATTGTTGAGAGAGCGTCAAAGCATGCGGAGGTGGTGGTGAAGATCAGGGGAGGGCTTGACGTGGACTACCTCTCCCTCTCTCAGCTCCTTTTCGACTCCGGAGCTCTCATGATCCACGTGGATGCGATGATCCCCGGAGGCGGGGCGGATTATGAGCTTGTCAAGCTCATCTCTTCGGTTGGAAACACGATCGGAAACAACTCTGTGGTTGATGTTAATTCTGCAAGAAGGATGCTCGAAAGCGGGGCGAAGCTTGTCTCACTCGCGAGGGCGGTTTTGAAGGATGAAAGGATTTTCGACCGCCTTCTTCGTGATAACCTTCTTTCCTCGAGTGTTGAGGTGGTGTGATGGAGGTAGTTAAGGATCTCAACGAGGAGCTGAAGAGCTCGTATATCGACTACGCGATGAGCGTTATTGTCGGGAGAGCTCTCCCGGATGTGAGGGACGGGCTGAAGCCGGTGCAGAGGAGAATTCTGTACGCGATGTACGAGATGGGGCTTTTCAGCAACAGGCCATACAGGAAGTCTGCGAGGATTGTCGGAGACGTTCTCGGTAAGTACCACCCCCACGGGGACTCTGCCGTCTACGACGCGCTCGTCAGAATGGCTCAGGACTTCAACATGCGTTATCCGCTCATAGACGGGCAGGGCAACTTTGGAAGCATAGATGGAGATGAGCCTGCAGCAATGCGTTACACCGAGGCGAGGCTGACCAAGATCGCGGAGGAAATGCTGGCCGACATCGACAAGGACACAGTCGACTTCGTCCCCAACTTCGATGCGACGCTTAAAGAACCTGTCACGCTTCCCGGCAAGTTCCCCAACCTGCTGGTCAACGGTTCGAGCGGAATTGCCGTTGGAATGGCGACGAACATGCCCCCCCACAACCTGAGGGAGGTGTGCGACGCTATAATTGCCTACATCAGGGACGAGGACATAAGCGTCGAGGAACTGATGAAGTACGTGAAGGGGCCCGACTTCCCGACCGGTGGGGTGATAGTCGGAGTTGACGGGATAAGGAAAGCCTACAAGACTGGCAGGGGGAAGATAACGGTCAGGGGGAAGGTGGAGATTGAGGACGGTGCGATAATCATCAGGGAGATCCCCTATCAGGTTAACAAGGCAAATCTCGTGGAGAAAATCGCTCAGCTCGTGAGAGACGGGAAGATTGACGAAATAAAGACAGTCAGGGACGAGTCTGACAGAGAGGGGATCAGGGTCGTGGTAGAGCTGAAGAGCGGGGCGAATGTAAACGTGGTCATAAACAAGCTCTACAAGTACACCCAGCTCCAGACGACCTTCGGAATAATCAACCTCGCCCTCGTGGACAACCAGCCCGTGGTTCTCAGCCTCAAGGACCTCATCGCAGAGTTCGTCAGGCACAGAAGGGAGATAGTGAGGAGGAGGACTGAGTACGAGCTGAAGAAGGCTGAGGACAGGCTCCACATAGTCGAGGGGCTGAAGATCGCGGTAGAGAATATAGATGAGGCGATAGAGATAATCAAAAAGTCGGAAAGCGTTTCCGTGGCGAGAGAGAGGCTCATGGAGAGGTTCGAGCTAACCGAAAAGCAGGCAGACGCGATACTTCAGATGAGGCTGCAGAAGCTGACGGCCATGGAGATCGACGCTCTGATAAAGGAGTATGAGGAGTTAAAGAGGAAGATAGCCGAGCTCAGGGAGATTCTGGAAAGTAAGGCAAAGATAGACGAGATAATCATCCGGGAGACCGAGGAGATCAAGCAGAAGTACGGGGATGAGAGGAGGACGAGGATTCTGAGGAGCGCAGAGGAGATAAGCGAGGAAGACCTGATTTCCGAGGAGGAGAACCTGCTGGTGATAACGAGGAGCGGGTATGCCAAGAGGGTGGATCTGAAGTCCTTTAGAGCTCAGGGAAGAGGGGGCTCGGGAGTCATAGGTGTCAATCTGAAGAGCGATGACGCGATTACCTTCGTTGGGACGGTCAACTCAACCCACAGGCTCATCCTGTTCAGCAACAGGGGGAGGGCTTTCTGGATAAACGCCTACGAGATACCCAAGATGGAGAGGACTGCGAGGGGCGGGAACCTTAGGCACCTGATAGGGCTTGAGAATGGCGAGTATATCGTTTCGGCCCTCTCAGTCGAAGATTTTGAGGGAAGGGCATTGATACTGACGAGAGACGGGCACATCAAGGCGATAGAGGTGGAGGAGTTCGTCAACGCCAAGAGGGCGGGGATAACCGCGGTTTCAGGCGAGATCCTTGCGGTGAAGCCGATGGCAGGAAAAGAGGTGATAATCTCGACCAAAAACGGAATGCTGGCGAGGTTTGATGCCTCTGAGGTTCCGGTTTACGGCAGGAACGCGAAGGGTGTGAAGGCGATCAGGCTTAAGGAGGGCGATGAGATCGCGTGGATGGACTGCGGAGATGGAAGGGAGGTTCTGATACTCTCTGAAGGTGGTTACGGCAAGAGAACACCGCTTGAGGAGTTCAGGAAGATCGGGAGGGGCGGTCAGGGAGTAATATGCTTCAGGACGAGGGACAAGACGGGCAGAGTTGTGTTTGCCGAGTTTGTTAGAGAGAATGGGATCTTTGCGCTGAGCAGTGACGGAAACGCCATTCTCGTCGAGATCGAGCAGATCTCCGTTCAGGGGAGGAACACGAGCGGAGTGATCGTAGCAAGGAGCGGAATTGAGAGGGCGGTTCAGGTGAGAATATGAGGCTTGAAGTCCAAAAATGGGAGGACAGGGGTGCCTACAGGGTATCGAGGCTGCACACGTTCGACGAGAAAACGTTCGTCCAGCTCGTTGAGATCAAAGGAAAGGTGAGTGAGCACTACCACAGCATCCAGACGGAGGTTTTCGTGATAGTTGAGGGGAGCGGCAGGATAGGCATTGGAGATGAGGTGTTCAGCGTTAGGTGCGGTGATGTGCTTCTCTGCGAGCCGGGAAAGGTGCACTTTGCAGAGGGAGAGATGAAGATCCTCGTGTTCAAGTACAACTATGCCGAAAACGACAGCCACTGGATAAATTTAAGTTCTCCTGAGGGAGAGTGAGAGTATGGAGACCCTCATTCTTTCGCGGGATGATGTGGAGAGCATTCTCACAATGGAGATGTGCATGAGAGCTGTGGAGCATGCGTTTGAGCTCCACGGCAAGGGGCTGACCCAGATGCCCGCCAAGATCTACCTCACTTTCGAGAAGGGGGACCTGAGGGCCATGCCCGCCTACATTGAGGGGCATGCCGGCATCAAGTGGGTCAACTCCCACCCCCACAACAGGGAGAAGGGGCTGCCGACGGTAATGGCGCTGCTCATCTACAACGACCCCGAGACGGGCTTTCCCCTCGCGGTGATGGACGCGACGCACATAACGAACATGAGAACCGGGGCGGCGGGAGGAATAGCGGCGAAGTATCTGGCGCGGAAGGACAGCAGGGTTTTCGGTTTTGTTGGGTGCGGAATGCAGGCCAGAACCCAGCTCCTCGCCCTGAAGGAGGTATTCGACGTCGAGGTCGTCAAGTGCTACGATCTGAACGAGAGTGTCGCGAGGGAGTTCGCATCCTTTGCCTCAGAGCTTGGGATTGACGCCAAGGTTACAGGCTTGCAGGACGCCTGCAGCTGTGACGTGCTGACCACAACAACCCCGTCAAGGGAGCCGGTGGTGAAGGACGAGTGGATTGGAGAGGGGGTGCACATCAACGCAATCGGAGCTGATGCACCCGGAAAGCAGGAGCTCGAGTCGAGCATACTGAAGAGGGCGAAGGTTGTTGTAGATGACTACGAGCAGGCGATTCACAGCGGGGAAGTTAACGTGCCAATCTCCAAGGGGGAAATGAGGAAGGAGGACATCTACGCGTCGATAGGGGAGATTGTCGCAGGACTGAAGCCGGGAAGGGAGAGCGAGAAGGAGATAACGATCTTCGACTCAACAGGGCTCGCGATACAGGACATAGCCACCGCAACGCTCGTTTACGAGAGGGCCGTTGAGCTTGGAAAGGGTGTGAGGTTCAGGTTTTTCTGATGAGGGTCGCTTGCCTGATCTCGGGCGGTAAGGACTCGATGCTCGCACTCCACAAAGCCAGCGAGAAGCACGAGATCGCATGCCTGATCTCCATATTCTCCCGCAACCCTGACAGCTACATGTTCCACACGGCCAACATCGAGATGACCGACGCGATAGCCATGGCGCTTGAGAAACCCCTGTTCAAGGTTTTTGTGAGCGGTGAGGAGGAGAAGGAGGTCGATGAGCTATCGGAGCAGCTCTCAGTGCTGGACGTGGACGGAATAGTCATTGGCGGGATCAGGAGCGAGTACCAGAAGAAGAGGTTCGAGTACATCGCTGAAAGTCTTAACCTCGAGCTCATATCGCCGTTATGGCATGTGGACGAGGAGGAGATCGTCAGGGAGGTTGGAAGGCTTTTCGATGCCATAATTGTCAAGACCTCGGCCATGGGACTCGACGATGGTTTTCTGGGGAGGAGGATAGACGAGGAGCTCCTGAAAGATCTGAAGAGGCTGAACGAGAAGTATGGGGTCAACGTTGCGGGAGAGGGGGGAGAGTACGAGTCCCTCGTGCTCGATGCTCCGCTCTACAGGAAGAGGATAGAGATTCTGAGCTACGATGTGGTCAGGGATGGGCTGAGCAGCCAGATGGTGGTCAGAGAATACAGGCTGGTTGAAAAATCGTAAATCTGATTTCAGAAAGGTTAAATAGTATTACATATGTCGAAGCTTAACGAACGAAAATCGTGATCAGGGTTTGTAAGGTTCGAATAAAAACTGGAAGCTGACAGCATAAAACGGAAAATTTTATTAATTTGGTCAATTATAAACAGGTTAAGGTGATTGAATGAGCTGTGAAAACGATTTGTTTTGCGGGGTGAACAGGCCCAAGAGCCTGAACCCCGACGAGATGAGCGACCTCGAGAAGAAGCACACCCCTGTGATCTCGGCTCCTGAGAGAGTCAAGGCAGGGGAGGTGTTCGAGGTCAAGGTTGAGACGGGTGTGTTCATGGCGCACCCTAACGAGTACGGGCACTATTTTGCATGGATTGAGCTGTACCTTGACGATACGCCCGTTGGCAGGGTCAGTTTGCAGCCCGTGGTAAGCTCTCCGAGCGTTGTTTTCAGAGTTTCCGCGACTCACAGTCACGAAGGCAAGAGGAAGTTGAGAGCTCTTGCCTTCTGCAACCTCCACGGTGTTTGGGAGGGTGAAAAGGAGATAGAGGTGGAGTAAAATGGCGAAGTATCAGTGCAAGGTTTGTGGATACGTGTATGATGAGGCTGAAGGGGATCCGGACAACGACATTCCAGCCGGAACCAAGTGGGAGGATCTCCCCGAGGACTGGGTCTGCCCGGTCTGCGGAGCGAGCAAGGAAGACTTCGAGAAGATTGAGTGAGTTCGCTCTTTTTCTCAATTTTTTGAGGTGCTGAAGATGTATGCGGAGATTAAGCCCGGTGTATACTGGGTTGGTGCCGTTGACTGGAACGTGAGGAACTTCCACGGCTACACGACAAAGTACGGAACAACCTACAACGCTTACCTGATCAAGTCCGAAAAGACCGTTCTCGTGGACACCGTGAAGGCGGGATTTGAGGATGAGCTTTTCGGGAAGCTTGACGCCCTCAACGTTGACAGACTCGACTATCTGGTGGTCAACCACATAGAGATGGATCACGCCGGAAGCGTGAGGGCTGTTCTCGAGAGGTATCCGGATGTCAAGATCGTTACCAACGTGAGGGGAAAGAACGGGCTCAAGGAGGCCTACGGAATAGAGCACGAGACTATTGTTGTGAAGACCGGGGACAGACTGGACGTCGGAAAGACCCTGACGTTCATAGAGACCCCGATGGTCCACTGGCCGGACAGCATGGCCACCTATGTGGTGGAGGACAAGGTTCTGATTCCAAACGACGCGTTTGGCGAGCACTTTGCCAGCCACAAGAGGTTTGACGACGAGTTCAGCGACGAGGAGATGGGGGTGATCTTCAGGGAGAACGCGAAGTACTACGCGAACATAGTTCTGCTCTACAGCAAGCAGGTGAGGAAGGTTCTGGACGACATCCAGTCCCTTGGCATCGAGATAGACGTAATAGCCCCGTCCCACGGCATAATCTGGAGGAAGAGGATTCCGGAGATCGTGAAGAAGTACAGGGAGTGGAGCGAGGGTGTGGCAGAGGAGAGGATCGTCATAGCCTACGACACCATGTGGAGGCACACAGAGAGGGCGGTGAAGGAGATCGTGGCGGGAATAGAGGAGGTGGGCGTTGACTACGTCATCTACAGGATCTCGGTCTCAGACGAGACTGAGGTCATGACAGACGTTATGCTGTCTAAGGGGCTGATAGTAGGCAGTCCAACCCTCAACAGGGAGCTGTTCCCCTCCGTCGCCTCGTTCCTGACGTACATGAAGGGTCTCAAGCCGTTCAACAAGGTCGCTGCTGCGTTCGGTAGCTACGGGTGGAGCGGCGAGGCTGTTGGCAGGATAACGGAAATCTTCGAGTCGCTCAAGTTCGATGTCGTCGGCTCTGTGAAGTTCAAGTTCTCTTGCGACGACAAGAGGGAGGAGCTCAGGGAACTCGGAAGGAATGTGGCGGAGAGGGTTAAGGGTTAAGCTTTTTTTCAAAGCTTTTACAAATTTTCACATGAAGGTCGTTGACCTGCGGGGATGCAGGTGCATGGACCACATAGTGAAGCTTGAAAGAGAGACAAGGGACTACACGGGCGTCTTCGAGGTCATCTGCAGCGACTCTTCTGCGTTGCTCGACATAACCGCGTGGGCGCAGAGGAAGGGCGTGGAGATCCTCGAGCAGAAGAAGGATGGGGACATTGTCAGGTTCGTGATGAGAAAGCGGTAATTTCGAAGCTTTTTAATACTTTTACGTTAAAGTTAACTTCATGATAAATGGCGAACAATATCTGGAGAGAATAAAAAGCTATTCCCGCGAAATCTACGTGGCCGGAAAGAGGGTTGATTACGACCACCCCAACATTCAGCCCGTTTTAAGGGCCTTCGCCTTCACGTACGACCTTGCGCTCGAGAGGGGGTATTCCGTGCACTCCGATCTTGTTGGCAAGGAGGTAAATGTCCTCAACGCGTACTACTCAAGCCCCGAGGAGCTGATGAAGAGGTACGACTACCAGAGGGAGCTCAGCATGAGGCTTGCCACCTGCAACTATCGATGCACCGGTGCAGATGCGATAAACGCGTTTGCCGCCGTTCTGAAGGGCGAGGAGAGGGAGAGGTTCCTCAGGCTGCTTAGGGAGATTCAGGAGAACGACTACGCCTGCACCTCCGCCCTGACCGACCCGAAGGGAGACAGGAGTAAGAGGCCCAAGGAGCAGAAGGAGATGTACGTCAGGGTCGTGGAGGAGAGAGATGACGGGATAATTGTGGAGGGTGCGAAGATTCACCAGAGCGGGGCCTTCGCTGCAGACATCAACTTCTTCCTCCCCGGACAGACATTCAAGGAGGGCGAGGAGGAGTTCGCCATAGCATTTGCCCTGAAGCCCGATGACGAGGGCGTGAAGTACATCCTCCAGAACACCGGAGTTCAGGCGAAGCAGAGAGAGGGAGGAGAGTTCGAGTACGGCAACCCATTCGGCGACAGAACCACATGCACGGTCGTCCTCGACAGGGTCTTCGTTCCGTGGGAAAGGGTGTTCGTTTACAGGGATCTGAAGGCTGTCAGAAACCTGCTGATGACGTTCGCCAACTCCCACAGGTGCGTTGGTGCCGCGTGCAAGGCCGGGTTCATCGACTCGATGACCGGTGCGGCGAGCCTGATGATAAAGGCCAACGGGCTTGAGAAGGTCTCAGCCCTAACGTCGAGGCTCGGAGAGATGAGCGCTGTGGCTGAGTCGGCATACGCCATAGCGATTGGTTCGGCTGTCAAGGGGGAGAGCGTAAACGGAACATGGCTGCCAAACGGCCTGATGGCCAACGCCGGGAAGATTGCAGGAGTTGATGGGTTCATAAAGGCAATGAGACACCTCGCGGAGATTGCCGGCGGAATTCCGGGCACAGCCCCTTCGGAGTTCGACCTGAAGAGCGAGGAGGTCGGGGAGTACGTGGAGAGGTTCCTGAGGGGCTCGGAGAACTTTACGGCTGAGGAGAGGATGAGGATAATAAAGTTCATCGAGTTCTGGCTCATGAGCTCCCATTACCTCGGAGCGCTCCATGGAGGAGGGAGCGTCTCTGCAGCGATCATCTTCCTGCAGTACATGTCGGACATAAAGTCCAAGGAGGAGGCTGTGAGAAAGACGATAAACCTTTAATCCAACCCCTCTTTTTTCCAGCGTTGAAGGTGCTCGTTGTTGGTGGTGGGCCGGCCGGAAGCCTCTCTGCGGCAAACCTCTCAGAAAGAGCAGAGGTCACGCTGGTTGAGGCCAAGGGCGCCTCAGGATTCCCAGCCAAGTGCGGGGGGCTGATAAGCGAGGACTGCTTCGAGGCTCTGTCCAGATACTGCAGAGCGAGCAGAGCTCTCCAGAACAGGATAGATGGTGCGTTCTTCTTCTCCCCATCGGGGAGATATGTGGAGCTCAGGGGGAAGAGCAGGGCGGTGGTTGTGGAGAGGAAGGCTCTCGACCCGATGCTTCTGCAGGCCGCTTCAAAAAGCGTGGACGTCAGGATGAAGACGAGGTTTGCTGGAGCAGACGGAGGGAAGGTGAGGCTCGTCGAGCAGGGGGAGGAGAGGTTCGAGAGGTTTGATCTCATAATCGGGGCTGACGGGCCAGAGAGCGTGGTGGCGAGGACTTACGGCTTTGAGAGGCCTGAGATCTTCACCGGGAAGCAGTACCTGATGGAGTTCGAGCCAATCGACGAGAGGATGGTCGAGCTTTACTTTGGAAAGAAATACTCCAGCGGCTTCTTCGCCTACGCAATCCCCGTGGAAAAGGATGTGGCGAGGGTTGGGGTGGTGTCGAGGGAGAACACGTCTGCCCACCTTGAGAGGCTCCTCACCAGTCACCCGTCCGTCTCGGAGAGAGCAGGGAGGAGCATCTACGAGGTCAACTCGGGCCCGATACCCATAGGCCTCGTGGACTTTGTGAGGGATGGGGTGGCGTTGGTGGGAGACTCGGCCGGAATGGTGAAGCCCTACACCGGAGGGGGCATGTACTACCTGCTCAGGGCGGCTGAGCTGCTCGGGGAGCACTTCCCGGACATGGAGGGGTTCAGGAAATCGTATCTCAGGGAGATGGGGAGGGAGTACTCGAGCGGGGAGAGGATCAGGAGGCTCTATGACTCTCTGGACGACGAGGACTACGACTTTCTCATCGAGGTTGCGAGGGATGTGGACTTCTCCTCCCTGCACATGGACAGCCCCTCAACCGCCCTGAAGCTCCTCCCGGAGGTACTGAAGCTCGTTAAGAGACCCTCGATAGCCGTGAAGATTGCCAGAGTTATGGTCTGATTTCTCCGGAGATTGTCAAAAAAAGAAAACGTTTTAACCACTCTTCCGTAATCTTTTTTGGTGATAAAAATGGTAAAGGTTGGAGTTCTGAAGATGGGTGCCATCGGAACGGCTCTTCTCGTGGAGTATCTGCTGGACGAGAGAGCTGACAGGGGAGACATCGAGGTAAGGGTTGTAACGAGCGGCGCCAAGATGCAGCCGGAGGAGGCTGTGGTGGCTGAGAAGCTCAAGGAGTTTGACCCGGACGTTGTGATAGTCATATCTCCGAATGCAGCCCTTCCGGGGCCAAAGGCAGCGAGAGAGGCCTTTGAGGGCAAGCCGGTCATCGTGATCAGCGACGCCCCTGCAAAGAAGGCGAAGGACGAACTGGCCGAGAAGGGCTTCGGGTACATCCTCATCAACGCGGACTCGATGATCGGTGCGAGGAGGGAGTTCCTCGACCCGACCGAGATGGCGCTCTTCAACGCTGACGTAGTGAGGGTGCTGGCCGCAACAGGGGCGTTCAGGATCGTTCAGGAGGAGATCGACAAGGTAATCGAGGCCGTGAAGAAGGGTGAAACGCCAGAACTGCCCAAGATCGTCATAACCGCAGAGAAGGCCGTGAAGGCCGGTAACTTCCAGAACCCGTACGCCAAGGCGAAGGCCATGGCCGCGTTCTACATCGCCGAGAAGGTCGCGGACATCGACGTGAAGGGCTGCTTCATAGAGAAGGATCCGGAGAAGTACATACCGCTCGTCGCCTCAGCTCACGAGATGATGAGGATTGCAGCACAACTCGCCGACGAGGCGAGGGAGATAGAGAAGAGCAACGACACCGTTTACAGAACCCCGCACTCTAAGGACGGAGAAATACTTAAAAAGTTCAAACTCATGGAAAAGCCTGAATGAAGAAAAGGAGCATAATAATCGCAGCTCTCTTCATTTTTTCTATTGCAGATTTATCTCTCATTGCAGTTTACCTCAAGGCGATTGAGGGCGAGAGGATAACACTTCTCGACGGGCTGTACTGGGTCATAACCACGATGACGACCGTGGGTTACGGAGATATAGTCTTCACGTCCCACATCGGAAAGGTCTTCTCGATGTTCGTCCAGCTCTACGGGATCGGGTTCCTCTTCGGCGTGGCTTTTCCGTACATCGTCATACCATGGGCCGAGAGGAGGTTTCTGCTCAGCGTCCCCAAGGAGGTCAACCTCTCGAGGCACATAGTGGTGTTCGGGTACACAAGGCTCACCCCCTTCCTCTGCAGGCAGCTCGAGAGCCTCGGATTGAAGTACGTCATCGTTGAGAGCGCAAGGGAGAATGCGGTCAAGGCCATGGAGATGGGTTACAACGTCATCCTCTCCGAGGTCAGCGAGGAGGTGATAAGGAGGGCAAGGATCGGCAGCGCGATGGCAATAGTCGTGATGTGGGACGACGTGGAGAGGAGTTTGGACGTGCTCCTGACACTCAAGGACTTGAACATCCAGAAAATCGCCATACTCTCCGACCCTTTCTATGCGAAGTACCTCCACTACGCCGGCGTCACGAAGGTGATCACGCCGAAATCAGTGGCTGGAGCGCAGCTTGCGAAGTTCATACTCGAGCGGGAGAGGGGGATGCTGAACATCAAGAACATAATCGGAGACCACGGCATGACGGAGATAATCATTCCCAAGAGGTCTCTCATTGCGGGGATGACGGTTGGGCAGGTGGAGGAGATCTACGGGATAAAGGTCATAGCCGTTTGCGAGGAGGGCAGGATCAGCTTCAGGCCGGGTGAGGGCTACAAGATCAGGGAGGGCAACATTCTGCTCGTCTTTGGGGACCACGAGAGCATAATGGAGTTCTACGGAGGTGTCTACAGGTGAGAGTGCTCCTGATAGGCTTTGGGGACGTGGGTAGAGCCACGGCGAAGATCCTGCTGTCGAAGAACGTGGAGGTCACCGCCATAGACACGAGGGACATCCACATGGATGGAGTGGACTTCCTGAGGAGAGACGCGCTGAGCGAGGAGCTCTGGGAGGAGATAGACCTCGAGAAGTTCTCCTCTGCGATAATAGCCCTTCCAAACGACGTTGATGCGCTGCTCTGCATCATGATGCTCAGGAAGAAGAAGGAAGACTTGCTGATCCTCGCGAGGTGCAACAACCCGGAGTACAGGGAGAAGATGTCGATTGCGGGGGCTGACTACGTGATAGACATTTCGACCATATCATCCCAGATGGTGATATCCTCCATTTTCAGGGAGGAGGCGGAGAAGAAGCTGTTCTACGAGAACATCCACATTAGAACTTACAAGATCGAGGAGGGCTCGGCAATAGTCGGGAAGAGGATTGAGGAGCTGAAGGATGACGTGCTGGTGCTGGCGTACGAGAAGGACGGAAAGGTTTACGAGAGCGGGGCAATAGAGGCCGGCTCAACCCTCGCGGTTGTCGGCAAGATGGAGGATCTGAAGAAGTTCGAGGAGAGGTTCATAACTCCCGGGAGGCAATGATCTTTCCGCCCTCTAACTGGCCTATCTTGGCAAGCCCGTCTATTATGATCCTGTTTGCCCTCACAGCCCCTATCACGCACCCCTCCTTGATTATGACGGAGTCCGCCTGAACGTACCTCCCCTTGCACTTCGGGAAGATCACGACATTTCCGCTCGCCACTATCCTCCCGAACTCGGTCTTTGGGCCGACAATCGCCCTCTTGCAGATTATGTCCCCTCCAACGAAGTTTCTGCCGGCAAGCCTGACCTCCTTCGCCTCCACGTTTCCCCAGAATGTGGCCATTATTCCGGCGAGTATGCTTCCCTCAAACCTCAGGTGCTTGTCTACTATCGAGTCCTTCGCCACTATCAGTGTTTTCCTGTCCCTGCTCAGTCTGTACTTCTTCACCTCTTCACCCCCTGTCTGACCGACACGGCCACGCCCCTCTCGAGCTCGAGCATCTCGAATGCCGAGAGAATGGCCTTCCCAGTTGCCAAAAGCTCGTCCTCCTCGTTTACCACCGCCACTTCGTCGTTTGCCCTTATGCCCTCGTCAACGTCAACCACATGCTTCGCGAACACGTTCTTTCCCTTTGCCACGAACTCCCCCACCCTGCTGTCCACAACAACCCTGAGCCTTGGGTAGGGGAAGTGCTCCTTGAGCCTCCTCGCACCCTCAACGCTTATGGACAGTAAACCGCTGTCCGGCTTCACGGTGGCAATTCTCACGCCACTGTCGAGGATCTGCCTGATCTTTCCGGTCTTTGGAGAGATTATGAACTCGCACGTGTCGGGGAAGAGAGCCTCTCCCGCACCCTCTCCGAACTGGTAGTCCGCCATCACCCTGACGGTTCTCAGGTACCTACCTTCCATAGCGCCTCTCCCTCTTCTGGTACTCCCTCAGAATTCTCAGAAAGTCGATGTATCTTAAGCTTTTCCAGTCGAGGTCGAAGAACACGTGCTCGCTGTAGATCCCCTGCCAGACGAGGAAGTCCTTCGCCTTTAGGCCAGCTCTCAGTATCACGTCGGGCTCAGACCTTATCACGAGCCTCTTTCCCAGATCCTCCTCCCCAACCTCGTCGGGGTCTACTTTGCCGGCAACAACGTCCTCGGCGAGGCTCCTTATCGCGTTTATTATCTCCTCTCTCCCGCCCACGCCGAGGTTTATGTTGACCCTTACCCCTCCACCTCCAAACTCTCTCACAGACTGCCTTGTGATGAGCCTTATCCTGCCCGGTATCCTCTCAGCCACCTCTGCAACATCATCAACCTCAGGATTACCATCTATCGCGAACGTTACCTCCCTGACCCCAAACGCAACGCACCACTCAACGAACCTGATCACCCCACCTGCCCCGCTGAGAAACTCCTCAGGAGTGATTACCACGACGATGTGAGATGGAACAGGGCCTTTCGCAACCTCCCTCTCGAGCTTCTGCCTGTAAACCCTGTAAGCAAAATCCAGCATTAGTTAGCTTTTTATTGCCAACTTTAAAAAAGCTTCCCAATGGACGCAGCGCTGGCGTTGATTGCCTACCTATTTCCCAAGCTCAAGATGCCTCAGGTTCTGGGGCTCGCCTTGGCCCTACTGCTCTACAGGTCGAGGAACCTGAACAGCTTTGCATTCAGAAACGATGTGAGAGAGGACGGTGTGTCCGCAATCCTGACCGCGCTTGTACTTCTCGCCCTCGTCTACCTCGGCAAGCTTCCCGGGTATGCTGTCCTGCCTGCAATCTTCGTGTCCTCCTTCAGAATGCGCCTCCACTACTTCCCCAGCATGGGTGTTTACTTTGTAATGGCCTTCCTGTACCTCAACTACTTCTCCAACCCGTGGGATGAGACGATGCGTGCCCTCATATCCCTCACCCTCGCTCTTGGCTCAACGCTTATAATGCACGCCAACAGGGAGTCGAGCCCCTCCCTCCTGCTGATGCTCACCTCCCTTTCAATACTCCTCGCCTTCGACATCTACAGAATCGACGTGAGCGATTACGAGCTCATACTCGGCTTCGTCTCGGCCTTCATTCTCAGCCTCATCGCCTACAGGTCAGGGGTGGCGGATGAGACTGGCTTAATGGCAGCGACGATCACGGGGATGCTCATAATAGTCTCGGCCGACTTCAGGTTCTTCATCGCCCTGCTCCTCTTCTACGCTGTCGGCTCTGCAGTTACTAAGTACAAGTACCGGCAGAAGGAGATGCTCGGCATCGGCGAGCCTGCGGGTGGGGCGAGAGGGTACGTGAACGTTTTCGCGAACAGCCTCCCGGCGCTGTTCTTCGCGATGAACTACGGATACTTCAGGGAGGAGATTTACGCCATGGCATTCATAGCGAGCCTCTCAACCGCCCTTGGAGATACGATGGCGAGCGAGATTGGCAAGACGGCAGAGAGGGTTTACCTGATCACGACCCTCGAGAGGGTGAGGCCGGGGGTTAGCGGAGGGGTTTCAGCCATAGGTGAGCTCTCCGCTTTTCTCGGCTCTGCGATAATCCCCATCTACGCCACGGTCTCGGGCATACTTCAGCCAGAATACGCGGTGATTGCGATGGTCGCCGGCTTTGCAGGAGTGCACGTGGACAGCCTGCTCGGAGCGACGCTCGAAAATAAGGGGTGGTTGAACAATGCTGGGGTTAACTTCTTCGCGACCCTCTCCTCAGGAGCGCTATGCCTGCTAATAGCGTTAGGGCTGTGACGGCAGAGTACCCGGGAACCTCGTAGAACCTCTTTATCCTCTCCTCCACTATCGTCTGCACCTCTGGGGTGGTCTTCATCTCCGGAGCCTTGTACTCAGCCTTAACGACTTTGACCTCTCCCTTGCCCGCTATTGTTGAGAGCGTCTTTGCGATCTTCTCGGACAGCTTGAAGTAGTACAGCTTCCAGAGCTTGTCGGACGTTTCTGCGAACTCGTAGTAGGCGTAGGCGAGCATGGGAATCGTGTACTTCTCGGCTATGCCTATAGCATTCTCCGCCGCAGCCTTCGCAGCGTCTATCTTCTGGTTGAGGGTCTCCTCGTTCTCGATCCCTATGAGCTCTATGGATATGGCCGACTTCGTCATGCTGTCTATTGCCGAGAGGATCGTTCCCGCGTAGTATCCGTCGTTGTAGAGCTCTTCCGCGAGTTTCAGGCTCTCGTCTGCCGAATTGTCCCCGTAGAGGATCGAGCTGAACCCGCCTATGGACTCCGCGTAGACGAAGAGCGACTCCGCCATGCTCAGGTAGAAGTCAGCCCTCTTCTTGAGCTCGTCCCTGCTCATCAGGTAGTCCTTCTTTATCTCCGGCAGCAGGGACATCCACACCTTCGCGCTCTCCACCCTCTCCTTCGCGAGGGCGAGGTTCGCTATCGCGCTATCCCAGTCGCTCGAGGTCTGGGCCTTCCTCAGGTAGTTCTCGGCCTTAGCCAGCCTCTCTTGAGCGGCTCCAACGATCTGGAATGACGCGAGCCCTATCTCATACGACTCGGCGACCTTCCTCACAGACTCGATCTCGTCCTCTATAACCTTGACCTCAACAGAGAACGAGGAGTCGTCCTGAACCTTGTGGCGGTATATCTTCTCCCTCATCATTATCTTGGCCGTGAAGTATGTGCTCGTTGCCGAGTAGTAGTACCCCTCCCTGTAAAGCTCGTCTCCCTGCTCTATCTTCTTGTCCACGTCCTCCTTCACCTTCTCGTCCGCGACCTTCTCGAACTCCGGATAGAGGGAGAGGGTGTCGTTCTTCATTCTGTCAGCGAGCACCTTCATCAGGTTTGAGTACCTCTCCTGGGTGAACTTCCCCTCCTGTTGCCTCAGCTCCACTCCCGCGTAGTACCTCAGCGCCTCGTTTATGTTCTCGACCTCAACAACCTTGACTCCAAGCTTCCTGCCGTACTCGACCAGATCAACCGTCTTGGTCTCGGGGCTTATTATCACGAACGGGCCCCTCTTGATCTCCTTGGTCTCCTGAACCTTGACGTACCTCTGCCCCTTCGGAATCAGGAACACCTTGGCTCCGCTCTCAGCGGCAGCCTCAAGCTTGTATGGGATCCCTCCAACGGGCCCTATGCTGCCGTCAGGGTAGATCATGCCGGTCATGAACACGTCATCTCTGAGAGTGAGGTTTTCGAGAGCGGCGATGGTGGCGATGGTCATCACAGCTCCCGCAGATGGCCCTCCAACTATGGTGGACTTCGCCTCGATTATGTAGAAGAAGTCGTAGTTCAGGAAGTCCTTTCCAGTCAGATCGCACGCTGTAAGAGCTGAGAGCTGGGCGCTCCCCTGCATGTCGATTTCAGTGAAGGGAGAGACCGAGACGAAAACCTTGCCGTTTCCGGGGGTCACGATTACCGTGATGTCGATGGTCGCTCCCCTGTTCGCCCCACTCACAACGGCCACAGCTTTTATGCTCCTCTCGGTGTAGTTCTCGAACTGGGAAAGTGCAGGGGTGATGAGAAGGAGCACTGCCAGCAGAGCTGAGATGAGCTGCTTTTTCATGGATATTCGTTTCTGCAGCAGTTCAAATAACGTTTTCGGACTCGTGGACAAGTTCCTAAAAGTTCTGAGCAAATTTTATATTGAAGTTCTAATCCATTGAAGTCGGGTGATTGTCATGGAGGAGATTCGCGAGATCGCCCAGAAGTTTGAGAGGTACAGCGCTCACTCCCACATCACCGGCCTCGGACTTGACGAGAATCTGAGGGCGAGGGACATAGGCGGCGGGCTCGTGGGGCAGAAGAAGGCGAGAGAGGCGGCGGGAATAATCGTCAGGCTGATCAGGGAGGGCAAGATGGCCGGCAGGGGAATACTCATAGCAGGCCCGCCGGGCACCGGAAAGACGGCCATAGCGGTTGCGATAAGCAAGGAGCTCGGAAAGGACATTCCGTTCGTTCAGGTTTCTGCGAGCGAGTTCTACAGCAGCGAGATGAAGAAGACCGAGGCTCTCTACCAGACCATGAGGAAGGCGATAGGCGTGAGGATAAGGGACACGAGGAGGGTGCTCGAGGGCGAGGTTGTTGAGCTGGACTACAACATGGTTCCCAACCCGTACAACCCGACCCAGAAGATCCCGGAGTCCGCGACCATAACCCTCGCAACGAAGAGCGAGAAGAGGAGGTTCAGCGTTGGGAGCAGAATCGCGATGCAGTTCATGTACGCCGGAATTACGAAGGGAGACGTCATCGTGATAGATAAGGAGACCGGCAGGGTGACGAGGCTCGGAAAGAGCAGCTCTGCCAAGAAGTTCGACATAGGCGATGAAGACGTGGTCGAGGTGCCCGATGGAACCGTGGAGAAGGACAAGGAGTTCACGTACGTCGTCACGCTCCACGATCTCGATGAGGCGAGGGCGAGGAGGAGCACGATCTTCAGCCTCTTCTCCTCTGAGAGCAGGGAGATTGACAACGAGATAAGGCAGGCGGTTGACGAGCAGGTGAAGGATTGGATCGAGCAGGGGATGGCTGAGCTGATCCCGGGAGTGCTGTTCATAGACGAGACCCACCTGATGGACATCGAGCTATTCGCCTTCATGAACAGGGCCATGGAGAGCGAGATGGCGCCCATAATCATCCTCGCGTCCAACAGGGGATTTGCGAGGATAAGGGGCACCGACGAGGTCTCTCCGCACGGCATACCGCTCGACCTTCTGGACAGGCTCCTGATAATCACCACCGAGCCCTATAGCAGGGAGGACATACGGCTGATAATCGAGACGAGGGCTGCGGAGATGGGTCTGCTGATTGACGAGAGCGCGCTGGAGAAGCTCACGGAGATTGGTGCGAGCAACAGCCTGAGATATGCGATCCAGTTACTCGCTCCGGCAAACGAGCTGGCCAAGATCAGAAACTCCTCAAAAATTGAGGTTGAGGACGTCGAGAGGGCGGAGCAGCTGTTCGCGGACGTGAGCAAGAGCTCCGCATACCTGAAGGAGTGGGAGGAAAAGATGCTGAGCTAAGCGAACCTTACCCCCAGCTCCCTTGTTTTATTTCTCTTTGCGAGGTTTATCAGAAGGGGCGTGAGGGCCTCGATTGTTGGAGAGTTCTCGAGCCCTCCGGCGTCAAAGGCCCTCAGGCCATCTATGCTCGACACGATCTCCATTACAATTCTCTTTGCATCCTCGTCGTCGGAGCAGACAGCAACGTCCCACTCGAACCTCTCTTGCGGGTTTGCGAATCTCTTTGCAGGTATGTTGTTGAACGCAACCACGACTTTGCTCCTGTCGAGGATTCTCGCGAGCTTGAGACCTGCAGACCCTTCCGGAGGGGGGCTGTACCTGAAAACCCCGTTCTCGACGACCATGGGGACTACTGGGGAGATCACGACCTTGCCAGCCAGACTGTCCCTGAGCTTCTCGGCAGTCTCAAACGCGTGCTGCCACGGTATGGTTATCACGGCCACATCCGCCTTCATCGCTGCCTCCTCGTTCACCATTCCCTGTATGTCCCCCTTTCCGCCCAGCTCCTCCACGAGGGCGTTGAAGTGCTGGGCCTTCGAGAGTGCCTTTTCCTCCTTCCTCGAGCCGATAATCACGTCGTAGCCTGCGAGCTTGAGCCTGAACGCGAGACCCTCGCCTATGTTTCCCGTGCCCCCAATTAGAGCGATCCTCATCGAGGTGACTTGGCAGGGGGTTTATAAAAAACCTTTGAAACTTTTACACCGACATCAAAGCGGCGGATAAACCTTTTATAGGGCCTTGCGGAGGTTGAATATGGCCGGGAGACTTCTGCTGCTCCTCTTAGCCATCGCCGTGATGGCCTTCTCCGGATGCTCTGGTGAGAAGGAGGAGAAGGCCGGGAGTGCGCAGCTCGACCTCCACGGGGTTGGAAAGTGCGACCAGTGTCACGAAGCTTATCCAGTCAAGGACATAGCAGCCGGTCTGCACAAGGCGGCTTTCGACAAGCAGCCAGACATCCACAAGAGGCTCTGCTCGGAATGTCATGATGTCAACAGCTTCTGCGGGCAGTGCCACGAGGTTCCAGACGCTGTCAAGTGATCAGTCCCGCTCATCCTCGAGCATCTCGGGCAGTTCCACGTTGACCCAGACCTGCGCCCCCCTCGGAATGTCAACCCTAACCTTTTTTGCAAACCTCCTTGGATTCTTCAGCACCCACGCGTATAGCTCCCTCCCTCTGGAGTACTCCTTGAGGAACTCGTAATCCGCCTTGTGAAGATCCCTGTATTCGGCGAGCTCCTCGGGAGTGAAGGGGCCGAGAACGTCGGATAACTCCACAGTGCCCAGCGCGTGGCCTTCGGAGAGTATCAGGATCTCCCCCCTCACCCCAGTCCTCCTCGTCCTCACCTCCCACTTCTTTTCCCCGCTGACGATCATGTCCGCGAACGGTTGCCTCACTATCAGTCCCTTCACGAAACATCTATCTATTTCCCGCGTTTATTTCTGTTATGATCTTGAGGGTGACTGGATCTCACGCTCACAGAAAGTGGTTCGGAACTGTTGAGCTTGAGAACGGGCTTGTGCTCTACACCACCGGCTGCGTAGCCTCATGGCTCTTCGAGGGCGACGAGGTCGAGGTTGCTGCGAGGTCGAGACCCAAGGACGTGCTCGGGAGGGAAACGCTGTTCTTCGACGACTACGACCTCTACAGGATCTACGACGGCGAGAGGGTGAAGGTCTGGGGCTACTTCAGAAAGGAGGTCGTGCTGAGCAGGAAGAGCCTTGGAAGGGAGATATACTCCTACAGGATCCTTGCGAGGGAGGCGGTGTTCGAGAGGGACTTCGAGGCTATAGCGGAGCTCGAGCAGTACCACTACGCGAGCCAGAAGAGCAAAGTCGCTCTGTGGAGGTGCGAGGGGTGCGGGAAGCTTCTGGAGTCCAACATAAAGCCGAGCTGCGACTGTGGAGGGGAGGTGCACATTGTCGAGATAAAGGGCTCCACCCCCGCGTCAAGGTTCCTCGTGTTCGAGCTCGCTGACAGACAGCCCTTCGAGCCGGAAATAGTCGCTTACGTGAGGGTCGACCCCCCGGTGCCCTCGATGCACCGCAGGCTCGGGGATGAGGTGGTGAAGAACATAAGGAAGCTCGTCTTCCCGGAAGACTGGTTCGAAAACGTATTCGCCCCAGAGGAGGAGATGAAGGAACTGTTTCAGGAGCTGAGGAGGAAGCACTCGCTAAAGGTGGCGAGGCACAAGCTCTGGGAGGTGGCGAGCAGAAGGGCCATGATGGAGTGCAACTCCGCAGCCTCGAGGATCGCGAGGGTTGTGGTTCATCCGGACTACAGGGCAGACGGGATAGGGAGGCTTGCGGTCGAGATCGCTGCCGAGTGGATTGCCGAGAGAAGAGTGCCCGAGATGAGGAGAAGGAAGCACCTCGTGGAGGTCATAGCCCAGATGGCCAGATTCAACCCCTTCTTCGAGAAGGCAGGGTTCTACTACATGTGGGACACGGCAAGCGGCAAGCCCGTGCTCTACAGGCCGCTGAGCGATGAGGCTGAGCAGCACATAAAGCGCTTCCTCGAGAGCGACGAGGAGGGCAGGAGGCATGGAGGGAGGCTGTGCGTCTCAAGGTACGGCAGGGTCGAGCCCCTCAGGAAGCTGAGGTTCGAGAGAGTCTCCAAGGTCTTCTCCACCCAGCTCGACGTCGAGAGGGTTTCTGAGGACGTGAGGTTCGTTCTGGAGTCCTTCGGTGTGAGGCAGAGGGTCGTGGAGAGGTACGTGTTCAGAGACCTGAGCCTTGATGTGAGGCCAGGAGAGGTTCTGGCCGTCGTGGGGGCGAGCGGATCGGGGAAAACTACGCTCCTCAAGATGATCCTCGGCTTGGAGAGGCCGACATCCGGCTCGGTTGAGGTTGAGGCGGGAGAGGTGGCCTGCCTGATTCCGGGTGAGGTCGAACCAGAGATTGACGGGAGGTGCGTCATCGAGCACGTTTACGGGGTTTGCGGGGACATCTACCTTGCGGTCGAAGTGCTCAACACCTGCGGGATAAGCGATGCGGTTCTGTACAGAGCGAGGTATCACGAACTCTCCACCGGGCAGAAGGAGAGGTTCAAGCTGGCGATGCTCCTCGCCAGAAGACCGAGTTTGCTGCTCGTCGACGAGTTCGCGGCTCACCTTGACGAGGTCACCGCGATGAGGGTTGCGAGGAAGGTGTCCGAGATTGCGAGGAGGGCCGGGATAACCCTGATTGCCGTGACCCACAGGAAGGAGGTGATCTCAGCTTTATCGCCGGACAGAATACTCTACGTTGGCTACGGTGGTGTGATGGCAGAAGAAAACAGAAATTAAGGGGGTTTAAACGCTGTCCAGCCTCTCGACAACGGCCTGAGCGAACTCCCTCGTTCCGACGAGGTTTCCACCCATGTGCCTGTGCAGGTCGTAGGTCACGATCCTGTCCTCGACCGTGAGCTCTATCGCCCTCTTGATCATCTCCCCCGCCTTCTTCCATCCGAGGTACTCGAACATCAGCACACCCGTCAGGATTTCTGCTGTAGGGTTCACCTTGTTCTGGCCAGCATACTTTGGCGCCGAACCATGCACGGGCTCGAAAACCCCCATTCCGTCGCCTATGTTGCTGCCAGGCGCAACTCCAAGGCCTCCAACCAAGGCCGCTGCGGCGTCGCTCATGTAGTCTCCGTTCAGGTTCGGCATCGCGAGAACGTCATACTCTGCAGTCCTCGTCAGGAGCTGCTGGAACATGTTGTCAGCGATGCGATCCTTGATCACGATCTTGCCCTTGGGAATTTTGCCATCATAGTTGTTCCACAGCTCATCTTCAGTGATCGTGACGTCCTCAAACTCCTCTCTCGCCACCTCGTAGCCCCAGTCCCTGAAAGCTCCCTCCGTGTACTTCATTATGTTGCCCTTGTGGACTAAGGTCACGCTCTCCCTGTCGTTGTCGAGTGCGTACTGTATGGCAAGCCTCACGAGCCTCTTTGTGGCGAACTCGCTTATCGGCTTGATCCCTATTCCAGAATCCTCCCTTATAGTCACCCCAAACTCGTCTGCCAGAAACTTTATGAGCTTCTTAGCCTCTTCACTCCCCCTCGGCCACTCGATGCCCGCGTAAACATCTTCAGTGTTCTCCCTGAATATGACCAGATCAACAGCCTCGGGGTTCTTCAGGGGGCTTGGGAACCCTTTCAAGTAGTAAACTGGCCTGACGTTGGCGTAGAGGTCGAGAACCTGCCTGATCGTGACGTTCAGACTCCTGAAGCCCCCGCCAACGGGGGTCGTGAGCGGGCCCTTCAGGGCGACCCTGTACTCCCTTATGGCATTGAGCGTATCCTCGGGCAGGTATGTGCCGTACATCTTGTACGCATCCTCTCCGGCGTAGGTCTTGAACCACACAATTTCCTTTCCAATCTTCTCGGCCGCAGCGTCAAGGACGAGCATCGCAGCCGGCACAACGTCCTTCCCAATCCCGTCCCCCTCGAAGTAGGGGATGATCGGGTTATCCGGAACCACAAGCTTTCCGTTCTCGTACCTTATCTTCTCCCCCTCTTCCGGCGGCCTGATCTTCTCGAAGCTCATGTGCCCCACTCTGGAGGAGGTAATAAAAGGTTTGCCAGAACCTCACAAGGATTTGAGGCAGGGCTCTCAAACTCCGACACGTTTTAATAATAAAGCCTACAACAGACTTCGATGAACGATGATCTGCTTAGGAAGCTCAACACGTGCATTCAGTGCGGCACGTGCATTGCGAGCTGTTTTTCCGGCAGGGTTACTGCCCTCAACACGAGGAAGATCATCATGGAGTACATCGCCAAAGGTAGGCCCGTGAAGGATGACGACACGATCTGGTTCTGCGTCACCTGCTATGCCTGTCAGGAGAGGTGTCCGCGCGGGATACCCATAACCGACACCATTCTTGAGGCGAGAAAGGAGCTTGTCAGGGAGAAGGGGTTGCCGGGAAGGCTGAAGTATGCCTTCAAGTTCCTCATGGAGCAGACTGCCTACGTTCCCGCGAGGGAGGAGCACGTGAAGCTGAGGGAAGAGTTCGGCCTGCCCCTCTACCACTCCCAGTTCGTTGACGAGGCGAGGGAAGAGGTGTCCGAGATCGTCAGGAGGCACATTGGAGGGGTGGTCAGATGAAGTTCTTTCCCGGGTGCATGATCCACAACAGGTATCCGGGAGTCGAAAAATCGCTCTACTACGTCTTCGAGAACCTCGGCATCGACATCTCCCCTCTCGAGGGTTCATCCTGCTGTCCGGCCCCATCAATAACGAGGTCTGTCAGCAACGAGCTGTGGGAGGAGGTCGGACTGAGGAACTTAAGGCTCGCTGATGGTGAGACGATAATGACGGCCTGCAACGGCTGCTTCACGACCCTCCTCGAGGTCTCGGAGAAGTTTGAGGAGGGGGACGTAAGGCACGTGGCCGAGTTCCTCTACTCTGATGTCGGGATAGACAGGATAAAGAGGCACGTGGCCAAGAGGCTTCCGCTCAGAGTGGCTGTGCACTACGGCTGCCACTTCTTCAGACCGAGCAAGCACAAGAAGTTCGTGTCTCCCGAGAGGCCCACGATGCTCGACGAGCTTGTGGAGGCGATAGGTGCTGAGAGCGTGGACTACAAGTACAAGTTCATGTGCTGCGGCGGAGGTGGTGGGGTCAGAGCGGGAGCTACGGAGGTCTCCCACGACCTGCTCGAGAAGAAGATGGACGCCATAGCCGAGGCTGAGGTGGACGTCATCGTCGTCGTGTGTCCGCTCTGCATGAATCAGTTCGATGTTGGGCAGAAGGAGCTGAAGGAGCAGAGGGGGAAGGAGTACGGCATTCCGGTCGTGCACTACGTCCAGCTTCTCGCGATAGCCATGGGAATGGATGTTGAGCTTTCAGGCATAGACAGGCACAGCATAGTTAGTCAGCCCCTCATCGAGAAGCTAATAATGGGAGAGAGGGTGGAGGAGTAAAAAAATCAGATCATAGACTCGGCGACTTTTATCAGCTCCTCCTTTCCCAGATTTCCGGATACTGTCACCACAACTCCGTCTTTTTCGAACGAGAGCATTCCGGATCCAAACAGCTCAGTGTATAACCCCTCCAAGTCCCCTATCCTCACTTTCTCCGAGTTCTCGTTCTCGACAATCACGCCATCTGCGCTCTCGCTCACCGTCAGAATCCTCCCCCATCCCCGTACATCATCGTCACTGCCTTGCCGTTCACGACCGTTATGCTCCTGAGCTCAAGGTTGGCCGTGTACTCAGGAACGAGCAGCGTGAAGTTAACCATCTTCTGCGCTTCCTCTATGCTTTCCGGCTTCTCTATCCCGAGATCCTTTTCGGTTACAACTTCCGCACCCTCCGGGATTTCGAACTCGAACTCGCTGTCGTCAATTCCGATGTTGAACCTCACGTTTCTGTACTCCGTGATCATCTTCCCGGCAGGCATTTCCTGCACGATCTTCAACGGGAACCAGTACTCCATGTCCACCCACATCTCCATCTCTCCACCCATGCTATCGTTCTTGGGTGTAAGCCTTATCACGTAGCAGTCCCTTCCTGACACCTTCTCACTCCCCACGAGCTCAACGTTGTAGTTCTCGAGCATCTCCTCAACAATCGTTCCGTAGTCGGGAGCTTTCGGAGTGTACTCGCCAACCTCGAACACGAAAACCCTGTTTGACTTCCTGTCGTAGCTCCACATCTTCTTTCCATTGGACACGAAAGTTGCATCCTCGTTCAGGCTCACCATCTTAACCTTGTTTGGCTTCTTGTACAAGTACTCGTACTCCAGCGTGGTGGTTGTGTTGTTGTGGTAAAACGTGATGCTCACCACGCTCCTGAAGTCCTCTATGGACTCGTACTTTTCCTGCATCTTTTTGGCAATCTCGTCTGCGCTCAAGTTCGCGCATCCGGACAATGCAATCACAATTGCCGCCAGCACGAGAATTGTAGATGACCGCATGATTTGTGATTCTTAATTTACTATATAAAATTTTTTACTTCAAATCAACATTATGGAACTCCAGATCGCCCATGGGTGTGAGTTGCGGGCTTTTCGACATCTCGTAGAAGTGGTGGAAGAGCCTGAGACCCCACCTGATCGCATCACCATCCCTCGAGAGGTACATCCTGCTCGCGTCGTAGGAATCTCCCGAGTAGAGGCCGATGGCAAAGCCCTTTTCTGCTACTATGAACGCCACTCTCGCGTCATCCACCACTCTGAGCTCCGAGTTTTTGAGAAACTCTATTGCAAGATCGCCATGGGCAGAGAAGCTCTTCTCGAGCACGTTTCTTGTCAGGATGAGCGTGATGTCCTTCTCTCTCGAAGCTCTCGTGAACAGCTGGGGAAACTCCGGGTGGTAAACTGACGACACGCCCTTCACCCATCCCGACTCGAGGACTATGTCTACCCACTCCTCCACGAGCTCGAATGGATTGGTCCTCTTCAGGATTCTTCCTTCGCACAGCATATGGATGTCGCGCAGAAGATCATGGGGGATGGCTGAAACATCGTGGGTGTTGAAGAACTCCCTTATGCTGTGGTCAACCAGCATCAGCCTCTCGACCTCCCACACCTTCTCTAAAACCGCCCTTCCGTAGGTCGTGAGCCTGTACCCATCCCTGCACCTCTCCACCAGTCCCTGCTGCGAAAAGCTCCTGATGTGGGGCTTGACAGTATCCCTCGACACCTTCAGCGCTCTCGCGATCTCGGAGATTCTCCTTTCCTCTCTAAGCTGCTCGAGGATTCTCAGCTTCAGGCTCGTGGTGGTTAAGCTGATGACTTTCTCAAATCTCTCCATGAGACCACCGCTACTTGCGGTAAACACTGTGTTGCTTAAAAACATGTCTGTAGAGAGAGGAAAATGCAATTTGTAAACAGCACATTTTCACATTCACCAGCACGTCAGAAGGTCTTGAGAGGATTGGAACTGAAAGCAGGAGAGTAAAAAATGGAGAGCAGTAGCTCACTTGGATCTCTCGACGATCCACTTTATCGCCTTGTCCCACAGCTCCCTGTGGGCGGAGCTGCTGACCGTCAGCCCGATGTGCCCCTTGTTGACCCTCAGCATGAGCTTGTCCTTGGACGGTATCTTCTCGTAGAATGGAATCGCACACTCGGGGGGTGTTATGTGATCCCTATCGGCCACCAGAAGGAGGGTGGGCATGGTTATCTTCCTCAGGTCAACCTTCTGCCCGTTGACATCGAACTTGCCCTCTATGACCTCGTTCCTGTGGTACCATCTGGTTATGTACTCCTCATAAACGCAGCCCGGTATCGCTGGCGAGTCGAATATCCAGTGATCCATGTACAGGAAGTCGTGGACGAACTTCCTGTCGTCCAGCCTGTTGAGCAGCGCCTGGTACTTCTCGACCGTGAGCCTTATCGGGTCGACAAGCAGAAACGCGAAGTTGAGGAAGTCTCCACTGGCGTTGCCCATTGCCCGTGCAACCTTGTCAGGGTCTATGTTCCTCGCCCACACCGCGAGCGTGTTGTCGGTGTGGAAGTTTATGGGCGGAGCCTGCACGACGAGGTTCTTCACGTTTTCGGGGTGTAGGGTTGAGTATATGGTGCTCAGAGTTGCTCCAAGGCAGTATCCGTGCAGCGTGACCTTGTCAACCTTCTTTTTCTTCTTTATTATGTTCACGCACCTGTCTATGTAGTCAACGTAGTCTTCGATCCTGTAGTACTTGTCCGCCCTCTTCGGGTACCCCCAGTCAACCATCCACACGTCCAGTCCCGCCTCGAGCATCTTCCTGACCACGCTGACCCTCTCGTGGAGGTCGAGGATGTACGGCCTGTTTATGTACGCGTAGACTATCAGCACGGGAGTTTTGAGCAGCCTCTTCCTCCTCGGCTTGAAGTGGAGGAGCTTGAACAGCCAGTCCTCGTCGACGACGTCGAACTCGCAGCTCCACGGGCAGATGTCGACCTCCTTCAGGCACTCGAACTCACTCACTGCCACCACCTCCAAGCCTGCCCTCAAGCTCCTCGATTCTCCTTTCCAGCTCCCTGACCTTCCTCTTCAGATCCATTATCCTCTTGTACGCCTCGTCCATCTCCGAGACCGTGGCGAATGGGTTCAGGGGGCTCTGCTCGAGGATCGACTCGAAGAACCTCCGCATGTGGTAGGAGTAGTCCATCAGGCTTCCCAGCATCATCCTCTGGATTTTCAGGTACTCCTCAGACTTTATCAGGACGTCGAACTTTCTGGCCACAATCTCTGCGAAGTCATTCATGAACTGGTCAAAGCTCTCGATCCTGTTGCTGTTCGCGTACTCTATGAACTCGTCCACGGACTCATCGTACGCGCTCCGCATCAGATCCCTGTACGCGAAGAAGCTCTCCCTGAATGTCTCCCAGTGCTCGGCAGCCTCGAACAGATCGTTGGACGTCTCCTTGGACAGTATGAACGGGTACTCGTTCAGAACCCTGTATCCGTCGAGCTCGAGCTTGTACCTCCTCTTCGCAAGATCCCACCACCTGTTGACGAAGCTCTCAGTGAGGCTTCTGGCCGTCTCGCTGATCGTGTACCCGGCGAAGAGCTCGGACGTCAGCTTCATGTGGGAGATAAGCGAGAGCACGAAGTCCTCGTACGCCTCGTAAACCTCCCTCTGGCTCTCGACGAGCTTGAGCGTCTCAGGGCCGGGGAGGAAGTACCTGAGGTACTGCTCCCCCATGAGGAACATCTCGAGCGGCCTGAAGAAGAACCTGAATATCTCGTCAAAGACCCTCTCAAACTCCTCATCCTTCTTGATTCTGCCTGAAATTGAGTACTTGCTCCACAGCCTTTCCATGTGTTCCCGGATTGATATGTTTCTGAGAAGGAGTTCGAACGATTCCTTCGGCAGTTTCTTAAAAACCTCAACAATATCCTCTTCGAGCACGGTATCACCTGCTATATAATTTTGGTCTTAAATATTATAAAAACTTCGGTTGAGCGGTAATAGGTGTTTACACGCCGTAATAAAGAGTGTTAATGACGAAGATCTGGAAAAGGCTGAGAACAGCAGAAAAATCAAAAAAATGGAGTGGCGGTGTGCTTCACTGCTTCTCCTTCTTCTGAGCCTTCTCTGTCAGCTCGATCATCCTCTTGAAGATCTCGTCCTGCTGCTTTTCAAGCTGATCAAGCAGCTTTCTGAAGTTCTCGAAAACCTTGGCCTGCGACTCCGAGTACATCTCGACAGACTTCTTGACGCTGTCGAAGACCTCGCTCGGAACGACCTGTCTGAGGTACACCTCGTACAGGCTGACGTAGCTATCAGCGGCCACCTTCATCAGGTCGAGGCTCGTCTTGCTTACCCCAAACCCCATCTTGTAAAAACTCCTCATGGTCTCCAAAAAGTCCTTATACTCCATCACTCCTCACCTCCTTCCTTCACAACAATTACCTTGACGATGTCTCCCTCCTTCAGCCCGAGCATGGCCCTGTCGCTCTCAGGTATGGAGATTCTCCCGCCGCTCTGAACTCTCGCCCTGAACACGGCAATGTCCTTCCTAAAAACGTGCATCTCCGACGCAAATCCGAGCATAGAGGAAATGTTCTGCATGAAGTCTCCCTGCATCTTGAGCAGATCATTCCACAGCTTCTGCATTTCCTTGAGGTATTCTGGAACCATCATATACCATTTGGTGGCAATGATATAAATATGTTTTGGTTTTACCAGAGGAGGACCACAACGTAACCCTCCGCAACCACATCCTCGCCAACCAGACACCTGACGTTCAGCCTGTACTTCCTCCTGTCCTTCTCCACAACCTCTCCGACGACCTTGACCACATCACCAATCCTCACGGGCTTGGTGTACCTGAAGCTGGCCTCGAGCAGCACGACGATCCCCGGCATTCTCGCAACTGCTGCCGATACGAGGCTCGTGGTGAGCATTCCGTGAACAACTCTCCCGCCAAACCTCGTCGTTTTTGCGACCTCCTCATCGAAGTGGAGCGGGTTCAGGTCTCCTGAGGCAAGACCGAAAAAGCAGACGTCCACCTCCTCAAGCCTCTTCTCGTACTCTATGGTGTATCCAACGTCCACATTCCCTTCAAACTTCTCGAATTCGACAACCTCTCCACCGTACTTCCGGTAAATTTCCTTTATCTCTTCTAACATATTTTATTATCTTCTCCTGAAGATGTATAACGCTTTCCCTGGGATGAGGTGATGCTGGTGAGGAAAACCCATGCTTAACTTTTTATTGCCTCACTGCCAAACTCCCCTCATGGGTCTCAGCGACAGTCTGAGGTGCTACGGAATCAGGGAGGGGAAGACCGGCGTTGGAATCGCGGTGATGGCCGGCAGGATATTCGCAGTCTACACCCAGAACAGGATCAGGGCCGCTCCGGTGATATTCAACCTGCAGAACCTCGGAAAGAGGGTGAAGGGAATCATCGTGAACTCTGGCAACGCGAACGCGTACACAGGAGAAGAAGGGTTGAGAAAGGCGAGGAGGATGGCCGAGTTTCTCGCTGAGAGGCTAAACTGCGACCTGAGCGAGATAGCCATAGCCTCAACCGGAGTGATAGGCAGGCAGCTTGACGTTGATAAGATTATCAGGATCGGTGAGAAAGTCCTCGAGAGGCTTGGTGGTGGGGAGGAGCACATAAACGCGTTCGCAAGGGCGATAATGACCACGGACAGGTTCCCGAAGATTGCTAAGCGAAGGTTCGGGGGAGTGGAGATTCTCGGCATCGCCAAGGGTGCCGGAATGATTGCCCCGAACATGGCCACCATGCTCGCGTTCATATTCACAAATGCAAGATGCGATGGGATGGAGGAGATATTCAGGGAGGCTGTGGAGGGATCGTTCAACAGGGTCATAGTGGACGGGGACACCTCCACCAACGACACGGTGTTCATGGTTGCGAGCGAGGAGGTTGAGGCAAATCCAGAAGAGTTCCGCGAGCACCTCTCATCCCTGATGCTGGAGCTTGCGGAGATGATGGCGAGGGATGGGGAGGGTGCGACAAAGGTCTTCTGGGTCAGAGTCAGCGGGGCGAGGAGCGATGATGATGCTCTCAGGGTCGCGAGGGCAGTTGCAGGCTCAAATCTCGTGAAGACTGCGGTTTTCGGTGGGGATCCCAACTTCGGAAGGATAATCGCGGCAATCGGGTATTCCGGGGCGGATGTGGACGAGAGGATAACTCTGAAGCTCAGAGGTGAGAGCGGGGTTGCTGTTCTCGTCGAAGAGGGTAATGTTGTCGAGGGCAGCCTTGAACTTGCGGAGAGGATCATGAAGGAGAGCAGGATTGAGGTACTCATAGACCTCCACAGGGGCAGCGGGGAGGGGTACGCCATTGGCTGTGACCTGACTCACGATTACGTGGAGCTGAACTCCAAGTACACGACGTGATGGCCATGCACATCATAGTTGGCGGCGGGAGAGTTGGAAGACAGCTTGCGGACAGGCTCGAGGAGTGCATAATCATCGAGAAGGACGAGGAGACGTGCGAGGAGTTGAGGAGGCTCGGGTACAGGGTTGTTCACGCAGACGCGAGAGAGAGGGAGGTGTGGGAGAGGCTGCCAGTCAGGGGTGCTACAGTGATACTCGCGACCAACGACGACTCGGTGAACATAGCCATAGCGTCGATAATCCGGGATTTCGAGCCCTCCGACATCGTGGCGAGGGTTGAGTCGGAGAGCTACATGCGCGACTACCGGAATCTGGGAGTCAGGGGTGTGAGCTGCGGGAAGACGATAGCCTCCGAGCTCATCCACGAGCTCATTGAGGCGAAGAGGAGATACTTCGAGATAGTTGTGACAGAGGAGAACTTCGCCGGGATGAGGCTCGCGGACATGTATGTTGGAGAGAGCTGCACGATCATCTCGATATACCGGGAGGGGAAGATCTACCGACCCCACCCCGACTTCGTGCTTCAGGTAGGAGACATTGTGGGCATAATCTGCGGGAAGGAGGTGAAGAAGACAAAAAACCCGTTCGACGAGGTGCTTCTGGTCATAAGGTGCGCTGAGAACTACGAGAGGGTCTACAGGGAGGCGAAGGCAATTGCCGAGAGGTTTGACGCGGATCTGCTGATCCTTCACAAGGAGGATGGCAGGATAATGTGCTCCCTGAAGGCGGACAGCATACAGGACATGGACGTTGAGGAGGCGGTGGAGATCCTTGAATCTCTGACAGACAAGGTTGACCTCATAGTGACCGATCCACCGAAAAAGAAGGTCGACTTCAGGACGAGCGTTCTGATAAAGTTCCCGATACTCTTCGCCAAGGGAAAGGAGGGCTACAGGGACATACTCGCGATAGTCAACACAGACAGGCCTGAGAATGTGGTGAGCTACGCGACAGCCTTCGCGAACTATTTTGGAAAAGGGAAGATAATGTTCCTCGACAGGGAGCAGCTCAAGACCTCCTCCTCTACCGTCGAATCTCCGACAGTTGAGATAACGGTGACGGAGTTCAACCCGCTCGTCGAGGTCGTGAGGGAGGTCAAGAGGGGATACGACCTGATAATCTTCTCGATCTCCAACAGCGTTGGGAACATAGACTCCGAGTTTCTCTGGAAGTTCATACTCGATACGGACTCGTCCGTTCTGGTGGTAAGATGAACGAGATGCTCGAGGTTTCGGCTGTTGCGCTCATAGCCTTCGCCTCTCCAATAATCTCGCAGAAGGTGAAGGTTCCTGCGGTGATACTCGAAATTATGGCCGGTTTCGGCCTCGCAATGCTCTTCGGCAGCTTCGCAAGCTCGGAGTGGTTCGGCTTCTTCTCAGTCCTCGGCCTCATCTTCCTGATGTTCCTCTCCGGGCTCGAGATTGACTTTGCCCTCATCATCAGGAAGTCCAAGAGGTACTGGAAGGTTCCGATTTACGTCTTCTCATCCATAGCGCTCGCGTTCGCGCTCACATCTATTGCCGATTTGAACGTGATCTACGCCGTTTTTCTGGCCAACGTCTCACTCGGGATAGTAATGCCGGTTCTGAAGGAGGCGGGGATGTCCTCGACAGAGTTCGGCCAGAAGATTTTGCTTGCAACCTTCGTAACAGACCTTGTGACGATATCCCTTCTCTCAGGAATCGCGCTCGGGTACAGGTCGAGCGGCTCTCAGATGGAGCTCCTCCTCCCACTCCTCCTCTTTCCAGCCTTCATCTTCGCCTACTACTTCGGCCGCTTCCTGATATGGCATTTCCCCGACTTCATGGCCCGATTCTTCGACGATCCGATGGAGCTCGGAGTGAGGGGGAGCTTTGCTATAATGATCATCTTCTCGGGGCTCGCGTACATACTCGGGAGCGAGGCGATTCTCGGGGCATTTCTTGCCGGAGCGCTCATATCCCTCGTCTTCAGAGGAGCGGGGAAGCTTGAGGAGAGCCTGATGGGGGTTGGCTATGGAATATTCATCCCTTTCTTCTTCATAAAAACGGGGGTGGACATGTTCAACAGCATAGGGGAGATGACTCTCTACTTCCCCCTCTTCCTGCTCGCTCTCGGGCTCGTCGTGAAGGTGATTCCGGCGATCATACTCGTTCGGGACTTTGGGGCAATCAAGGCTCTCGGATTCGGCATAATACAGAGCTCAAAGCTTGGGCTGACGCTGGCAGGGGCTGAGATAGCGAGGGAGCTGGGGATAATAAGCTCCGGAGAGGCGGTGAGCATAGCCCTCTGGACGGTCATCTCCGCCCTCGTCTTCCCGACAGCATTCAGATTGATGGTGAGAGAATGAGAGTCGCTGTGGTTGGTGCCGGGCTTGCCGGACTGAACGCGGCCAGAATGCTCTCAGAGTACTGCAAAGTTGACGTGTATGAGGCCGGTGAGGTGGGTGGGCTTGCCGGCTCGTACTGTGCTGGCAGGTACTGCATAGAGGCCTTTTACCACCACTTCTTCAGGGGTGATGAATACCTTCTCTCCCTGATCGACGAGCTCGGGCTTGGCGGGAAGGTGGTGTGGAGGGTCGCGAAGGTCGGTCAGGAGTTTCAGGGCAGGATATATCCGCTCAACACGCCTGTGGAGATACTCGCGTATCCGGGTATGAGCCTTCTGGACAAGGTCAGGCTCACGGCCTTCACGCTGAAGGCGAGGAGGAAGAGGTTTGAGGAGTACGATGACGTCGGGGTTCTTGACGGGCTTAGGGGGGATGCGGGCGAGAGGCTGATAGAGCGGTTCTTCATGCCTCTCCTGAGGTCAAAGTTCGGCGATAACTTCGAGAGAGTTAGCTACGCGTGGCTTCTGGCGAGGGTATCGCTCAGGAGCAACAGGAAGCTGAGCGGTGAGGAGCTCGGCTACCTGAGGGGCGGGATGTACCAACTTGTCGAGAAGCTCTCCGAGGGGCTCAACGTGGTGAGGGAGAGAGCTGCTGTGAAAAAGACCTCGAGGTGGAGCGTTAACGGGAGGGAGTATGATGCCGTCATCTACACGGCACCACTGCCAGAGCTCGGGGAGCTTGCTAAAACTCTCGGGATTGCGGAGGTTGAGTATCAGAGCAGCATCTGCCTCCTGCTCGGAATGGACGAGAGCTTCACTGACAGCCTGTACTGGGTGAACTACAGCAGTGCACCTTTTGGAGCGACAATCGAGCACACAAACTTCATGCCGCTCGAGGACTACGGGGAGCGCCTGATGTACGTCGCCTCCTACACAACCCCGGACAGGGTGCTGGAGATGAGCGACGAGGAAGTGTTCAGGACGTACACGAGGCATCTTGAAAGATACGGCCTTGATGCTGAGGGGATCAGGTGGTGGAAGGTGTTCAGGGCGAAGTACAGTGGGCCGGTATACGAGAGGGGATTCAGGAGGAAGATCACACCCTACAGGGTCGCCGAGGGGTTTTACGTTGCCGGAATGACGTCTGAGGCCAACTACCCGGAGAGGAGCATGAACGGGAGTCTGCTCGCCGGGAAGAAGGCTGCGGAGCAGCTCATATCAGACCTTCTCTCTTAGCCATCTCCACCTCGAGGTCATACTCCGTTTTTATCCCCATTTCGTTGAGAATCTCGCTCGCCTCCTCCACGCTCCTCGTGTGGTTCAGTGCCTTCGCCATTCTGCTCCTCTCGTAAACATCCCTGAGGTTCAGGTAGAAGACGAGGGAATTGAGAATGGACACCTCAATCTCATGCTCCCCCCAGAGCCTGTAGCTTCCGCGAAATCCGGTACGGGCGAGGGCTGGTATCCTCGAGGCCTCGCTCTCGACGTTATTGAGGAACTGCATGAAGTCCCGATCGACCTCCACCATGCTGACCCCGTAAATCGAGCCGTGAAGCTCGGACAGGTAGAATTCGATCGTCTCTCTTTCAAGCTCCCCGTCGCTCCCGAAGCCAACGATGGCGAGGATTGAATTCAGGTCTCGCAGTGCTGACAGCATCATTGAGTCAGCGAGCGGGCTGACGAGGTTCTCCTCCCCACCGAGGGCGAGCGAGTCTCCGCCAGCGTCGACAGCAATCACCAGATCCACCTCGCGCTCATCCACGAACTCCTCGATGTCCCGCTTCAGGCTCGCTACCCCCTCATTTATGCTCACCGCAAGAACCCTCTCCTTCAGGAAGGATGCCACCTGTGAGACTATCGGCTCGATCCTCCCGATCCTCTCCCCTCCCCTTACGAACCCGAGGGTTTCCTTCACGATCTCCACGCCTTCAATCTCCCTGACGCTCCTCGGTCCCGGCTTCCTGTCCCTCCTGAACCTCTCCCAGACCACTCCACCGCAGATGCACTCGACTCCAAACCTTTCGAGAAATCCTCTTACGTACAGCGTGCTTATGACGTCCCCTCCCCCACCGATGCCTATGAGAAGTGCCCTGTTGGCGTCTGAGGCAATGTCCAGCAACCTCACGAACCGTCAGTTGTGGGAGGGGAAGATATCGTTTTCGAAAGGTTAATCTGCTGTAGAGCCATTCCGCGGTTATGAGGAAGGGTGAGCGGGTTTTCATCGCCGATACCGCTGTGATCAAGGGCGATGTGGAGATCGGCGATGACTCGAGCGTGTGGTTCAATGCGGTGATAAGGGGAGACCTCGACAAGGTTGTTATCGGCAGGAGAACCAACGTGCAGGACAACGCTGTGATACACGTGGACGAGGGCTTTCCGACGGTGGTGGGCGACAACGTGACCATAGGGCATTCCGCAGTCGTTCACGGTTGCAGGATCTCGGACAATGTCCTCGTTGGGATGAATGCGGTCGTGCTTAACGGGGCTGAGATTGGCGAGTACTCGATTGTTGGTGCCGGAGCCGTTGTGACGGGAAAGAAGTTCCCCGAGAGGTCGCTAATTCTCGGAGTGCCTGCAAAGGTTGTTAGAGAGATCACGGATCAGGAGATGGAGCTCATAGAGAGGAGCTGGAAGGAGTACCTTAAGCTCAAGGACAGGTACCTCTCGAATACGCTTTAGCTGCGAACACTTTTCTCATTATCATTTCTTTAGAAACATTTTTATAGGAGGACATCGATAGTACAGTGTCCGACAACTGGGGGACAAAATACCACCCATGGCATCCATCGGGTGGCGGCGGGGTGACGGTGGGGGGACACTGTCCTCCCCTTTTTCGTTTAAAAAGGAGCTGAAACACAATGAGAATGAGAAAGATCTCCATAAGGATCACGGATCAGCAGTACGAGTTTATCGAGTCCCTCGTTGCTATGGGGGACTATGCGAATGCAAGCGAGGTCATCAGGGAGGCTCTCAGGATCTTCATCAACCAGAAGAAGAAGGAGCTGAAGGAGCTTATGGGTGATGAAATAAAGTGGATGGGGGAGAATGTATGAAGTCGTTTATTAGGGAGGCGCAGGAGTATTATAGGAAGGAGCTGCAGAGCAGAATGGACAACTTCTCGTTTGAGGAGTTTGGAACACCGAACATAATTGTTGTGGGCTGCGGTGGGAGTGGTAACAACACCGTGAACAGGCTGAAGAATCTGGGTGTTGATGGTGTAACGACCATAGCCATAAACACCGACAGGCAGCACCTCGAGATGATAAAGGCCGACAAGAAGGTTCTGATCGGCAGGAGCATAACCAAGGGGCTTGGAGCCGGTGGTTATCCGGAGATCGGGAGGAAGGCGGCTGAGCTTGCAAGGGGGACTCTCGAGGAGCTCCTTGCCGGTGCGAACCTCGTCTTCGTCTGCGCAGGGCTTGGAGGTGGAACCGGTACGGGCTCAGCGCCCGTAGTTGCTGAGATCGCGAAGAAGCAGGGTGCGATCGTCATAGGGATGGTTCAGACACCGTTCAAGGTCGAGAGGGCGAGGATCGGTAAGGCGATGGAGGGGCTTGAGGAGCTGAAGAAGCATGCCGACACCGTCATCGTGCTGGACAACAACAAGCTCCTCGAGTACGTGCCAAACCTGCCCATAGAGCAGGCGTTCAGCGTGATGGATCAGATTGTGGCCGAGACTATCAAGGGCATAGTGGACACGATAACCAAGCCGTCGCTCATGAACATCGACTTTGCAGACGTCAGGGCGATAATGGAGCACGGTGGCGTGGCTGTGATGCTCGTCGGAGAGGCGAAGTCCCAGAACAAGGCGAGTGAGGTCGTGAGGGACTGCCTGTCCCACCCGCTGCTCGAGGTGGACTACAGGGGAGCGACCGGAGCGCTCATCCACATAACCGGTGGGCCCGATCTGACAATAAAGGAGGCCGAGGAGATAGTGAACAACCTCACGTTTGAGATCTCAGACAACGCGATGGTTATCTGGGGAGCGAGGATATCCAAGGAGTTTGAGGGAATAGTGAGGGTGACGGCGATAATGACCGGTGTGAGCCCCGAGAGGATCTTCAATGTCGAGGAGGAGTACGCCCACTACGGCTACGGAGGGAACGGAAAAAAAGCTGAGGTTCAGGCATACAGCTCTAACGGAAGACAGCCCGTCCCCTCAATGGTGGCGAAGAACTACAACGGCATCGACGTGCTTTAAAAACCCTTTTATTCATTTTTGCACCTCTTTTTTACATGCTCGTCGAGCTCTCAGTCGTCCCGATCGGTGTTGGTGAGTCGCTCAGCGAGTACGTCGCTGAAGCTTTAAAGGTGATAGAGGGAAGGGGGTTGAAGTACGAGCTGTCCTCTATGGGCACGGTTGTCGAGCTCAAGGACTACAGGGAGCTGGGAGAGCTCATGCAGGAGATCAACGACAGGCTCGTGGAAAGGGGCGCTGGCAGGGTGTACATGGTCGTTAAGGTGGACTACAGGCTCAGGGGAGGAAGCATAGAGGGCAAGAAGAAATCCGTGGAGGAGAAGCTCAGACGATCTCCATGATCTCGTCGTAAAGCTCTCTGATGACTTCCAGGTAGTCTGCCCTTCCCTCCTCTACCTCGTCCATCTTCTCCTCAAGGAGCTTCGTCCTCTCCTCAGAGACGAACTTTCCGTAGTTCCTTGAGAGGTAGTCGAACACCTTCCTCCCGGTGTCGGTTGGAATGAGCCTTCCATTCCTCTCGATGACGTACCTCCGCATGAACAGCTTCTCCACTATCGTCGCGTAGGTGGATGGCCTGCCAATTCCCCTCTCCTTCATCAGGGTTATTATGTCCGACTGGGTGTACAGCGGAGCCTTGGGAACCGTCAGAATTCTCGCCCTAACCCTCCTCGTTCCCTCCGGGAGCTCCTCCCTGACCCATACCGATTTGTAGAGCTCGTAAGCCCTCCCCTCAGCCCTGATGACCCTCTCCTCCTCGATATCCCTTCCGTCTGCCCTTATCCTGTATCTTACCACCTCGACCCTGTAGTTTCTGCACTGGCTTGCCATGAACCTCCTGAATATGAGGTCGTAAAGGGCGAGGTGTCTCCTCGTGATCCCCTCTACTTGAATCACACCCTCCTGAATGAGTCTCTGCAGGTCGTACCTGTCGAGTGGCCTCGTTGGCCTTATGCACTCATGTGCCCCCTCCTTCTCCCACCTCCTGCCATGAAAGTCCTCCCCGAGGTACTCTCTTGCGATCCTCAGCCCGACATCGCTGACCGTCGTCGAATCCGTCCTGTGGTAGGTTATGAGACCGCTCTCGAAGAGCTGCTGTGCGAGCCTCATAACCTCTCCTGCAGACATCTTCAGAATCGCGTTGGCATCTCTCAGCATCGCATCCGTCGTGTATGGGGGCAGGGGTGTTCTCTCCTCCTCCCTTCTCTCAACGGCCTCTATCTCGATCGTGAACTCCTGCAGGTCGAAGTCGTCTATGTAGATTCCGAGCTCCTCGACGAAGGCTACCTTCTTCCTCTGCTTGTTCTCCTCAGCCCTCTCGATTATCCAGCCGAGCACAGGTGTCTGGGCTCTGCCGGCAGACAGGTTTCTGTTATCAAACCTCTCCCACAGCTTCTGACTCAACACGAAGCCTATCCACCTGTCCTCGACCCTCCTCACGATCTGAGCCTTAACCCTGTTCTCATCTATGTCCCTCAAACTTTTCAGGGCCTCGTTTATGGCCTTCCTCGTCACCTCGTGGAACTCGGCCCTCTTCACCTCCCCGCAGCCCCTGAGCAGGTTGGCGAGATCCCACGCTATCTTCTCCCCCTCGGCATCAGGGTCGGTTCCAATTATCACATGCCCCGTCTGCTTCGCTATTTTCCTCAGAAACTCTATTCTTCTCCTCGAGTCGTCCACGTTCCTGCTGCCGCACTTGGGACAATTCTCCCTCTCCTCCGTGAACTGGTACGAGCAGTCCCTGCACCTCTTTATGGATGCGTAGATTGGCCTGAAAACCCCGTCGCTCACCTCGACTCCGTGAAACGCTCTGTTGGTTATCAGATCGGTGACGTGGCCAAGGCTGGCCGTGACGAGCAGAACCCTCTCGGGAGTTGGAACCTCGTACGCTATAACCACGCTCTCACCGTCGCTCATGGCCTTGATGCTGGGCTGTCCAAAGAATCTCGCTATCTGCTTGGCCTTCGTGGGGCTCTCGACGATGAAGAGAGTGGGCTTTATTATGTCCTTCGCCTTGTCCCTCTCCCTGAACCTCCTCCTCGACTCGTCTATTTCCCTTATCAGGCTCTCAAAGTCCACCTCATCCTTGCTCTTGAATTCAATGTCGTAGTACCTCGCCCTCTCGATGAACGCCCTCAGCACGTCTCCATCTCCCTCGAGCAGGAAGCTCGCGCCCTTTGTTATTCCTCCTGCGAAAAGCCTCGAAGCCCTGCCAGAGCCCTGAATGTATGTCCTGATGTCCGGGAAGATGACCTCGCTTTCCCTCACAACCACGTCCTTTCTCTCAACCGCCTGCCCGCCCCTGACCAGCTCCTTGAGAACCGACCTCAGCTCCTGCTCCTGACTCTGGCTCAGGCTGTTGAGGTATGGAACGAACCTCTTCACCCTCTCATCTTCCCTGAATATCAGCGCCAGCACCCTCAGCATGTTCGGGCTGATGGAGTCTATGTCGTCGATCCTGACCCTGAACACCGGCGCCTTCACGAAGACGACGAACCTTATTATCTCCGGCAGGTCAAGCCCCCTCACGAGAGTGCCGTAGTAGTAGGCTGTGCCGACGAGGTAGTCCAGCTCACCCCGCTCAAACAGCTCGTAGTCCTTCTTTGATTTCGAGCTCACAATCCCGATTCTGAACTCGTCCCTGAGCTGCTCGTGGATCCTCTCAGCATCCTCCGAGCTCTGAGCGTAGATTATCCCTCCTCTGCCCATCATCCTCAGAATGGACTTCAGCTCCTCCACATCGTCTTTCTCGACCGCGATGTCCTCTATGTTTCTGACCGCATGCGTCGTTGAGCCGACGTCGAAGTTGAGCAGCTCCCTGAAGAGCTTCACCTTCTGGCCCTTTTTTGCCGTTGCCGTTGAAACCATCAGAACGCCCTTTGCCTCCCCCTTCCACCCCTCCTTGGTTTTGCGGAACCCGAGGAGGTGCAGAATTCTGTCCACATTCCTCGAGGCCTTCAGGACTGCGTCAACGTCATCCACGAATATGAAGCCGAACGTTCCCCTGATCTCTCCAAAGTTTCTTGAGAGGAATGCTGTGGTTGTTATCAGGATGCTGTATTTCCCGGATCTCAGCAGCTCGTGGAACTTCTCCTTCTCAGCCTTTTTCATCCCTCCGTGGTAGTAGAGGACGGTTATCTCGCCTTCTTCATTCATCCCCACGTCTATGCCGAGCTTTTCTGAGAAGTCGGAGATCTTCTCAGCAGCCTGAGCCACGAGGAGGGAGGTGGGGAACAGCAGGTATGATCTCCTCCCTTTCTTTGCAAGAAAGAGTGACATCAGGATTCCGAAAGAAGTTTTCCCGATTCCTGTTGGTGCGACAGCCGCAAAGCTCTCCTTCTGGAAGATTCTCCTCGCCCAGAACAGCTGGATGCTCCTCGGCTCTCCGACAGCTTTTCTGAAAAACTCGGAGAATTCTTCGGTTAGCCTGTCAACGTAATGAGCGCAAAGGGGAGTGTGCTTTTTCAGGCAAATTTTCCTCTCGATCTCCTCATCTGTCAGTGTTGAGTGGCATATGCTGCACAGATTCTCGTACTTTGCGAAAATCATCAGAGAAGGTTCTGAAAGGTCGTTTTAAATGTTTCCGTAAAAATGTAGAAGTGGTTATTTCCTGCGTGCTATGGTCATGGCTGCAAGTGTCAGGAGTGCTGCGGGGGTTTCAAAGCCCAATGACAAAGCTACCACTTTCCAAGGCTCTCCTTTACTCCATTCTTAACAGCCCGCCATATCTTCCTCCCGAGTTCGCTCGCGGGCCCGGAGTACTTGTACTTCCTGCCCTTCCCAGTTCTCGCAACCACGATCGCATCTGTGTTTGTTCCGGTGAACCTGTGGCCGAGCTCGAAGAGTGCTGCACTCTTTGCCTCTGTTGCTGTTATCACCGCGTTGACCATTCCACCGTCAGAAACGTCCGCATCTATGACGAGGATTATGTTTATCGTTCCGGGCGTTTTTAGAGGCTCGTTGGGGTTTTTCACGCCTGCAGTGATGAAGGCCGTGACCTCATCAGCGCTGACAACTGCGAGCTTGTCCATGGGCACGGAAGTCAGGAGGCCGAAGTACTCATCATCTCTGAAGCCGAGCTCTGAAGCAACGCCACGCAGGTACTCGACAGGGTCGTACCGCTCGAAGTCATCTGAGACTGTGTGGTTGAATATCGCTTTTACGTCCCTCCATCCCCCGAGAAGCCCGGAGCTCAGGGCGTTGAACTCCCCCTCCACGACGAGCGCATCCCTGATGATCCTGTACTCCATGTTCAAACCCCGAGCTAAGCACGAACTACAGGCTTTAAACGTTTTCCGTAATCTCTCAATCCAAGCAGCCACGCTCGGCATTATCTCATGAAAAAAATTTAATTGCGAATTTCGAAATATATCCTAAGAACAATAATTATTAAAAGTATTTTCATGAAAATTTATATATAGTTAGAGGTCAAACTTAACACTGTAAAAATCTGGAGGAACAGCACCATGTTTTTGAGAAAAACATACAGAAAAAGGCATGGAGCCTTAATTGTGGCAGCAATCTGCGCACTTGCATTCTCTGGCATTTTGGGTGCATCTGCATCCGAATGGGCGGTTGTGGCCAATTCCGATAACGCCACGATAAGCACGATAAACCTGAGTGCGAGCCCATCTGCTGTTCACGGGCCATTTCTTCAGGGCCAGCTTGGAGTGCAGGATGGCGTTCTCGACGTGGTAATCACTCCCGACAGCAGGCGCGCTGTGGTCAGCAACTTCTACAGCAATGAGATATACGTGGTGAACATCACAGACCCAACCAGTCCGGTGGTGGAGGGCTCGGTTTCGATACCCTTCAGCCCCGAGGATCTCGCCATAACTTCTGACGGCAAATACGTCCTCGTCACTGACGGATTGAGTGCACTAGAGATGGCAGTGGTTGATCTGAACGCCATGACCCTCAACGCCACGTACTCTCTTCAGAACGACTACATGAACGCCATAGCCATCGCTCCCGACAACACCGTGATCATCGTGAGCTACCTGACGGACAAGATCATCTACGGGATGTTCGACCCGAATGTGGGGATAGCGTCGGTGAACACGATGCAAACTGAAGACGGCCCGGTTAACGTAGAGATTTCACCTGACGGGAAAACCGTTCTGGTTGCGAACTATGAGTCCGGCGGCAACATGAGCGTGTATGCAATTACAGCACCCGGAACGCTCGCTCCGGGGGTAACGCCGCTTGTTACGGGTTTGCCGAATGGCATACAGTCAATCGCCTTCTCACCTGACGGGACTAAGGCGTATGTGGTCTCCACGGCAGACTCTGCTGACGACGTGCTGTCATGGGTTCAGATTAACAGCGTCGGAGACGTGTCGCTTGGTGGATCGGGCGTTGCAACTCTGCTGTCAAATGTTGATGACGGCTACTTCGGAGTTGATGTTGTGGCGCTCACGTCTGATGGAAGCGTGGCTGTTGTGGGGAACCCGGGTGAGGGGTTTGCAATGAGCCCGAGCAAGAACGTGACGATGGTCGATCTGAGCACATGGGTCACGAGCTCGATAAACACGAACGAGGCATATCCGAGCGGAATAAAGACGTTCACGCAAGCAAAAACCACTCCACCGCTCAGCTCCATTCCGGAATTCGAGAGTATTGCTGTGCCACTGCTTGGTGTGATTGGAGTCATTCTCGTGGCCGGATTGAGAAGGGATGGGTAGCCCACCCAAATATTTTTGTTTTAACATTTTTTAGAGCTCGTTGACTCATTTCAGCGGTGTTTTTGGAGGGCACTAAGCCAGAAGAAAAAGTGCCCCGGCCGGGAGTTGAACCCGGGTCCGGGAGTCCGCAGCCCCCGAGGATATCCGCTACCCTACCGGGGCACACATGAGACATTCTCGCGTTGCTTATTTACTTGTTGATGCAGAGTTGCGGGGGAATATTTATCTTGTCCCTGACCGATGTTCATAGGGGCATGAGCATGAGAAAAGTCCACATCGTACTTCTTGCCACCACTCTCTTGATTTTTGGATGTACCGGACAGGAATCGATGGAAAAGGGCACACTCTCAGTAACCTCATCCTTCAAAAATGGTGGTGAGATTCCGAAGAAGTACACGTGCGATGGCGTGAATATCAACCCTCCTCTGGTGATTGGTGGGGTTAGCGATAAGGCTAAAAGCCTCGTCATCATCGCTGACGATCCCGACGCCCCAATGGGCACCTTCACCCACTGGATAGCATGGAACATTCCGGTGACGGACAGGATCCCGGAGGGGGTTCCAAAGGCCGGTGCTGTAAGCAAGCCGGTGAGGATGGTGCAGGGTGTCAACGATTTTGGGAAGGTTGGCTACGATGGCCCCTGTCCGCCCCGAGGAGAGAAGCACCGCTACTTTTTCAGGGTTTACGCTCTCGACACCATGCTCGACCTCGAGCCCGGAGCTGACAGAAAGGAGCTCGAATCGGCCATGAAGGGGCACGTGATTCAGTACGGGGAGATCATGGGAATGTATGGGAGGAGCTGAGGCCAAGTTTATCTATTGGTTTTTCCAACTTTCACCATGAGCCTCGCCATCGTTGATGTTGGCAGCAGAAATGTAAAGCTCTCCAGAATCCCGGAGAAGGATGAGAGGGAGCTGATAGGTGGGAAGGGGATAGCAACCAAGCTTCTCCTCAGCATTCCCGAAAAAGCTGACCTGCTGTCACCTGAGAACGCCATAATATTTGCCGTCGGGCCTGTTAATTCATTCAGGCTTTCCGGGGCGTCGAGAATGACTGCCGTCTTCAAGTCCCCTCTGACTGGGGGTTATGGCGAGAGCCAGTGCGGTGGCTTTGCCCCTCACGAAATGGCGCTTACAGGGATTAACGCCCTTATGATAACCGGTAGGAGCGATAGGCCTGTGTACTTGGTTGTTGAAGATGGAAGTGTCGAGGTCAAGCCAGCCGACCACCTGTGGGGGCTCGACGCGTTTGAGACCGAGGAAGCACTCAGGAAGGATGAGGGTGGGGAAGTGATCGCCATTGGGCAGGCCGGGGAAAATCTGGTTAGATTTGCGTGCATAACTCACAGGAGGGGCAGGCAGTTTGGGAGAGCTGGGGGAGGAGCGGTTCTTGGGTCGAAGAGGGTGAAGGCCATCGTCTTTAAAGGAGACGGAGAGAGCAGGATCGACAGGGAGTTCGAGGAGTTTCTTGATGAGCAGGTGATTCCGAAGCTCTCCGCACTGCAGGAGTACGGGACGCCCAACATCATGTGGCTAGTGAATAAATCGAAGAGCCTGCCGTCATACTACTGGGAGAAGTCCGAGTTCGACATCGAGAGCATCGATGCGGAGGCTATGCTGAAATACTTTGTTAGAAGGAACGCTTGCTACTCATGCAAGGTCGCGTGCGGGAGGATAAGCAGGACTGAAAGGGCCGAGGTGGAGGGGCCGGAGTACGAAACTCTATACGCATTCGGCTCGCTGCTCGGAAATTCCAACTTGAAGTCGATAATCGAGGCCAACGAGCTCGCTGACAGGCTCGGAATGGACACGATATCTTTGGGGAACGCCATCGGTTTTGCGATCACGCTGAGCAGGCTCGGGAAAATTGACGAAAGGCTTGACTTCGGTGAGGGCGAGAAGTACGTTGAGCTCGTCAGGAAGGTTGCTTTCAGGGAAGGCGTAGGGAACCTGCTTGCTGAAGGCGTTGCGAGGATGGAAAAGCTCACGGGAGTTGAGGGGGTGCACGTGAACGGGCTCGAACCTCCTGCCTATGATCCCAGAGGAATTTTCGGCGTAGCTTTGGCCTACTCAACCTCGCCGAGGGGGGCATGCCACATGCGGAGCTGCGCCTACAGGCCAAACCTTGCCGGACAGCTGAACAGGCTTTCTCCAGAAGGTCAGGCTCAGCTCGTCAAGGAGCTTGAGGACTTCTACGCTGTCGTTGACAGCCTTGTTTACTGCCGCTTCCTCGCACTGCCTCAGATAGGGATGGGCTGGGAGGACGTGGCGAGGCTGCTTGAGATCTCCACCGGCAGAAAGTACGGGGTGGAGCAGCTGAAGAGGATAGGCCACATGATACACAGCATGGCCTGGGAGTTCAACAGGAGGGAGGGAATCGAATACGGAAGGCTGCCATCAAAGCTCTTCGAGTACGGGCTGAGGAGGGAGGATTTCGAGAGGATGCTCGGGGAATACGTTGGGTTGAGGGGTTAAGCGGTACTTCGAATCGCCATATTCTTACAAATTTTGTGTGCGCTTGGTTTCCTTAGGGTAAAAAATTCTCTATCTTAGAGCATCTTGGCAATCTTTTATCTTTGTAGCTATAAATGACAGCATAAAATAAAATTATTAAAATTTTTCTCAAAACATGGTCAGAAGAAATATATGTCTGTAACATTTAACTATAAGGTGGTGATTAGCATGAAGTATCTGGTGGTGGCTTCGTTAATGGCGCTTCTGGCTGTCGCGGTGAGTGCTCACGCGAGTGAGGTGGTTTCTGTTTCTCAGCCAGTGCCGATACCTGTGGAGAGGGTGGACATCGAAAAAGTGTACGAGAACGTTACTAAGATCGTCGTGGAGCCAAAGTACAAGCACCTGCGCTTAATGCCGGGAGACGAGAAAACTTTTACAGTCAAACTCAAGAATCCAAACGAAAAGGATGTTGTGGTGGAGCCGAGAGTGGTCACATTCCCCATCTTCGATAACTTGGTTGGCAAAGACTGGGTTAGTTTTGACAAAAGCAAGTTCGTATTAAAGGCTGGTGAAAGCGCCGAAATTAAGGTAACGGTGAAGGTGCCAGAAGATGCCGGAAAGGGGTACTACAATTCAATGGTCGTCTTCACAAACGACAGCATCCAGATGCCCTATCCATCCGTAAGGCCTATCTATGTGAACCAGATGAGCCTGAGCGTGAACGTGTGGGTTCCACCTGTGGTGAGGATTTACCCGAGGTTTATTGATGACAGGGTTGAAGCTGGTGGGAGCTATGAGTACAAGATATATGTAGAGAACACGGGAGATCACCCACTAAAGATGAATCCATCCCTGGTGAGGGAAGAGGGAGTCTACTATGACCCGTTCTCTCCTGTAACTTGGATGGACGACAGTCTGGTGACCATAGAGGCTCCAAAAGTGATTGAGCCTAAGTCCAAGGCCGTTGTAAAGGTGAAGGTGAACGTCCCGTCTTCGGTTAAAGGCATTCTGAGAGCGAGTCTCAACTTGAATGTCGAGGATCCGGGATTGGACGAGTGGATGCAGAGAATTGATTTGAACTTGCAGGTTTACGAAAAGCCAAGCGAACCCTTCGTTAAAACATTCGCTGTCGAAAACGCCACGAAAGTCACGATAACTGTCTCGACAAGCAACTACGGAAAGGGTGCAGAAAAGCTTGATGAGGTTGATGTTAGGGTGGTCTCTCCAGTTGGGGTTGTGAACCTGAAACCGAGCAGAGTCGTCGAAGAAGTCAGAGTGTCTCTGTCTGACTCAAAGCTGCCGCCTTGGGAGGAGGTTGAGGGGATTTACACCGTTACGGGCTACAAGAGAACTGAGGTTTACACGATCGAAAACCCGGTTGACGGAGTCTGGAAGGTGGAGGTGCTGCCAAGCAGCGAAAGCTTCAGTCTCGTGGTGGAGGTAGAGTGAATTGAGGTGGCTTTTCCTAATTTTTCTTTTTTCTGTTCTTACAATGGCCTGCATACAAGAGGAGAATGCGAAAACGAATTTCAGTGGGAATGGGACTAACACCAGCGATGAAAATTCTGTGCAGACCATTGATGAGCTGGCGAGGGAGATAAAGAACGCTCCAGAAGATTTTCTCTATCCGTACGATGGACTCAGTTACGATACAATCGCTGTCAATGTTGAAAGTGGCAGAGTTATTGTAAAGGCGACGAGCGAGGAAGTTCCCGGAGAGGACGTGTACATGTTTGTTTACGAAAATGGGACTTTGGTCTTGAAATCTTACCTTCTTGAGGCTATACCCCCCAGTGTGAGAGAACAGGCAATAGCGATAGCCCTGAGCAACAGAACGGTCTACGAGAATGCAGATGGACACATAACTGTCAGGAGGGTCTTACCCCACACCGCCGCGAAGTTCTACATTCCAAAGGAGTTATTCAGCGTTACTTGGCATGGCGACAGGATTGTCTCAGCTCTCGTGGATTTGGAAGAAGGCACCGTTGTGAAGACATACCTTTCTGGCTAATCAGCAGAGGGGGGATGGCTTATGGGTAAGACCTCAATTGTCTATCTCATTATATTTTTGAACACTGTATTTTTCCTCTACGCCCTTTTTGAGAACTTCGTGTACTCCTCTGTAGTTCTCTCGGAAATTTTGCTTATTGTGCTGTACATGCTGAGTAAAGATAAAATCTGCCTGAAACTGTTTGCTGTTCCCATACTTGTGTCTGGAATGCTGGTTGTGGTATATCCCTTCACCTTTAATGGCTTTTTCAGGCTGGTGTGGAACATTCTTTATTTTGCTCAGCTGCTCCTCACTTTCACGCTCCCTCCAGCTTGCGGTGCAAGGTATCTGAAAAACTTGGAAAAAAGTCATGAACGTGGGTGGCATGTGTATGAATCGGGAAACTAAAATTACAATCGCGGCATTACTGCTCGTTTTTATCTTCTTCACAGGCTTGGCGTTCTCTTTATTCACTCTCCCGTTCGTAAACCTTCCAGCAGAATACGATTACAGGGTAATCTACGAGATTGACGGTGAACTCCCTCAAAACATCACGCTGATACTGCCAGTCCCATACTTTGAAGGTGAGGTTGCGAGACTCAGACCTCCACCCGGGGTTAACGTTAGCTATGTGGAAGCCGAATATGGGGAGATGTTGAAAGTGACAATTACAGTCAGCAGCGAGATTGACAGGATGCACATGCTGCGCATTGCCCACTTTACCAGTCATGAAGGGACGATCGATGTTGTGAAGGTGAATGCGACCCTCTCACCCCTCCTTCAAAAAGAGCTGCAATCAAGAAAAGAAACCAAAGACGGGTTTTCAGAGATTTACAGGATAAAGGTTCCAGTATATGCGGAATTTGATGGGAACGCCAGTATTGAAATCCTTTACAATGTTGATTCTGGCTTTCAGGCACTACCATTCTTTTTCCTCCCGCTCCCGTGGGAGCCGAAATACGGATGGAAGCCGTACATTGGCCACAAAAGCTTGAAGTTTAGGATAATATCTAAGGGCTGGCAGGTTGTGGAAGGAGAAGAAACGATCAGGATTGTCTACCAAAGGATGTTTTGATGTTTGAGGGGGTGGTATCAATTTTTTCTAACGCCACTCCATACATGGGACTTGTTAAGGTGTACTTCGGAAACAGGGTACTAAGAAAAAAGAGGCCCGTGATTTTCGCGCACATGGTAACCTTCAGGTGCAACATGCGATGTCACTACTGCATGTACTGGAAGAAAAGCGGAGAAGAGGTGAGTCTGGGTGAAGTCGTGAAGATGCTGAAAGAGGCCTCTGAGGAGGGGCTGGCGATCTACACGGCAACTGGTGGAGAGCCCCTTCTGAGGAACGACATTGAGCAGATCGTTTCTGCTGCGAGGGACTATGGCTTTTACACGACCCTCGTTACGAATGGTCTTCTCCTAAAAAGGAGGGGGCTGAGCGGCTTGGATCTGCTCACTGTAAGTCTCGATACCTTGGACAGGGAAAAGTTCGCCAGAATTACCGGGGTAAATGCTCTGAATGAGGTTGTGGATGCCATTAAGTGGGCTTCCGAGAGGTTCCGGATGAACGTAAATGTGGTTGTGCATGAGGAGAACGCGAATGAGATTTTCAGGCTTGTTGAATTCGCAGACTCACTTGGAATTGGGATAACATTCGAGCCAGTCTCAAGTTACTTTGCCGGATGTGCGAGCATCTCACCAAAAACTCTAAGAAGAACCTTTGCCGAGATACTGAGATTGAAGAGGGATTACAGGTGCATATGGAACACGGAAGGGTATTTAAGGCTGGTAATGGAAACTCAGAATTTCCCGTGCCTTCCATACTTCCTGCTCAGAGTCAATCCAGACGGAACTGTAATTGCTCCCTGTTACGAGGTTGACCATGTAGCGGTTGGAAACCTCACTTCTCAAACCTTGAAAAGCGTCGTGAGCAGCGACGCCTTCATTAAATCATGTGAGGTAGGGGAGTGCGGGAAGTGCTATCTGCTTTGCTATGTTGAGCCTTCGATGGTGTTTTCAAGCTTGAGATGGGCCGTGAAAAGCATTTACGGGATCTTGAAAGCGTGAATATCAATAATGGTGGTTTCAAAAAAGACTCAACAAAAAAGATTTGAGAGTGGATTTTTGTTTGGGAATGTTTGGAAGTGTGGGGACGTAAGAAGCCTAAAAAATGGTAATCAAGCGATCCCAAGCGTCCTGTTCGTCTTCTTCATGCTCTCCTGCTTATCAGCAAGCTCGAACATCGCCCTTATTGCGTCAATGTTCTCAGGGACGACTATCGCCTCCTGATGGATGGCCTGGGTTATGTAGAGCTCTCCGTCGTGGAAGTTGATGCTCTCTCTCCAAACAGCGTTCTCGAAGAGGTCGTAGCGAAGCCTGTACTCCCTCGCGAACTCTATTATCTTGGCAGTTGAGGTGAAGCCCTCCTCCTTGGAGAAGAGCATTATCCTGGGCTCCTCATCGAATCTTGAAATGACGTCATCCACACTAACGTTTCCATCAATCTCTACAGCTATGCTGTGAAGGTGCATGAGCGTTGTGGGCACCTTGAATGCTGTCGTGACGATGTTCACGTCCGGAAGCACCGTCTTCACATCCTCGGCATGGTGGGACGGTAGCTTGACGGGATCGGGCATTATGCCGTTCACAAGACCCTTCTTGTCCTCCTTTGGATCAACGACCCTTCTTATCATAGTGGCCCTGACCTTCCTGAGCTCGTACATGTCCCTCAGGATTGACAGGACCCTTGCAAGACCTGTGGTGTTGCAGCTCACCACCCTTACGAAGCTCTTTCCCACAGCGTCATCGTAATTCGCGAGAGAGCTGAATGAGACCTCAGCAACGTGAGCCTTCTCTCCACCCTGAAATATGGCCTTGACTCCGGCCTTCTCGTAAAGGGGCTTGTTCTCGGCCCCAACCTTCCCCGGGGAGCAGTCCACAACTATATCTGCTTTCTCGAGCAGGTCCTCTATTGTTCCCTTCACCTCTATGCCAGCATCCTCAAAGGCCTTCACCCTGTCGGGAATCGCTGCATAGAGCCCGTACTTCTCTGCCCCCATCCTCGCCTCGAAGTCCGGCTTAGTTTTCGTTACTCCCACCACTTCCATGTCGTCCTGCAGGCTAACTGCATCGGCAACCCTCTTTCCGATAGTTCCGTAACCGTTTATCGCCACCTTAACCTTCATTTTCCTCCCTCCACAACTATCCTATGCTGCCTGAAATCCATCAGCACTATCCTGCCCTCAACCTCGCCATACTCGCCAAGAAGGCCCCACATTTTAACCTTTCCGTTTTCAACCTCGATCCTGACGACATCCTCCATGACAACTTCCTCACTCTCACCCTTCTTCAGAATGACCTTCGACTCGCACATGGTTGAAAGTAGGATTCGGAATACTTAAACTCTCCTGAATTACCCTCCCGCCCTCTTTCTCATAAGCCTCTCACGAAACCTCTCCGCAATCCGCCCTTTAGGAATCGCTATTTCGTTCAGCGTTAGTCCAAGGCTTGTCTTTCCAGCCTCACGAATCGTTATCTTTCCGCTGTCAATGGTGAACCCGCTTTCGGACTCTGAGTAATCGACTCCAAGCTCGTCGAGCACCTCCCTGAGAAGTTCCCTGATCTCCTCTGCAGGCAGCGCTGAGAGGATTTTCACAGCAGGCATCTCGCAATCTTCACGCTGTATAGACACTCCGAGCAGGAAACACTGTTGGCGTAGCAGTCAATGTTCTGCTTGGCATACCAGCACCCCGAGACGTGGGGACAGTCGGCACACCACGGGAAGTTCTCGGTCATATCCTTCCTCAGGGAGTTGAACTGCCCCATGCTCTCGAACGCCGAGTCGATGTCCACTTTGTTCAAATCTGCGGTGATGTGCTCATTTACAGACTTGAAGTGGTCGTTCACGACCTCCGTGTGCGTGTAGGCGAAGGACATGCAGGGGGCAACCATTCCGTCGGCCCTGATGAACACCATGCCCTCATACGGGCACTCCCTGTTCCTCCAGTCACCGAAGAAGCTGGCCCTCTCGAAGTCAACTCCGTAGCTCCTCGCTATGTCCTCACATCTCTCTACAACCTCCTCAGCTCTCATTGCCACCTCGATCCTCCCCTCCGACTCGAGTATGTACGGGATGTTTATCGAGTAGCCCTCCTCGTAAACCCTGTCGAGGATCTTCCTGTATTCCTCTGCCCACTCGCCACCTCCCCTGCTCCAGTCCCTTATTGCAGAGAGTATGAAGTCCCTGTCGAGCCCCCTCACGGTCTCAACGCAGAACCTGCTGCCCTCGAAGTAGAGGGTCTTGGAGTACATCTCCAGGTTTCCAGCCACAACGTTGGTCAGCTGAACGTTCGCACCGTTTTCTGCTGAAACCCTCACGAGCTCGTCTAGTATCTCTATGTTGTCCCTCGTCAGGACTATCTGCGTGGTAGCCTTCTCGCCCGCCTTCTTCAGCTTCTCCTCGATCTTCCTGAAGACCAGTCCCTTCCTGTGTCTCGCGTCGAAGTCAATGGATATCCCTATCCTGTCGAGCAGCTCGAGAACCTCGTCGAAGTTCCAGTCTATCATTCCGTTGGTGCTCAGCATCGTCTCTCCGTTAACCATCTCGAGAATCCTCGTGATCTGGGGGTGAAGGAGGGGTTCTCCGTAACCGTAGAGCACGAGCTCGTCAGCATCCGCGACCTTCTCAACAAGGCTCAGATCCACGTGATTCGGTTTGTCCCTCTTTCTGAAGCAGTACTCGCAGCTCAGATTGCAGGACGTGGTTACCTCAAGCTGAAGTTTCATAAAAATCAAAAAGAAAAGAGAGTCAGACTATTCCGAGCTCCTTCAGCTTCTCCTCCGTCGGGACTCCGTTCACCCAGCCTCTCAGCCTGTAGTACTCCTCCTTCATCTTCTCGAAGTCCTCTTTGCTGACCACCTGTCCCTTCGTCGGCCCCTCCGGAACCGGATCCTCGAAGAGCCTTCTTGGCAGCGTGTCGTCCTTGCCGTTGAATCCGAACTTGTTGATTATCAGCCTCTCGAGGTTGTATATTCTCTCTCCAATGGTCAGGATGTCCTCCGCACCCATGTCCCAGCCTGTAACTGCTGAGAGGAGGCTCGCGTAGTCGTCAGCTCCGAGGGCGAAGGTCGTGAAGAGGCAGTTAACCGTTGAGTTCACGGTGGACGTGAAGTCCTGGAACACCTTGACCCACTGCGCCTTGCCCTCGTACGTGAGCGGGTCTATCTTCTCCGGCAGGCCGATGATTTCCGGACTCACCGTGTAGCCGGTGACGTGGCACCCGCCTCTGTTGGCTGTTGCGTAGTTCAGGCCTATGCCCTTTATGCCCCTCGGATCGTAAGCGGGCATCTCCAAGCCCTTAACGCTCATTGAGACGTCGAGGCCAAATATCTCCGCCATTCTCTTCGAGCCGAGAGCCAGATACTTCCCAACCCCTATCCTGTAAGCAGTCTTCCAGACTCCATCAACGAGAGCTACAGGGTTGCCGAAGTTGTACTCTATGCCCTGCGTGTCCTCGAGTGTGAGCTTGCCCCTCTCGTAGAGCTCCATCGCGCATGCTATGGCCGAGCCCATGGAAATCGTGTCCAGTCCGAGCTCGTCGCACAGGTGGTTGGCCTTGATTATCGCCTCGAGGTCAATCACGCCCGTGTCGTTTCCAAGGCTCCAGATCGACTCGTACTCAGGCCCCTCGGAGTTGAGAACCTGCCACGGCCCCTTCTTCACCGAAGTTGCCCTGCCGCATGCGATAGAGCATCCCCAGCAGGCGTGGTTCCTGTCGAGGTACTTCTCTGCCATCGTCTCTCCGCTTATGTCATTGGCTTTCTCATGGTATGCGCCCTGCCAGTTCTTGTAGGGCAGAGCGCCGCTCTCGTTTATCACGTTCACAAGCACGGCAGTACCGTACTTGGGCAGCCCCTCTCCCGTGACGGGGTTCTGCTTTATCTTGTCGAGCGCGCTCTTTGTCGCCTCCTTGAACTCATCCGGCTTGGCAATCTCCGGCCTGAAGCTCCCTCCGACGACTATCGCCTTCAGCATCTTGCTGCCCATCACCGCTCCTACACCAGTTCTGCCTGCCGCCCTGTGGTAGTCGTTCATTATCGCAGCATAGTTCACGAGGTTCTCTCCTGCAGGCCCTATGCACGCGACGCTGACCTTCTCCTCGTACCTTCTCTCCAGAATCGCCGTGGTGTCAAAAACGCTCCTGCCCCAGAGGTCGCTCGCCTTCCTCAGCTCGGCCACACCGTCAATAATCTCGAGGTACACGGGCTCGCTCGACGCGCCCTCAATCACGATCATGTCGAAGCCTGCGAACTTCAGGTACGGCCCCCACTTTCCACCGCTGTTCGCCGAGGCGATGGAGCCTGTGAGCGGGCTTCTCAGGGCCATCACGTGGTATCTGCCCGCCTCCGGAAAACCAGCAACACCGGTCGCAGGGCCGGTGCCAAAGATGAGAACGTTCTCCTCTCCAAGCGGGTCAACATCTCTCGCTGAAAGACCCTCCTTCTCGTACTCCTTCAGGTACTGCCACAGCAGGTAGACGGAATAGCCCTTTCCGCCGAGGTACTTCCTTGCAACCTCCTCGTCTACATCAAGCACGTCAAGAGACCCGCTCGAAAGATCCACTCTCAATATACTCCCCATAAAACCGTTTCCCATGCTATCATCTCCTGCAGGAGAATATTATTCACGAACCTATATATACTTTATCGCGAATAAATCGTTAATTGGGACGTTCCTCAATACCTCCTGAGCTTCAGCTCGAAAACCGCCCCAGAAGGTACGTTATCGTAAACTTTAATCTCTCCGCCGAGCAGCTCCACGACCTTCTTTGCGATGAACAGCCCAAGCCCCGTGCTGCCGATTGTGCTGAAGCCCTCCTCGAAAACCCTGTCCTTTATCTCGTCAGGAACCCCCTTTCCGTCATCCCTGATCCTAAGAACTCCGAACCTCCCCTCGACGCAGGTCTCAAGGAGAATCGTCACCCGCTCCCTGCCGCTGTGGGTGACAGCATTCCTCAGAATGTTGTCTATCACCGACTTCACCGACTCGTTGGCCTTGACGAACACATCCATCAGGGAGTACTGGATGTCGGCCACACACTCGTAGCTCCTCGCCACCTCCCTCACGTAGTCAGCCAGATTGACGCTGTACGTTGCACCCACGGCCTCCTCTATAGCCTTGGACTCCTTTATAAGCGTCACAATCCTGTCTATCTTCCTCATTGCGTTCTCCCTGAGCTTTTCGTCGTTCATCTCCAGCGCCGCCTCCACCACGGTTATGTCGTTCAGTATGTCGTGCCTCAGAATCTTGTTCACGAGCGAGAGGTACTCGCTCTTCTTCTTAAGCTCGCTTGTGAGCATGTGCAGGTCAGTTGTGTCGACGAGGATGCTCGTCACCGCCGGCTTCCCCTTATACATGATCCTTGACGGCCTTCCGGTTACCCAGAAAACGCTCCCGTCCTTCGTGATGACCCTCCAGGAGTAGGTCTCTGCCGCCCTCTTGCCGCTGAGCCTCTCCCTGTACCTCCTCTCCACGGTCTCCCTGTCCTCGGGATGAACGAAGTTCAGCGGGTTCATCCTCTTCAGCTCGTCCCACGTGTATCCGAGCAGATCGAGGAGGGACTTGTTGGCGTAGACGAACTTCTCTCCCTGAACTATGTACGCGGGATTCGGGGATTCGTGAACGAGAACCCTGAACAGCTCGCTGTTCTCCTTCAGCTGCTCTTCGAGCTGCTTCCTTTTCGTTATGTCGATCCAGTTCCCTATAACGTAAAGCCCGTCCTCGCACCTCACAGGGGTGACGTAGCCCCACACCCACCTGACCTTTCCGCTCTTCGTCAGGTATCTGCACTCGTAGCTCACGATTTCCTCGTCGAATATCTTGTCCAGCACCTTCTTTATCTTTTCAAGATCCTCATGATAGACCAGATCGAGAATGGACGAGCCAACCAGCTCCTCTCTGCTGTACCCCGTCGCCTTCTCAACAATTTCGTTCACGTAAAGTATCCTGTACTGATCATCGTGAACGTAAATTCCAGCGAGCGACTTGTCGGCCACAAGCCTCCAGAAGTCCTCGTTAAATTTGCTACAATTTATCATCTTTTCCAATTTATCCACAAAGGAGGATATATAATTAACGAGAGATAGCGGGCATTCGTTAAATCAAAAACTATTAATTTGCCGCTGTCGTGGTTTTATCAGGTAGATGAAGGTCGTAATCGTCTCCGGGAAATACAGGCAAATGCTCGAGGATGTTGTGGCATCTCTTGGGGTTAGATATAATGTTTACCTGAGAGACCTGAATGAGATTCCTGATAGTCTGGAGAACTCCCTGCTGGTTGTGGAAGAAGAGCTGATCAGCACTCCAGAGCAGGTGAAGCTCATAGACCGGTTGAGATCGTCAGGAAACCGCATCTTTGTTCTCAGCAGCGATCCAAACAACGCACCCGGTCATGTTAAAAGTGTTGCAGATGGAGTGCTGGCCGCAAGCAAGTCCGAGGTTGCATCAGCTATTGCCGCAGCACTCTCTGCAGAAGAACAATCTCCAGATAAAGAATCCGAAAAAGACGGTTCTTTCCAGCGAGACGTGTTTGCGAGCGTTATGGAGGCCGTTAACGCTGGATACCTCCTCCTCGACACAAACGGAGTCATTCTGGACGTGGACAGAAGCGCCAGAAGGATCGTGGGAGAAGATCTTTCAACGGGGAAGAGCCTCCTCGACGTGTTCGACATCGAGGGAGACCTGAAGAGCGCATTTCAGGCAGACAGGGAGAAGAGCGTTTTTGCGAGGCACAGGATTTCGGGAAGAAGGTTTACCCTCTCGATCAGGAGAGCCGGGAACGTTTTCCTGTGCGTTGTGAGAGAGGAGATGGATGTAGAGAGACTTCGAAGAGAGCTGTTTGAGTGCAGAGAATCGTTCAGAGCTCTGAACGATAGCGGTGCGTTCGGGATTGCGATTGTGAGGAACAACAGGATCCTTTCGCACAACGGCAAGCTCGCAGAACTTGTTGGGAAAGCCTCAGAAAGGCTGTCCGGGAGGTCTTTCCTGCTGCTGTTTCACGAGGACGACAGGAAAAGGGTTGAGGATCTGATGGCCAGCGGCGGGAGGTTGGAAAACGTCAGGATGAGGTCGAGCAGCGGGACAAGGTACGTTGCGCTGACGGCCGTGAAATCAGGTGATAGCGTTCTGTGCACGCTCTTTGACGTCACCCAGTACGTTCTTGAGAGAGACGAGGAGAGGAAGATCAAAGACGCCTACAGGACTGTGTACGAGCTCTCCCCGTACCCCATCGTCGTGCACGACAGGGGAAAGGTTGTGATGTACAACCGGAAGGCGAAGGAGTTCTTCAAAATGCAGGGAGACATGACCGGAATCAACCTCATGGACTTCATGCCTCCAGAATCAAAGAGCAAGTTCCTGAGAAAAATAGAGTCCTTAGCCATGGGGTTCGATACCTGCCCGGTGGAGGAGATCCGGTTCAACATAGACGGCGATGAGAGGGAGACCCTGATAAACTGCAGGGCGATATCTCTGGGAGGGCGAAGCCTTGTCATATCGGTGATCGTAGATCTTACCGAAAGCGTCAGGGTTTCCCGGCTGCTCAGGATAATACACAAGATTAACACGAGCCTTGTTGAGATAAAGAGCAAGAAGTTGGTGATACAGCACGCCCTCAAGGAGCTCGAGAGGGAGTATCATCAGGCCTTCGCGGTGATGAAGGCCAGAAACGGTTTCGAGGTCGTTACCCCATCCGAGATGATGTACGTGAGGGAGGTCGAAAACGAGTGCGTCAAGCGGGCAATGGAGACCCACAGGGAGATCATAGTCAAGAGGAACAGCCACCCGGAGGAGTGTGTTTACAGGGAGCTTCACGATGAATACGAGACTGCAGTCTTCCCGCTTCAGATAGGGAACGAGCTCTTTGGGTTTTTGACGATTATAGCCGCAAGAATATTCCTCGACGCTGAGATAAAGCTGCTCAGAACCCTCGTTGGAACGCTGGCCTACGTCTACCACAAGAGCGAGCTCGAGGAGGTCAGGCTCAGGGCAATAGAGCAGCTGAAGAGGAACATTCACGAGTTCTCCATCGTGCTCGACAGGATCAAGAACCCTCTCGCTGTGATCTACGGATACTGCGAGCTCACAGACGAGATACATGACGTGAACCTCATGGCCGCCAAGATACGGGAGGAGGTCGAGAGAATAAACGATCTCCTCAAACAGCTCGAGAGGGACTGGGAGGCGAGCGAGGACCTCCTGGATTTCATAGAGGGTATAAGAAGGTGAAGTTTTTTGAAGTTAGAACCGAAATTACTATAAAGTGTTTTAGGGTAAATGGGTCTGGGTGGTTATGATATGAAGATACTTGTGGTTGATGACGACATCACTATGAGAGAACTCCTCAGGCTCATGCTCAAAAATCACGAGGTTTACGAGGCTGATAACGGGAATCGGGCCATCGCAATTTACGAGAGGTTTAAGCCCGATGTTGTTCTCATGGACATTCTGATGCCGGGGATGGACGGTATTGAGGCCACGAAGGAGATCCTAAAGAAGGATCCGGACGCCATAATAATCGGAATTTCCGCCTTTGCCTCCAACAAGGGCAAGGACATACTCGAGGCCGGGGCGAGAGATATACTCGAAAAACCCTTCACGAGGAAAAAGCTTCTCGAGCTAATTGAGAAGCACATCTCTGCCCGATAAATTTTTCATTTCCAAGCATCATTTCCGGGAATGTCGGAAGAGGTTGCGGCTTCGTGATTCTGGTCTGACCGCAAGTATAATAAATCGACGTGGCTCAGAGTCCTACACGTCAACACCCTCAAGCGGGGGTTGCCGAGTCAGGAAAAGGCGCGGGATTGAGGGTCCCGTCCCGTAGGGGTCCGAGGGTTCAAATCCCTCCCCCCGCATCCGATTTTTTAGCTGATCAGTTTGAGAGGTTCTGCAAGGCAGTGGATCTCAAGGATGTTTCTGACGACGAAAAACACCGCTATAAGAAAGCCGTGAGAGAGTTCCTCGAGGCATGTTTATACGATTTAGACGATAACCGCATAATTATTTATATAAACGAAATAAAACAGCAGCTCAGCCCACGAACGGCCAGAAAGCGCCTGATATACATTCGTGCGTTCCTCAAATTCATAAACCACCCACTCGCAGAGCACATCGAACTGCCAAAGATACCGAGACAGAAGAAGATCGTCGTCAAGCCCAGAGACCTAAGACAGATACTCATCGAGGCGGACAGCGGTGCTCGTACTCAACAACCTTGAAGCTGCCCTTAACCTTGATAGAGTCAAGCTTTATGCGTGTGTCAACTGCAGCCTTCCAGATTAGCAGCGATTTAAGCCTGTATTTCTCCTGCTTTTCCTCAGATTCATCATCCACTCTGCGAACCTCCAAAAGCCCAGTCTCGCTGCTGAGCACTATCTGCTCTGCGGTGTTGTCTTTCGGGACGAAGTAGCCCTTACCATCTTTAATGTAGTACCTGAAGTCTGCATCTCTCGCAAGTGTTTCAAGGGTATGTTCCAGCATCTCTGAACGACATGGGACGGGTAGTTGAGATGCCAGTCTGCACAACCTTGCCCACCACTAGGATCCAGCACTCTAGAAAACCATTTTTGCAACCTCGCTCAAATCCGTTCCTTCAGGGACCGTGATGCTGGTTCTCTTGTTCATCTCTGCAAGGTTGTCAACCGCTATGATCTCAGCCGCAAGATCAGCACCTTCTTATTGTCAGTTCCGGTTCCTTCACGCATGCCAGAATCAGATCTCTGTACATGTCGGCAGGGCCTTATCTTCCCTTCCTATTGTTTTCAGCAATCTGTATCCGCTCAGTTTCTGGAGTTTTGAACACCCGCTCTTCAATATTTATTTCAAAAAAGCTTCTCGGTCGTGGATCGAAATCTTCTCGAGAAGTATAAAAATGGAAGTCAGAATAAATTACTGATATGTGTTGTTTAGTTCTTCCTCAAGCTCTTTCAACTTTCTCTTGAGCTTCTCATATTCTTCTTTTTCGATTTGCTTTACTTCTTTGAGTTCTTCAATATCTATCTTGAGCTCGTCAATTTTTGCTTCAATAGCTAATAGCCTCACCATTACAGGAGACGTTAGAATTGGTTTTACATCCGTTGTTAACTGGATGCTATTCAGGTTCCCTTGCAGCTTTTGGATTTGATCCACTATCGGTTTCATACGTTCTTGTAGTTGATTTATTGATTCCAACATTTTCCTAAACTGGTCCATGGATGTTGCTGGAAGCCTAACTTTTTCAACTGCTTTTTGAAACTCCTCTTGTGCTTTAATCCATGGTTCAAGAGCATCTTGTAGTTTTTTTCTGCATTAAATACCATCGCTTAAGGGCTAACACCAACTGTTCATCTCTCAATTCCTGCCTCTCTTCTTCTGCCAAGATTATCACCCAACATTCATATTTCTCTCAAAAATTTAAAAGTATCGAAAAGCTATAAAGCTATGAATTATGAAGAAAGTAAAACTATTAATTTCTCAGTCATGGGTTGAAATCTTCTCGAGAGGTATAGAAGTGGAAATCAACACAGGTATTTCAGAATCTCCAACCTTCGTGCCTAAACACATCAAATATTTTTAAGCATTTTATACCATAATGGTTTGAGACATAGGGGATTTTGACTTTATTTCCCTTCAGAATTTCTTCGGTTACTATTATAGGTTCATTAGGGCCAAAAATTGTGGGTGTCTTTCGTATTTCAAGAGCTAACGCCACTAACCAAGGGTCTGCATCTTTGTATGTATTACCGTTTATTTTAACAAACGCTTCAAAATTCTTTAGAATGTCTGCAAGGTATTTTTGCTGAGCTGTTGAATACGATCTAAACAAGTTCGGATATTTGTTTTTTTGTTCTTTAGCCCACTTTTTTAGTTCGTCGTCTTGGCTTTCGATTTCGAGGTATACTTCGATATGGGAATAGAGCCTGTCCTCTAAGTGCAAATCGATAAGTCTTTTCCATACTGATGGATATATGTCTATGGGATTGCAATCCATCAAATCTATAAGGGAACTCGAATCTATGATATATACTACCGCCAAACCCCACCCACCTGCTCTACCAGTTTATTAAATGTTCTGGTTTTAGCAGACGGGATCGCTTCTAAAGCAGCAGAATATGGGATTAAATTGTTCCTGTAATTCTGGATAACCAATGCTAAATATTTTTCTCCAAGTTCTGACAATATTCGTACTTCTGGTTTTGGCCCCCCTGATTTTTTCTTGGGAGTAGAAGATTTAATCTTAATCTTCTCTAAAGCAGTATCATACTCTTTTTTAGAGATGTAATCCAATTTTAGCATAGTGTACAATAACATGTGTTTACTTACTTTATACCTTGCAGAGAGTTTGTTTAGAGTTTTTACCCTTGTTAACGATGAGCGATGGTTTTCGAAAACTCTGATTGCTATGTCTTTCGGGAGCAAAAAAGATGCTGCAAACTCATTACACCACTTTTCTACTCTATTTTTGGTTGGGACAGCAATATTTGGCATATCTACTGCTGATTCCCCTAAAAGTATGTGTCCAAATTCATGCATCAATGTAAATATTCTTGGTTTGTACTGATCTCTGGAATTGATTGTTATAATCGCAGGATAGTCGTCTATCAAGGTAAACCCTCTTGCATCCTCTACTGGCATCCCATACTGGAAAACAAACACATTTAATTCTTCAATTCTATGTCTTAGGTATCTGAATAAACTTGGTGCGTCTTTAAGTTCCTCAATTTGTTTATACTCACTCAGCTCGAATTCCTCTCTATACTTCTCCGCAACCTTATCTGGATCGTCCCTAAGAGTTGCATTCATTATGCGTGGCTCGGCACTATACTCTAAATTCTCGAGAAGTTCTTTCGCCACTTTTTGTAAACCTCTCACTTTTCTGAATACTAAAAGAGTCTCTCTATTGAACTCACCCTCTCTACCATGGATAAAGCGATAGTCTTTGGGCACAAATATCTCTCTGGGTTTTGGAAGAAAAAATGCTGCAACAGGAACCTTATAGAGTTTAGAGAGCTCTTTAATCAATGTGAAAGAAGGTTTTATTTTTCCTTCTTCCATTAATTCGAGTTCTTCTGTTTCTATCTTTAATTTATCAGCTACTTCCTCAATGCTGTATCCTGATATTTTCCTGAGCCATTTCATAACATCTGGGTTTAAATCAACGGGTATCTCTTCAACCACATTCAATTTTTCATCTTTCATGGTATTAAATTTTGCTATTAATAATTTGATAAAAAACATTAAATAAAATTTCAAAGAGCTATGTCCAGTTCTCCTCAATCTTCAGGGCCAGACCCTCAATTGTGACCTCTCCCACCTTGTCGCCAACATCTCCAGGATCAATCTTGGTTATCACGGCATCATGCACGTTTACTGTGAGCCCTGTCGCCCTGAATGTCACGTTGATCACGTCTCCGTTGTTCTTGAATGCTGAGATCTGAGCAAGAGCTTCGCTGGTTATCCTGCATTTCACGCTCCAGCTCGGCTTTGGATACTTCTTGTTGTAGCCCACCACACCCTTGGCAGTTTCTATGTGGGTGATTTTCACCTCGTTGTTGTAGCTGAAGCTCACCACATCGTCAACCTCAACTCCTCCGATGCTTACAGAAGCCTCCTTAGAATACTACTCCTTGACCATTCACATCACCTCACACTGTAATTGCGAGATTCAGCTCGAACGTCTCGACCTCTCTAGCCAGAACTGCTGTAACGCTGACGTCCTTCAGTATTCTCTATACCTTCCAGTCTGTCCTCTGCATCGCCAAGGAATTCGAGCATAACTGCTGTATTCTCAGGAAGTATTTTAAATGAAAGTCGTATGCTAGACGGTTTCGATTATCGTGGCCGTTTCCTGATACTTAACTGTGTAACGGATAAAATATAACTGTCGTCTTAAAGATCTATCTGAGCGGTAGCTCAGATCATTAATCTCCGATCTACTAGTCACCTTAATTCCATCTATGGCTAGCAGATTTTTAAGTATCACATCAGTAGTAAGTCAAAATGTAGGCGTCAATTATATCTGCAGCCGAGATGTTGGCATCATCTCTTGCATGAACATTGATGCTCAGAATTATCTGAGCTCTTCTCCTCTCGTGTAGTTAATGTCATAATCAACAATTTCTTCCTCCACATGGTTTTATTTTAAGAATTTTCACAAAAGCTTGAATTGAGCCAATGACAGGCTAGTTAACCCAGCAATTTTGAAAAACTGGGCAGCAGAGCTTAAAGCTTCAGTCCACCCACGATGTGGTCGAGAATGCTGTCCCCCTTCGTCACCCATAGCGCCACTACGCATCCTGCTATTAGAACGTAGTTGGCTACCACGCTATCGAAGGAGAATTTGGCGAGCCTGACCCTCTTTTTCATAGGCCAGTAAAACTGCACACCGGACTTCGTCAGCATGTCGAGGAGAATGTGCATCCCAATACCATAGAAGGCAATAACTCCGAGCGTTGGGTTGAAGTAGGCCACGCTTATCGAGACGAGAGACATGAACAGAAACGAGTGTGTGACCGTTCTGTGCTTGAGCCCGACAATGTAATCGAGGTCGCTGATAAGGCCAAACAGAACCGCGTAGAGCGAAAGTTCTGGGTTGGAGGTGAGGATGAATACCGGCGTGAACGTGGCGATGGCGTGGGTCTTTTTGAGCATGACACGTTTTTATGAGTATTTGAATATAAATGTGTTGCATTCTTTATCCGACATATTAATATAGTTGTCGAACAATTGTTCGTCATGGTTTTGTCAAAAATTATAAGCGGCGGCATTCCCGACGGTTCGGTAATTCTGATCTCCGGGGAGGCTGGAACCGGTAAAACTATTCTCGCTTCGTCCATAGCTCAGGAGGAGCTTGAGAGGGGTAAGAAGGTTATGTTCATATCCTTTAACGAAACTGAGGATGAGTTTTTCGAGAACATGAAAAAGGTGGGTCTGGATCTCGAAAAACCCGGGTTTCTGTACTACGATCTTTTCAGCGTTGGCAGGGGAATAGTGGAGAACCAGCTGAACTACATCTACACTGAGATCTACAAGGTCAAACCGGATCTGATTGTGATTGACTCGCTGACGTCCATTTTGACGTCTTTCTCGAGAGATCATGTTAGGAGCTTCCTGAACACGTCAATCAGCAGGTTCGTGAAAATGCTGAACTCCAAGGCAATTCTGATATCCGAAAGACCGTTTGGCAGGGAGGGGTTCGGCCACG